>CASBRD010000355.1 GCA_949128025.1 Oscillatoriales cyanobacterium PMM_0008 | reverse complement strand
GCCCCTCTGCCCCTCTTCGCCCTGTGGTGTATCCCAATCCATCCAATTTTCTTCGGTGCTACCTTCAGGGTTGATGGTAATTTCTTCATTTTGAACATCAGCTTCAAAATAAGAAGCAAAGTCTCCCTGTTCGGACTCGGCACTGTTTTGGCTTGGTGAAAATGGAAGAGCAAAGATATCATCATTATCTTCTGGGCTATCCCAGTTTTCGTCAAGCTCCGCTGGGGTTGCCTGCGATCGGTTTTCTGCTTCAGTCAGCGTCCAATTTCCGTCACTAGACACATCAAACCCATCCAATTCTTCAGCAGTTAGCCCATCGCCGAGTCCAAAACTATCTAGATCGAATTCGGCTGTTAAATCTGTTTCTGCTGATGGTTTTGAGAAGATCGCATTATCGGTGCTACCGAAGAGGTCAAAACCCCCGTCTTCCTCAAAGTCGCTCATCAGCGACGCGGCGTCAGCATCCGCTGACTGGTTCATGTTCCAGAAATCTTCGCTTGAACTGTCGGAGAAAATATCCTGGTCAGGTGTGAGCCAACTTTCATCATCCAGTCCGCCATCTAGCGATCGCGCTTTCGGATCTTCAAGTTCCTCACCCCAGAACTCGGTTGTTGTTTCTTGGTCTAGGGAGAAGAATGAGTCTATGCTTTCTTCTCTTACGTGTCCCTGGTGTCCCGCCTGCGGTTCGTTTTGAGGGGCAATTGATCCTGCTGCGCTATCTGACTCTGATTCTAGCGTCGGCTCTTCCAAAGCAGCCCAGTCTAAATCTTGGCTAGAGGCAGTAAAATCGTTAAGGTCAAACAGGTCGTTGAAATCAGCTTCATCGTTTGCTGCTGACTCTGTAGTGAGTTTGATTTCTCGATCCTCTGCGGGTGTTTCGGCAAATAAATCGTTGCTATCAAAATCATCCGTGAAAGCGGCCAGATCGGCTATTTCTTCTGGGTTAACGGGTGTTTCATCCGCCCAGGTTATATCCGTATCGTCTAGAACCGAAAAATCTGACTCCCCATTAATTTCAGATTTGAGGTTTGAGATTTGAGGTTCAACTTTTTCTTCTTCAATTTGCAGTTCTAAATCTTGCTCTTCATACTCAAAACTTGGGAATTGAGAGCTAAAATCTAGGGATTCTTCCTGGTTTGTTATCTCATCAGCAACTTTACCCCAATCATCGTCCCAATCGCTCGAAACCTCGGTTGAGAGGTCGTCTGAAATTTGGTCTGGGAGGGTTTCTGCTTCAAAGCCAATATCTTCCTTTTGGGGAAGTTCTTCCCAAAAGTCATCTTCATCCAAACCGACGAACAATTCACTGAGATTGTCTGTGCTGTTTGGGGACGTCGCGCAATCAGGATCGCTTTCGGTGTGGCTGACGTTGAAGTTAAATTCTTGGGCTGCTACTGACTCGTTTGGGTGCGCTGAGTCCGGGAATAGTTCGTCAAACAAGCTGAAGTCGTCATAAGACGCTGGCTTTTGTTTTGTTGGTATGTCTGAATCTAACTCGAATAGATCGACTAAGGCTTCATCTTCACTATCCTCGTTATCGAGATCGAGATCGGCTGCTGCTAGAGTCTTTGCGCTGTCTTCTTCAAAGATTGCCTCATCGAATAAGCTGAATTGGTCTTGTGCCGGGAATGGTTTTTCTAAGCTATCGTTGAACAGATCGGGTAAAGTTTCATCTTCGGTATCATCAATAATATCGAGATGATCGGCTACGGTGGCGGGCAAGATGTCTTCTTCTTCCTCAGAAAATGATTCATCAAACCAGCTGAAGTCGTCATCGAATTGACTGGATGTGGATTCTTCGGGTTCTGGCGAGACATCCTCGAACAGGTCGGCAAATTCATTTTCCCCATCCAAATCTAACTCGCCGTCCATATCTGGCGCATATTCAACGGCAGCATCTGTGAGGATTTCTTCTTCTTGCCATGTTGCGTCTAGCGCCAAGTCTGTCTCGAAGATGTCGGCTAAGCTATTGAGTTCTGCTGCTCCTACCTCTGGGCCTGACGGCTCTGCGGATCTGACTGTATGCGGCGTTTCGCTCCAATCGAAGTTATTTAATGCTGTGTTGGGGGTTGTAGCTGCAAAGTCATAATCATTGTCAGAAGATGGGAAGCTGAAGCTATTGGGTAGTTGTGTTTGCGCCCTAGAGAATGTGCTTTCTCGATGAGGATCGATAGAAAACAGGTCTGACTCGTCATCGGATATTTCCAACTCTGCTTCGGCTTCGCTCAGCACAAGTGGTTCCGCTTGTTGAACGGCAGACTGAAGCCCTAGCAATTGCTGGCCGATGGAGATATCGTTAGGACGGCCTGCCAAGACTAATTCTTGGGCTGCTTTGATTTCTTTGATGATAACCGGCGCTAATGTTTGAGAAGAATTGTCGGGATTGGCTATAGCATTCTCAGTCATCTGCACCAAGTTAATCCAGGCTGGTAAGTTGAACTGTTCGCCAAGTCCAATCAAGCGGGAGCAACACTCTTGCAGTTGTGGCCGACTATCTGGCCAAGATGGTGGTTTGAATAGCTGCAACATCTGGCGCAGCGCTTCCATCACATCTTGTTTAAAAGCTTTTAGCAGCAGATCTCGATCGGATTCAGATGGTTTTGGTTGTAGAACCGTATCCTTACTAGACGCATTTGCCAACCTCTCTAAATGCTGTTTGAGTTCTTCAAATATCGGCTCAACCCCTGACATGACGCTTTCGGCCACATCGTCCGTCAGGCCAAAAGGGCCTTGAAGATGCTCTAAAAGTGACTGGAGGGTATCAAACACCCGCAAAAACAGGTTTTCTAGCTTTCGGTCAACCCGAATTGGACGCTCTTCTAGTTCTTTGAAATAGTCTTCCAGTCTGTGAGAAGTTTTTTGAATACTGTGAATACCTAGCATTGCTGCCCCCCCTTTAACGGAGTGAGCAGCGCGGAAAACCTCCTTTACCATTTCTGGGTCGTCGATCGTGTTTTGCAGACTCAGCAAACCCTGCTGAATGGTATTGAGGTGATCCTTGGCCTCTTCAATGAAGTAGCCCAAAATGCGGTGTTTTTGTTCAGGCAGCATAGCCATGTCCCCATAAGAGTGCTTATTAGTGTTAGCTTTCGCTTGTGCGTCAGCGTCTTTGCTCTGTGCTGAGATTTAGATTTTATTCTTTATCAGAAATTTGGGTCTAAAACCCCTGTCACACTTAAATCAACTTGTAGGGTGCGTCAGACGAAGTTATACATCGATAGAATAAGGGTTTGTGCCTCTTACGCACCCTACTAATTGTGCCAGGGGCTTTAGTCCTAGAGAAAAAAGTCTTTGACTTTAAATACAGCAGTCGTTACTCGGTACTCAGCACTTTTGTGGATACCTCTAATTTATCTTAACGCCACAGTCACATAGGTTATAGTTAAATGCCTGACACTCAAAGGATTTTTGAATGCGTGAATGCGTGACTTTTGCTCTTCGGCACTAGGGCTGCTTAAAAACCACCGCCAGACCTTTTGGGTTGGCGGTGGATTGTCTAGCGTTCTGCTGTTTCCACGCGGAAGCGTTCCACCGATGTAAGCAGGTCTCGCGCTACGCCCACCAAGTGTTGCAAGGAGCCTGACACGCGCTGAGCTTCTTGAGAAGTTTCTTGAGCGGTCAACTCTACGGATTGCACCACTTGAGCAACGTTGTAGGAAGTTTGGGTTTGCTGTACGGTATCGGCGGTGATGGAGCGTACCAGGGCGTCAATGCGATTTGACACTTGAATAATATCGTCAAGGCTGCGCTTGGATTGATCTGCCCGTTTGGTAACTTCGATCACCTGCTGGGTTGCTTCTTCCATTGCCATCATTACCGAGCCGGTTTCGCTTTGGATTTGCAACACAATCTGTTCGATTTCCTTGAGTGCTTTTGCGGCTCTGTCTGCCAATTGCCGGACTTCATCTGCCACGATCGCAAAACCTCGACCTGCTTCTCCCGCTCTCGCCGCTTCAATACTAGCGTTAAGCGCCAACAAATTGGTTCGGGAAGCAATTGTGGCAATCAAAGCCACAATTTTGGCAATTTCCTGGGAAGATTCAGCGAGTCGCTTCACCTTCCGCGTGGTTTCTGCCACTGTTTCTCGAATGCCCAAGATACTGGCTACCGTTCTCTCTACAGCTTCACCGCCCCTAAGAGCCATCGCAGAAGCGCTGCGAGCCACCTCTTCCGCTTGTTTGGCATTATCGGCCACCCGTCGGATCAACTCAGTCATGCCTTGAACTTGATTGAGCGTCACGGCGAGTTCTTCGGCTTGTCTGAGGGCATCGGCGGACAATTCGCGGGCAAACCTTTCGTTATCCGAGGCACCCTTATTGACTTGACGCGCTGCCATTTTCACCTGTTGTACGATGTCGCGCAGGTTTTGAATGGTCAAGTTAAAGGCATCGGCGACAGCTCCCAATACGTCGGCTGTGACTTCAGCTTGTACGGTTAAGTCGCCTCTGGCAGCTCCTTCCACATCATCCAGCAAGCGGATCACCTGACGTTGCAAATCTTCTTTAGCCTGCTCTTGTTCTTCGGCTCTGCGTGTTGCTTCGCTGGTGGTGGTGAGCATGATGCGAGTCATCTGGTTGAAGCCAGCAGCCAATTGACCCAGCTCATCCTCTGAGAAAACCGTGGCTTGCAAATTCAGGTTGCCTTGAGAGACGGCATCGAACTGACCTTGCAGATCTGAGGTGGCGCGTCGGATATGCTTTTCTGTCAGTCCTCCCATCACCAGGCTAGCGCCAAAACTGACGATTCCCGCTACACCAGCCATTGCCAAGCCGGTGTATTGCAGTTGCTTGAGTGCGTCCTCGTTCTTTGGTTTGAAGACGATTTGACTGCTCAGGCTGATGACTGCGACGGCAACTGCCGAGATAGTCCCGACAACCCCAGCGGTGATCCAGCGTTTCTGGGCCATTGAGGAGTTATCGAAGAAAGCGAGCCAGCCTTGTTCGACTGTGACGTTAGGTTCGAGGCTGCGACTATCGCCGGGTTGGGGTATAAAAATGGGTGTCTCGGTGGTGGGAAAGATGTCATCATCCCCAAAGGCCGAGCGATCGCTAGTATCCTCCCGATCTGTCTGGATTCTGCTACCAGTCGTTGTATTGCCTCCGCCAAAAGACCCGAACCCGGAAGAACTACTTGTGGGAGTTGCTAGGCTGCCTGAATCCTCAAGGTTTTCAAAATCGGGTATATTCCCCAGATCGTCGTCAAATTCATCAAATTCTTCCAAAAAGCCGATTGTCCCCTTCCCCATCTGTGCATCTGATGGCTGGGACGCTCTGTAGGATATTTCATCACTTCTGTCGCTTTCTTCACCGAAGGCAGCGTCAAAAGCATCCATGTCAAAGTTGTTTTGGGAATTGTAACCATTTTGATCGGCAGGGGTAGCCCATGTGGGGCGTAAGTTTTGACCTGATGCCGCGTATGGCTCTTCTCCTCCCAATAAAATTGTTTCATCTTCAGTAACTGGGCCTCTGAAGTAAGTAGGCTCCGATCCCGCTTTATCTTTGCCTATTTTTGAGCTAGGGACTTCTTGCGCTTGAGGTGGGGAATTATCGAAGTACGCTTGCTCTTGGGATGGCGTAAATGTCGCGTCAAATTGATGACCTGGCGGGTAAAGTTCGGGTTCGTCCTCATAGTTAGATTGAGCTACGCCCATTGGGCTTTCCCCAGAGAAGGGCGAATCTTCGTTCGGTACTTCTTCTGTATAGTTTTCCCAGTTTTGGTTTTCATCCATCGACAGCCATTGCTGCGACTCTGGGGTAAACTCATCCGAATAGTATTCCGGCTGTGCTGTGTAGCCAACTGATTCTTGAGCGGTTGCAAACGGATCGATAAAAGCGGTTGCCTCCTCTGAGTAAGCATTGGAGTCATACTCATCATTCGATTGGGCAAAAGGATTGTCCAACTGTTGGTCGAATTGGGGCGACTCTTCAGACGGGGCAGACGGGGGATACTGATATAGATCGTCATCGCCATCGAGATCCAAACCGTTCAAACTCAGTCCATTACTGCCGTTGGCGGCGGCATATTGGTCTTCTTGCCATTCATTTTGCTCATCTGAAAAGTCTGGGGAATCGATCGTGTAGGTATCGTTCCCATCGTTGTCTTCCGGACTTTCTGGTTCGGTGTCCTCTTCCGGTGGAGTTTCGCATTGACTAACGTACTCCAAGCCATTGTTGGCATAATTAACATACTCGTCGTCGTCCGTGAGGGTCAGTACTAACTGATACTGTTGCCGTGCTTGGTCATACTCTTGCAAACCGCAGGATATATGACCCCGGAGTAGACGGATGCCCGGATCTTCGGGAAAATCTTCTACGAGTCGATCGACTATTACAGCCGCATCCTCGTAGTTGCCTTGCATATAGGCTGTTTCAGCCTGCTTATATTTCTGCTTATAATCTGTACTGGATGCCATTTGCCTCCTCCCAAAAAATTAAAAATTAAAAATTAAAAATTAAAAGTTTATTTTACCTTTTTAATTTTTAATTTTTAACCGTTCTTATGCTGCCCACCGAGCCGATCGCAGAATTGCCACCTGATCCAGCAGTCGCAGACACTGATTTGCTTCATTTGCTTCAATGTCAAACACCCACTCACCCCGCAGGAAGGGTGCCATGCTATCTGGCGCATTGTTCGGCATCTGCACTAAGTCCACATCAAGCCAGTCCATACCAACAATCTGGTCAACTGCCAACCCTAACATTGTGTCTTGATCTTCGATCGCTATTACGGGAATCTCCGGTCGGTCTGTATTCAACGGAACTGGGTCTCCGAGAAACTGCCCCAAGTCAGCGACCCAAATCACCCGTCCCCTAAAGTTTAGAGTTCCCAAAAGCAAAGGAGATACATTTGGAATAGGAGTAATCCGGTCGGGAGGCTGAGAAATTACCTCGCGGATGCCTATTGCTCCC
Organism: Oscillatoriales cyanobacterium PMM_0008; assembly: GCA_949128025.1. Classification (GTDB taxonomy): domain Bacteria; phylum Cyanobacteriota; class Cyanobacteriia; order Cyanobacteriales; family Aerosakkonemataceae; genus Argonema. Next base: position 6,894 of record CASBRD010000355.1, on the reverse strand, counting down.
AGTGCCAGTTCCATACCGGAAGCAACGTAAAATCGTAGGTGCAACTCACCTTCAGGACTTTCTAATTCCTGGAATTCGGGAGCCTGATCTTGGCCTCTGCCAGTTAAAAAGTCCGGACTCCCAACCATAACATCCTCCATCAAAAGTCAAAAGTTAAAAATCAAAAGTTAAAAGTCAGGCATTCAAAAGTCAAAAGTTAGCTGTTTGCTAATCACCGATGACCAATAACCAACAACTATCCCCGCAGGAGTTGTTTGACCGTTCCAATCAGTTCTGTGGGCTGAAACGGTTTAGCGATGTAGGCATCCGCCCCCTGTTTCATGCCCCAGTAGCGATCGAATTCTTCTCCTTTTGAAGAACACATCACTACTGGTACATTTTGGGTTTTAGGATCGGCCTTGAGGCGACGGCAAAGTTCATAGCCGTTCATCCTGGGCATCACAATATCCAAGACCACCAAGTCAGGACAACGACCCTGAATGTATTCCATTGCTTCGACCCCATCGCTGGCCACGGTCACATTCAGTCCACTTCCTTTCAATAGGTCTGAGATCATCTCCCGTTGGGTGACGCTGTCTTCCACAACCAGAACCGTACTCATAACTTTTTACCTGATGTTTATGTAGGAAATCTTGACGTGAATTGCTTACGAGTCAGCGCCAAGCACAGGCTACGCCAACGTACACTTTAGCCACAACTTTTCTATACTTGCGTCTTGAATTACTATCGTCTTTTTTTCGAGTGAATTTCTGTTGTTGACCTTTCCGGTTTTTTTGGTGCTTGGCAAGATGCTTGGGATTGTCGTATAAGAATACTTTTTTACCATCTGTGACAACAGCAAAATGTTTCAATCCCAAATCAATGCCATAAATTTTACCTTCGCTAGTTGTCGTATTTTCGCCTTTTCCCTCAAACAGGATAGACGCAAAGTATTTACCTGAAGGTGTTTTGCTGACCGTGACAGTCTTAATTTTATCTTCTATCGGTCGCTGAATTTTAGCTTTCAGTTCGCCAATATTGTCAGTAAATTTGATAATACCATCTAAAACTTTGACGTTTTGCGGGTATTGAGCAGACTGTTTACCTTGCTTTGAGACCACCTTGCGTAGCACTCAATCTCACCCCCTTATTGTTATTTAGTGATTGCGATCATCATACTACCATGAAATTAATCATTCCCGAAAATATCGCTGCTTCGCTCTTGTTGGCTGGTTTTATTCATCCCTGCCTAAAACGTAGGTATTTTATGGTGTTTATAGGTAGGGACATAGGCGCGACATTTTGTTAAAGGTAAGGCTGCATCAAGGTTGACGCTCTAATGACTAAAGTATCTCGCATCGTTATCCAATACCGATAGTGTACAATCCCAGCTAACCGAGGCGGCAAGTGCGGGGGTATAACGGCAGTCAAGATAAACGGTCAAAAGGTGAAGATACTGCCCTGAGAACGTCCAAAAGTAAGTTAATTCGACGATCGAGAATAGCGGCTTGCTAGGCGCTAAGGTTTAGCGGTGCTAGGATCGATTCCTGCTATCTCCTCTTCTAACGCATCAAGAGACAATTGAGCTCTTTGGGATAGGTCGGAGTTACAGGGGCCAACATATTTCTCCACGAGCATCAATAACTCGCTGTCGCCAAACGGCTTTGTGAGGTAGTCAGTCGCCCCAACCATACGCGCTTTGACTCGATCGATAAAGCCATCTTTGCCGGTGAGCATAACGATTGGTGTTTGCCGGAAGGCTGTGGAGCGACGCAACATGGCACAAATCTCAAATCCATCCAGATCTGGCATGGCTATATCGCAAAGAATTAAGTCTGGCTTGATTTGAAAGACTAAACTCAGAGCCTTCAAAGGATTGTCGATCGCAGCAACTGCGTAACCATACTGTTTTAGGGTATACTCTACTGCTTTACAAGTGGCAATACCATCATCAATAAAGACAATGCGGGGTACTCCGGTTTCGGGGTACGGTGTCAATTCTCGGTTGAAAGCAGTAGCAGCTGTGGCGGGGTAGAGCAGTTGCACCCAGCCCTGCTGTATGTAAGGATAAATGGCTCGCGCTACTGGCAAAATTTCTCGATTTAGATAGCGAGCCATTTGGCGAATGGAAGTTTTGCCGTCAGCCCAATGCTCTAGCATTTTAAAGGTATTTTCTGGCAGTTTTTGGCGTAATTGGGCGGGGTCTACAATGACCGGACATTGATCGGGAGACTGGATGTGGGGGTGAAACTGCTTCCACTCCTGCACCTGTTTCATGATGTGGGTCACCAGAGGGCCAATTTCCAGGGTTGTCAGTTGCGGTTCCAGAGCGGGGCCAATTTCAAAGATAAATGAACCATTGCGTAAGCCCAGGAGGTCAAAAAGGGTTTCGCGCACCATGCTTTGGATGATGCTGCGCCCTTGAGCGGGGGTAACGATGTGCGTTTCCAGCAAATTCCACAAGTAGCCATATTCGGGCGCATTTAGAGTGGCTATGGATGGAACGCTGACGTTGTCTAGGGCAGCGTCAACCTTATAGCGACGCACGTAGTCGCGCAGGCGCGATAAACTGTTATCGCCGTTTGCTGCATAGGCAATTTGTCCGTTGAGGAAAAATACAATCCAAAAATGCTCCGGCGATCGCCTCTTGGGATCGCGGTACGGATCGATCGAGCCTAGCGTGCGCGTAGCGTTTTCGCCACCGAACGCCTCTACTTCTAAGTACCCTGTTCGCTGACCCAACTCTATAAGTTGCAGAATACTGCGGATATCAATTTCACTCAACGTTCCCTGCATGGAACTATAGCGCTCTCCTAAAAATTCACTCTTCACTACATAAGAGGAAATCTAGACGTATTCAGTCTAGGTTAAAATTTAACTGAATCGCCCGGAAGTCCCCCATTAAAACTGTACCCAGTTTAGTGGTGGGATGAAAGGCGGGGGATTCCTCATTGACCCCTTAAGGGTCGATGAGGAATCCCCAAATCTTGACCGATCGCTTTACCGCAAATGTATATTGTGCTAAGATATATCCACAGGAGGTGATATTGAGTGCTGCACAAAGTCATTCAAGTCCGATTATACCCAACAAAAGAACAACAGCAACAATTAGCGCAAACATTTGGATGTGCTAGATGGTGGTGGAATTTGGCTCTAAATAAATCAATTCAAGTTTACAAAGAAACGGGTAAAGGACTTGGAAGGTCTGCACTCAACGCACTTCTACCAGGACTCAAAAAGGCTGAAGAGACTAGATGGTTAGCTGATTGTTATAGTCAAGTTTTACAAGCAACAACACTCAACTTAACCACAGCGTACAAGAACTTTTTTGAGAAACGTGCCGGATTTCCTAAATTTAAATCTAAGCATGGTAAACAATCAATTCAATATCCTCAAAATGTCAAAATTGTAGATGGGAATATCCAACTTCCAGGCAATATTGGCATAGTCAAAGCCAAGATATATAGACCAATTGAAGGAAAAATAAAGACTGTTACTGTCAGCCAAACCCCGTCAGGAAAATATTTGGCATCCGTCCTGATTGAAGTTGAAGGTGAAAATCCCACCACAACAACAGAAGGTAAGATTTACGGCATTGATTTGGGATTGAAACACTTTGCCGTGGTCACCGATGGTGAGAAAGTGTCTAAATATGACAATCCTAAACATCTGGCCAAGTATGAAGAAAACCTCAAACGCAAACAACAAAAATTAGCACGTAAGCAAAAAGGGAGTAATTCACGATCCAAGTCCAGAAAAGTAGTTGCCAAGGTGTACGAACGGATTAGTAATTCACGGCAAGATTTTCTACATAAACTTAGTTATAAGTTGGTCAGCGATAGCCAAGCTGTCATCGTAGAAAATATTCATGTCAAGGGCATGGTTCGTAATCCCAATTTGGCGAAAGCAATATCTGATGTTGGATGGGGAACGTTTGTCAACTTTTTAGCCTATAAGCTAGAGCGTAAAGGTGGAAGATTAATTGAAGTTGATAGGTGGTTTCCTAGTTCTAAAATTTGTTCTCATTGTTTCCATCAAGTAAGTGAAATGCCATTAGATGTGAGGGAATGGACTTGCCCTCATTGCGGTACTCATCATGATAGGGATGGAAATGCGGCGATAAATATTAGATCTGAAGGCATCAGAATGCTAAAGGCGGATGGTTCAGCCGTCTCTGCTGTAGGAGGGGAGGTAAGACCAAAACTCGGACGAAAGTCTAAGCTGCGGCACTCGCCTTTGAGTACAGAAGCTCACGTTATAGTCGGTACTCCGATTTGACGGTGAGTAGTTCACCGTAACTGCCAACACCGGCTGCTTTGTGTCTAATCCTCTGCGATCGGCCAGTTATGAATAATTTTCGCATTTTCCCGGTAGCAAATTTCAAACCTTGAGCGGCCATTTGTGCTATTTGTGCAAGCAGGGGTGCCAATTGGTAAAAATTACCTAGTGCATCAGTTCTTTTTGGGCGAGATTTACCAGGGCTTCTGTTGCGTGAGCTAGTATGGCTGTTGGAGGCAAGGCTTTGACTCGGTTCGGTCATGCTATATACATTAACCGCTCACTGTGACAAGTGAGTTCAGATTGTTTTAAATACGCAGTCTGCCTAAACTAAGTTTAGGCAGATAGACTAAATTATCCGGGGAAGGTTTAGCCTGCCTATCGGCCCCAGACACATCAAGAGGACTATCGGCGTGCTGTATCTAGCGGAAGTACAGAAACAGAAACAGTTAATGAGTGTCAAGACTGACCTCAAACTGCTAGCTTGTCAGCGGGGGGAAAGCTGGAGCCCAGTGCCGGGTGAGGAAGTGATTCCCGCTCCCCCTGATGAAGCTAATAAATATAGCGAGGGTGTATTGGTACTGGTTGAGATGTCGGCAAATCGACAGGTGCAACGCATTAACCCTGGGCGCGAATTAGTTGCTATTTTGCAAAATTTCTCTCGGCTGCAAGAAAAGTATAAGAATAAGGAAGAAGAAATCGAACAGTGGAAGGAGTCTCTGACGTATCAGGCTCAGGAGCTGAATCGTCGGGAGATGGAAATCCAGGCAAGGCAAGAACAGCTCGAACAAATGGAGGGGGAGTTTGAACGGTTGGAGCAGCAAAAGCTGGAGATTGACAGCGGTCGGGAGGAGGCTCAGCGACTGCGGGAAGAGATTGACCGGAACCGTCAGGAGCTAGAAGGAGCCTGGGCTCACTTGCGGGGGGAGCAGGAGCGGGTAAAGCAGCTGGAGGTGGAGTTTCAGCCGAAGGCTTCGATCGATGACGATCAGGCTCACCGTATACAAGAGTTGCTCAATAGGATGTATGGGACGATCGCATCGCCAGAACCAGTACAGGCACAACTAAAATTGGCGCTTGAGATAGTAGGGCAACAGCAGGCAGATCTGAACAAACACTGGGAGCAACTCGAGCAACAACGAACTTCTGCTCAGGTTCTGCAAGATCGAATTGACACTCAAGGTAACAATCTTCAAAATCGCTGGCAACAGTGGCAGCAAGACCGAGAAAATTTGGCGCAGGCACGCTTAAAGCTGATGGTACAGCAGAAGGATCTGGAACTGAAGCAGGAGCAAGCTCAAAGGCTGAGCCTTCAGTTGCGGGGTCATGAAGATTTGCTTCAACAAGTTCAGCGCATGGCTGCAATGTCTTCTGATGTTAAGATCGGTCAGCAAATTGATGTTGAAGCTCTAGAGCGAATTTCTCTGCAAGAACTCCAGGTAATTGTACAAAATCAGAAGCAGGAGTTGGAAAAGGCGAAGCGCTTTCTGAGCGACCAGGAAGAAGAGCTGGAATTGCAGCGGGAGACTATTGCAGAATTGCAACAGAAAATTCAACGCGCTAGCGATTACTCTAGCTCAGCCTTGCAAGCGGAACTCGCCGATGAGCAAGACCGCTACCAAATACTTGACGACTCGGTTGTAGGTTCCCGCCGTACTGTGCGGGAGCAAGAAGAAGTTTTCAGTCAGCACGTTAGGGTGCGGCGACGTCGGCAAGGAATGCCGGAAAATGATGTACAAGAGAATCAAAAGGTCGATCTAGGCCCGGTGCTGGCGCAGCTTGAAGCTTCCCGCCAACAACAGGCTGAGGAACTCCAAAAGCTGGAAAGGGATATTGAGCAGATGCGCTTGAATATTCAGCAAGCTCAGGGCATGATCGATCATCAGGATCGAGAACATGAGAACCAGCGTCTGGAATTGCAAACCAGCGAGCAGAATTTGCTTCCCCAGCGGACATCGGTAGCTGAAAATTGGGGTCGGTTGAAGCTTTATGAAGAAATTTTACAGCCTAGCCAGGATCAGCTGAACGAGCTGCGACAGAAGTTGGACGCTCTAGCGGGGATACTGGGTCAGATCCGGGAAACTGGTGATTATCAGCATCATGCGATCGCTGAAATGCGGAAAATTTTCTTCAGTATCATGCCCAGCCATTTACAACAAGAATTGATAGCGTCTTAAATAGGGGCTATAAAAGTCAAAACTCAAAAGTCAAAAGTCAAAAGAAAGAAAATTTTCCCTCTTCCCTCTTCCCCTAGCCCCTAGCCCCTAGAGTGGGCGAGTGGGCGAGTGGGGAAGAGAATCACCAATTCCCAATTCCCAATTCCCCTTATTCCATCTTTCTTTTGACTTGAAAACAGATCCAGTTGCCGTCAACTTCTGCGATCGCACCTCCTGGAAATGGGTCAGTGCGAGAGCGATTAGGAGATGTAATTAGGGCGGTAAGTTTTTCTACCTGGTCGAAGCTAGGGGCGGACGCTAAAGCTTGTTGCAGAAACTGGCGCATGACCCGGCGTTGCAGGGCTAAGGGTGCATTCCGCAAGACAAGGCGATTCAGGCGATTGGTAATTGGCGATCGATAATTCTCCTCTGCTCCCCTGCTCCTCTGCTCCTCTGCCCCTCTGCTCCCCTGCTCCCCTGC
>CASBRD010000354.1 GCA_949128025.1 Oscillatoriales cyanobacterium PMM_0008 | reverse complement strand
CTCAAGTTGCTAGTTACTTGCTTTCTGGGTATGTTGTTGCGCTTTAGCGCTCTTATTACAACTGGGATAAGAGCGCTAAAGCGCAACAACGTACCTAATACCAGCCTCAACTATATAACAAGCAACTTGCGTTAGTAAATTTCAGATTTCAGATTTAAAAGGGAAGATTGTCAATTCAAAATAAATTTTAAATCTGCCATCTAAAATTTGAAATTTACTAATACACTATTGCGGTAACAAATTGGCGCTCAAAACCACAGTTAAACCCATAAAAATCACCGTAAGTGCCCAGGTAACCCGGTTTAGCGTTATTTCGGCACTTTTGGTACTGCTAAACAACTGCGCTTGGCCGCCAATAGCGCCAATTCCATCTCCTTTGGGACTGTGCAGCAGCACTAAAATAATCAGACCTAAAGCAGACAATGCCCAGATAACTTCTACAACTTTGACAATGGTCATGGGTGATTGGTGATTGGTGATTGGTGATTGGTGATTGGGGAAAAAGTCAAAAGACAATTATGTAAAAGAAGAAATTTTTTCTTTTTACTTTTTACTTTTGCCTTACCCAATCCCCATTACCCAATTATAGGGAAAGTCGAACGGGTGTCCGATTGGCTTTAACTTGATATTCAGAGGGTGCCAAGATGGAAACGCCCGTCATCTCAGGTGGCTGAGGCAGCTTTAAAATTTCCAGGATGGTGGGAGCAACATCTGCTAGACGGCCATCGCTTCGCAGGTTTACATCCGTACCGTATCCGGGGATTTTCAGTCCCTCGCCTTCCACTAGGATAAAGGGAACTGGGTTAGTTGTGTGAGCCGTCCAGGGGTTGCCTTGCTCATCCCACATATATTCTGCGTTGCCGTGATCGGCGATGATAATTGCGGTGCCACCGGCTTTGTTGACGCCCTCTAGCAGGCGACCCAAGCAGTGGTCTACGGTTTCCAGGGCTTTAATGGTGGGTTCCCATTGGCCGGTGTGCCCCACCATGTCTGGGTTGGCGTAGTTGATTACGATCAGGGAGTAAATGTGTTTTTCAATTGCCCGTAACACCACTTCTGTTAGCGGTTCGGCTGACATTACTGGGGCCCGATCGTATGTGGCCACCATCGGACTCTGCACCATCTCCCGGTCTTCTCCCTCAAAGGGTTCTTCCAGACCACCGTTGAAAAAGTAGGTGACGTGGGCGTATTTTTCGGTTTCAGCGGTGCGGAACTGCTTTAATCCGCGATCGGAAATCACTTGTCCGAGCAGGTTGCTGAGATTCTGCGGCTCGAAAGCTACTAATACGGGCAAGTCTGACTCGTACTGGGTAAAGGTAACAAAACTGAGGGGGCTAATTTGCTCTCTTTCAAAGCCGTTAAATGCGGGACTGACTAAGGCGCTACAGAGTTCTCTAGCTCGATCGGGCCGGAAGTTAAAGAAGATGATGCCATCGCCAGATTCCACGGCTCCAGGGGCAATCCTAGTGGGGATGACGAATTCATCGTTTACGCCTTCCGCGTAGGAGGCCAGCAATACTTCGAGAGCAGAACGATCGTCTCCCAAACCATCTTGGGTCATTATATCGTAGGCTTTTTTAACTCTGTCCCAGCGGCGGTCTCTATCCATCGCGTAGTAGCGACCGCTGATGGTGACTATGCGCCCTACTCCAATTTGGTCTAGGCGGTCTTGAATTTTTTGGATTGCTTCAATGCCTTCTTTTGGGCTGGTATCCCGACCATCGGTGATGGCGTGAATGCAAACATCGGCAATTTGTTGTGCTTTGGCTAGATCTAGCAATCCTAGCAGATGACTTAAATGGGAATGCACGCCACCTTCGGAACACAATCCCATGAGATGCAGCTTACTACCCTTATTCCGAACTTCTTGGCAAACTTTCACTAACGCTGGGTTGGACAGTAAGGTGCCATCTTCCAAGGCATCTGAGATGCGAACTAATTCTTGCGGTACAACCCGCCCAGCCCCGATATTGAGGTGGCCTACTTCTGAGTTGCCCATTTGGCCTTCTGGCAACCCTACTGCTTTCCCGGAGGTGCGAAGCAGGGTGTGGGGATAGGCTGCCCAGAGGCTATCCATGATGGGTGTGTTAGCAGCGGCAATGGCGTTACCGTCGGTTTCTTCACGGTAACCCCAGCCATCTAGGATTATTAGCACCACTGGAGAGACAGGCGCTTGGGCCATACACGATCGCTCTTTGTGTCAGATATTCATCCGAAATCATATCACCGACTTATGAATAGAGGACTGTGCTTTAGAGGGAATTTTGCCAGTTTGGCATCTGTGGGCGATCGGTTGGTAATAGGTTAACAATGCCCTGTTTCAAATACTTTGTAGATTTTTTGCCTTCGATCCCAGATTCCTTGTCAAATAGTAAATATAGAGTTTTCTTAACTCTACTTTACATTTACTTATTTTTCTTAGCTTGGCGTTTTCTCGTTGCTCTTACCAGCGCTGGGGCATAAATCGGCAATGATACAGCGATCGCAGGCCGGTTTTTTGGCGTGGCAAACCGATCGCCCGTGAAATGTCAGGAAAACAAAACAATTTCCCCACTCTGAGTGGGGCAACAGCTGCATCAGGTCTTTCTCAATTTTGTCGATGTCGGTTTGTTTGCTCAATCCCAGGCGATCGCAATTCTAGCTTACATCTGCCGATGTAATGAGTTTTGGCAGAGGATCGGTAATTACGCAGAAGAAAAAAGTCGCCTAGAACAGCCAAAATTCCATTAGTCTTGGCTAGCAATTTATCAAACCTTTACATTGGTGGCGATAATAAGCCGATTAATTAAAGATTGTGTGAAGTTTTACTTTGAGAAAAGACGTAGCGGTACTAGGTTCTTACTATGGCAGATATACGTATAAATACAGGCACTTACGTATTTCCAAGTAATTGTCTGCATTCAGCTTGCAAAATTAGAAAAAACTATTAGTGGGAAGATTTGCAATGAAACTAAACAGGCTTAGCGCAATCATCAGCACGCTTACTCTAGCAACGATGTTCAATTTACTCAGTGTCGTCAAACCTGCAACTGCTGGCACCCTAACGCTGTTTGGTCTAGACGACAAAAATACTCTATTTTCCTTTGGTGCCTCCGATCCTACTGCCACTAGCAGTATTGGGGTCACCGGGGTTGACGGCACTTTGCTTGGTATCGATTTTCGTCCAGCCAACGGTCTGCTCTACGGTCTAGCGGACAGCAATAAAATCTACACAATTGACACCAGTACTGGTGCTGCTACTTTCGTGAGTACCCTCTCCACTAGCTTCACTGCCGGACTGAAGTCAGGATTTGATTTTAACCCAGTACCCGATCGCTTGCGGCTTGTCGGTACAAATGAGGAAAACCTCCGCACCAACGTGGATACTGGTGCGGTAATTACTGATGGAACCTTAGCCTATGGATCTGGGGATATCAACGCCGGGGCAGATCCAAATATTACCGCTGCGGCTTACACTAATTCCTTCAAGGGTGCGATCGCAACCCAACTGTACGGTATTGACTCCGACCTCGACACATTAGTTCTGCAAAACCCGCCCAACAATGGCACCCTGACGACGATCGGCTCCCTCGGCTTCGACTTCGACGAGACAGGAGGGTTTGACATTTTCACGGCTGATGGAGTGAATACTGCATTCGCCGCCTCCAACTCAAACTTATACAGCGTCAATTTGGCTACAGGTGCTACTACTGCACTCGGCATTATCGGTAGCGGTAACGTAAAGATTGTCGGACTCGCTGCTACTTCCGTCCCTGAGCCTGGTACTGTTGGCGCTTTGATCGGTTTCGGTGCTTTTGGTCTACTAAGTGGCTTCCGCCGTCGCGCCAAATCGCTGAGTTAGGAAATGAAATTTCCTGGCTTCTCAAAGTAGGGTGGGCAATGCCCACCTGACTTTATTTGCGTTTGGTGGCAGCTTTTTTGGCAGATTCTTTAGCTGCTTTTTTAGCCGCTTTTTCAGCCTCAATTGCTGCTAATTTTGCCTGGTCTTTTTCTTCGGCAATCTTATCCAAATAGTAATGATAATCTCCTAGATAAACGCGAAATTCGCCCTCGCGAATTTCGACAATTTTGTTAGCTACTTGGGAGATAAAATAGCGGTCGTGCGAAACTATAATTGCCGTACCATCATAGTTTTGCAGTGATTCTTCCAACATTTCTTTGGCTGGAATATCCAAGTGGTTAGTCGGCTCATCCAATATTAGTAAATTGGCTGGACGCAAAAGCATTTTAGCTAAAGCGAGACGTGCTTTTTCTCCACCACTTAAAGCTCCAACTGGTTTAAACACTGTATCGCCACTAAATAGGAAACGACCTAACAGGGTGCGAACTTCTTCATTTTTCCAATCAGGTACTTCATCATGGATAGTATCCATGACAGTTTTGGACAAATCTAAAGCTTCAGCTTGATTTTGTTCAAAGTAACCGGGAATAACATTGTGAGCGCCTAATTCTACTTTACCTTGTGTAGGCTTTTCCATACCCATAATCAGGCGTAGGACAGTAGATTTGCCAGCACCGTTGGGGCCGAGAAATGCGATGCGATCGCCCCTTTCAATTAACAATTCGGCTCCCAAAAACAGAATTTTATCATCGTAAGTATGCACCAAATCTTTAATTTCTACCACTTCGCGTCCGCTGCGAGGTGCTGGGGGAAAGCGGAAGTGCAGAGTTCGTAAAGAACCTGTTGGTGCTTCAATCTTCTCTATTTTGTCTAATTGTTTTTCGCGGCTTTTTGCTTGGGTGCTGCGGGTAGCGCTAGCACGGAATCTGTCTACAAAAGCTTGCTGTTTTTCCAGTTCTTTTTGCTGACGTTCGTAGGCGGATAGTTGTGCGTCTTGCGCCTCAGCTTTTTGTTGTAAATAGGCAGAATAGTTACCAAGGTAAGTATTGGAAACCCCTCGTTCTGTTTCAACAATTTGAGTGCAGAGGCGGTCGAGAAATTCTCGGTCGTGGGAGACAATTACCATTGGGGTGTTTAAACCTTTCAGGTAAGTTTCCAACCACTCAATAGTTTCTAAATCTAGGTGGTTAGTGGGTTCGTCCAGTAGCAAAATATCGGGTTTTTGCAGGAGAATTTTGCCTAAACTCATCCGCATTTGCCAGCCACCACTAAAAGCGCTGACGAGACGATCGGTATCTCCTGGTTCAAATCCCAGTTCTGGTAAGATTTTATCAATTTGTGCTTCCAAACCGTAACCGTCTAAAGCTTCAAATTGCCGCTGTAGTTTATCCATTTTATGGATAAGTTTATCTAAGGCTTCTGGCGTAGAGGCTTCCAGATCGCGATGGACTTGCGAAAGTGCTTCGTGTACTTCGTTCGCTTCTGCAAAAGCACGCCATGATTCTTCTTTGACGGTGCGGGTGGGGTCTACTTCAAATTCTTGGCTGAGGTAGGCGATGTGCAAACTGGCGGGACGGATGATTTCGCCTGCGGTCGGTTCGATTTCGCCTGCTATAATTTTTAGTTGGGTAGATTTACCCGCACCGTTGACGCCGACTAAGCCGATGCGATCGCCTGGTTTGACTTCCCAGTTGACATCTTTAAGGACTTCGCCGGTAGGATAGATTTTACTGATATGTTCGAGTCGCAGCATCAAGGGTCTCCAAGGAAGATAGAAGCGGGGGAAGTTTAGCGCCACACGAGTGCGATCGCTATGGCCGAAACAATCTTAACAAAATTTAATGCAGATTGAGACACCCAGAAACCGGGTTTCTCCTTTTAACTGTCAGTTTTGGGGATAATCCAAAATCTAAAATCCAAAATCCAAAATAGAATGACCGAGCAACGCGCAGATTATGATAGTCCTTGGAAAGAAGTCATTGAGGCATATTTTCCGCAATTTTTGGAATTCTTTTTCCCTCTGGCTTATACTGCGATCGACTGGACGCGACCTTATGAATTTTTGGACACCGAACTGCAACAGCTAGAACCAGATGCAGAAATTGGCAAGTGTCTGGTGGACAAGGTGGCGAAGGTTTGGTTGCTGGATGGCGAGGAAGTTTGGGTATTGGTTCACGTAGAGGTGCAAGGCCGCTATGATGTGGACTTTGCCAAGCGGATGTATATTTATAATTATCGATTGTTCGATCGCCACCAGCAACGGGTCATCAGTTTGGCGGTTTTAGCAGACGAACGGGAAAATTGGCGACCTGACCGCTACGGTTACGAGTTGGCTGGGTGTCGCGTCAGCTTAGAGTTTCCAGTCGCCAAACTTTTGGACTACGAAACGCAATGGGAAACCCTGGAACAAACTACCAACCCCTTTGGGATGGTGGTGATGGCGCATTTGCGGACTAAGGCGACGCCACAAAACCCAGAGAGTCGTCTACAGTGGAAGTTGAACCTGATCAGACGGTTGTACGATCGGGGATATAGCCGCGAAGATGTGGTGCAATTGTTTCGGTTTATTGACTGGGTAATGGTTTTGCCAAAAGAATTGGCGTCTAGTTTTAAACAAGTAGCGAGAAGTTACGAGGAGGGTACTAGAATGCGTTATGTCACCAGTATTGAACGGCTAGCAAAAGAGGAAGGAAAGGAGGAAGGAAAGGAGGAAGGAAAGGAGGAAGGAATTCTCCAGACGAGTCGAAATTACATAACGCAATTCTTACAGACGAGGTTTGCAGAAGTGCCAAATTCTATTGTCGATACCTTGAATGGGATAAACGATGCGTCTGTGCTGCAAACACTTTTTACTAGATCGATCGCAATTGGTTCTTTGGCAGAATTTCAGCAAGTGTTAGACGAGATGGCGTTAGGGGAATAAGCAATTTTGGTTTGAGGGGAAAGAGGCGATCGAGTAAAGTTCGATCGCAATTTTCAAAGCACAGCAACTTACTGTTCGCCTGTAGTTTCAATTAGAAGATTGCGGTTGCGCCGCCTTCTTTACTTGTTCTACATCCAACTCTAACGCCTGTGCTATTTGTTCTACCGTTAACCCTAATGCTAACAACCGGGGTACTGTTGCTAATTTGGTTGCTATCTCGCCTTCCCGGAAAGCATCTTGATAGACTCTTGTTTGCTTTAACTCACTCAATCCAAACATTGCTTCTATCTCCTCTTGACTCTTGTTTGGTAACTTGTAGACTAAGATAGTCTCTATCAATTGTAATACTTTGGTCTGAGCTAGTTGCTCTGGTATTTCTTCCCTGACTTTACCGATCAGATTCCTTGCTTGTTCAATAGCGCTTTCTTCTGAGGAAATGACTAATTTGATAGTTCCAATACCAATGGAACGCTCTGCTACTGAGTCTAACTCATTTAGATAGATGCGTCTAACTCGCTGACTGGCGAAAAACTCGCGGTAATGTTTGATATCTCCTGTATCTGCGCTTTGGGTTGGATATAGAACTACTGCACGCCAGTCGTTTTGGGGTTTATTTTGGCGTAAGTATAAGCAGATTTCGGCAAAGAAGCGAGAGTAAAATTCTGCATCTGGTTGAAATTGAACTTCTAGAAAGTAGATTGGGTTATCTTCTGCTTCGGCGGGTAGAAAGACGCCATCGATACGGAATGCGGTTTGTTTGATTTCAACTGATGAGAATTGATAGTTATTAGCTTCTTCTGGGGGATGGTTGATAAGTTCAAAGAAGATGCTGGGGAAGGTTTGGAATAGGCGATAGAAGAGGGAATCGGTTTTCACGAATTGGGAGAATTGCTGGGTTTATTTAATTATAATATGAGGGCTGTCAGGAAGATAAGGACTTTATCCCGAAGTTAAGGAACTTAAGCTAATTGGTGAATTCTGTTCGCTCAATTTTCTAGCGGCTGAAAAGCTTGCTGTTACTGCATTTTCGGAAATTATATCACAAAAGCTTATCTTCTGGCTTAAGTTCGGGATCTCCACTGGTTAAGACTGGTTGGAAAGTGGAAACTAGGGTGTATTGGTGTAGGGGCGAAGCACTTGCGCCAACATTTTTGAATCTTACCAATTAGATAACTACGCAAGTGCTTCGCCCTTACCATATTTTGCTCTGTTACCCCAAAAGTTCTGAGGGAGGTAATCAGTGGTTAGTTTATTCGCACCTGCACAAATTGAGATGTTTACAGAAGCGGTAATAGGAACAGTGGAAAAGAAAATTACTCAAAATCAGCCAGGAAGAGTTCAGTGTTTGGGTACTTATTGGCCTGCTCGATTTTATCATGCAAATTGCGATGTTATTGTTTTTCCTGATGAAGTTGTAAAGGTTGTTGGTATACAGGGGATTACTATGCTTGTGGTTCCGGTAAATTTGGGGAATTGATATTAAGTCCGTTAGTATCGGTTGTATATATTGTCTGATTGTAGGGGCGGGTTTAGCAGATAACCCCTGTGTCAAATAAACAATCTTTCAACAAAACCCGCCCTTACGATATAATACTCAAGCTGCTAGTTATTTGGATAAAGGTATGTTGTTGCGCTTTAGCGCTCTTATCCTAGCTGTAATAAGAGCGCTAAAGCGCAACAACATACCAAAGAGCAGCCCCAATCTTATAACTAGCAACTTGCGTTAATAGGGAAAGTCCGTTAAAACTGATAACTTGCACCATTCTCAATAAGGCTGAAGAAACAGGGTTTCTAAACGCAAAATCTAAGCTTTCAGCTAAGGATAGTGGCAAGAAACCCGGTTTCTGACCCTGGTGCAAGATCTGAGTTAATAAACTTCATCATGCGTCCCGATGTCGAGCAGAACAATGACTTCACTTTTGGTTTCTGTATCGAGTTCAATTGAAAACACAATACGACAATCATAGCCACAAGAGCAGGACTGAAGACTGTCAAACTTGCCGCTTAGTTTGTGGGTGGCGAGGGCTGGGGCAAATACATCTGTTTCCATTTGTTCAAGAGTGTCTTCAATGCGTTGCTGGAGGTCAGCGTTTCGCTTGACAAACTTGCGGAATGCTCGTTTGAATTTAGGGGTTAAAACCAGTGGTCTCATGCTTCTGGCTCATCCAAAGACTGGCGCAATGCTAGAATGACTTCCTGCGCTGACTGGCGTCGAAATTTACCTGCATGGAAATCTGCCAAGGTTTGTTGAGCATCGGCAGCCATTTTTGCACGGCGACTTTCGTGGAGGCGATTTTGCAGAATTTCGAGCAGCATTTCCTGCTGTTCGTAGGGCAGTTGCAAAGCAGTTTCTAGCACTTGGTCAAGGGTGTTCATGGGAATGTTATTATTGCCTGTGATTTGGAAAAAGAATGCAAACTTTGAGTAAATTATATCACTAATCTCTGACTTTTGCAAGGTACTTTGGTTAATAATTTTACCCATTTTCCATCGCCAGCCGCACTTTCTCAACTTGCTTGGGTGCTTCCATTTCGGTGAAGAGTTGAATTGCTTGTTGAAATTTTGGCTGACTTTTTTCGGTGTCTCCCATTTTTTGATAAGTTAAGGCAAGTTGATAGTAAGCTTCGGCTAAGTCGCATTTCGCGCCTATTTTTTCTAGGAGTTCTATTGATTCTGTATGATGGGAAAGTGCTGTTGTAAAATCTTCCTGTTCTCGATAAAGTTCTGCTAGGCCATATAGGGCTTTAGCTTTAACTTGGGGATAATTGCTTTCCTCCGCAAATAAAATTGCTCTATGGTATAATTTAAAAGATTTTTGGATTTCTTCTAGATAATTATAGATTAGCGCTAGAGCCAATAGTGTATATCCTTTACCCCATGCAGTTAAATTAGCTGTAGGTATTTGGTTGTAAGCTTTATTAGCAAAAATTGATGCTTCCTGTTTTAATCCTAAGTGGGATTGAAGCAGAGCCAAACCACACCAAGACCAAATTAATTCTGTATGCAAACTAGGAACTTCAGAAAGCAAATTAGGATTTTCAGCTAGGGAATTAACTTTTTTAAATAATTCTATTGCTTGTTCTATTTCCCACAAATCTGTTTTGCATAGACCCGTATTGAACAAAGCGCGTATTTGATACTCTTCAATATTAAAGTTTTTAGCTATTTCTCCAGATTTTCTATGACATTCAATTGATCTTTGTAAAGAACCAGTTAACCAGTATAAATCTCCTAAAATATTGTATATTTTACATAATTCATAACTAGGATGAAGATTATTTAATATAGCATTAATTAGGGAAATAGATTGGTTTAACAAACCTAGCCTGTAAAATGCACGACCAAGAGATTCGCCTTCTTCCCATCTGTTATCTCTCTCATTTACAAGAACAGATGCTGCTTGTTCAGCATCATTAATCTGTAAATAATGATAATATGCTTCTAAAGCTCTCAGTGAATCCTCAACAGTTTCAACAGTCTTAACACTCTCCGTCCAAAACTCAGCAGCTTTCCGATTCGCTATCTCCCAATCTTCACTTTCCCTCAACCTTTTTACCGCTTCTGCCCGAATCACTGGATGCAGCCAGTATTCTTGATTACAAAAATCTACTAAAGACCGATCTTTCAAAGAGTTAATTACCCGCAGATGTTGACTATCTTGCACATCCCAAAGCAAACAAAACAAACCTTTAATCGGAACTCTTGGAACATCTTGATATCGATAACATCCCAAACGGCAGAGAAGTTTATAAGCAGCTGAATGGAGTTTTTGCAGCCGATTGAACTGACTGGTGACTAAATGTTCTAACTCCGGTTCAATCAACAAATCATCCTTATTTGCTTGCCAATAAGCCGCTAAACTATTGTTAAAGTCCTTAATAGCACCAAGGAAAATTGTCATAGCTTTGGTATTACCAACTAGAGCTTGGTGCATGGCATTCAGCACTTCTGTATCTATCTGAATATTGGGGCTGTTAAAAAACTTTTCCCATGCGGCGATATCCAAACCTTCGAGGCGATAATACTCAACTGTTACCGATGATTCGCGCAGGCATTCGCGACTGGTAATTAGGGTAACAGATTGCACTGATCGATCGGCTAAAGCAGTAAATAATTCCACATAATTTCGGTGCGCTTCGATGCACTTGCCATTTCTATCTAGTGCTGGTTCCAGGTTATCAATTAATACCCCTATTCTTTGGTTGGGATTTCGCAAATGCTGCCTCAATCTACCCAGCGTAACGCCAAATTCTCGCCCTGGTTCCTCATCAAAATATCGCCGCAGCCATTCCTCAATTACACTTTCGGCAGATGTAATATTTTGAGTTTCCTTTGCCATCCGCAGATCGAGTATTTTATCGAATCCCTGCGTGTTGAGAAATTGCCACGCCAGCGTCGTTTTACCGATACCGCCTTTACCGTGAATGACGATCGCTTTTGCGCCTTGTTCGATCAGGTTGTTGAGATCTGCGATCGCACCCTCCCGCCCCAAAAAATTCGGATCTAGCTTGGGTGGCGATACCTTAACAGTAACAGAAAGGTCGTTTTCCTCTGATTTTAGCCCCAACGCATTGAACAAAGCCTCGATCGAACCTTCATCAACCCTTTTTTTCCGCCGCCTTATCTCTGAAACAGTGTCGGTACTTAACTTGGATAGTCCGGCTAAACGTTCAATAGAACATTTACCGTCAAACTTTTCCTCTAGCGCATTTTGGAATTTTTTCCAGCCATTCTCGCTGAGGACATAACTCTGCCGATTCCGTTTCTGTTGATTCATCGCCTATCTGCCTAAGACCCTGGTTGCCGAAATTACACCGACCTTAAGGAAGATAATAGCTTTTTTCCGATTTTAAGGTAGTGACCAGTTCACAAAATGTATCGTTTCTGGAAGCTGGGAAGCCCTTGAGTGCTGCTTTCCAGGGATTTTAGCCAAAAATACTAAGTTCCTGCTTATCGTCGGGATCTCCTCTGGTTGAGATTGTTGGTAAGTTACAAAATGAATTCAGTTGATAAATCGAGAGTGTTGGTACAATCCTATGGAAGACAAAGATTTCCAAGACTTCTTAACTGCATTAGGAATTACCGCCAGCATCCTGACAATTTGGCCTTTTTGTCCCGCTTTAGCAATTGGATCGAGTGTGGCTATAGCAATTCACCTATATCGAATCAAAAAGCAAGAAGATAAAGACGAACAATAGATCGAGTCGCCACATCCGCCCAGAAATCATCATTGTGTAGGGGCACGGCACAATTAAACCTTTTCTCTCGCCCAAAATATCCCAGATGCCGTGCCCCTACAAACTCTCTCCTCCCTCTTCCCTTGGCGTTCTATAGCGCTATCGCGCATGGCTTCGCTAAGGCGTCTTGGCGGGGGTTCGTTCATTCCATCACCGCATCCACCAACAAATCGCCCCCAAACCTTACCACATCAGTACAAGGCAACCCCGTCTCCATCTTAACTTGCTCGATCGCATTTCTCGCCCCCGCCTCATCCAAATGTCCGGTATTGAGTGCGATCGCAATTACCCTCACTTCCCCAAACGCACCCCCAGCACTACCAACCATTTCATACAATTTAATCACTTCTGACAAAGGCGGAATCACAACATGAGGAAGATTGCGAATATGAATTTGTCCTGCCCGATGTACTAATATTAAATGTGTTGGCTGAGAACCGCGCAAAAGTGGTAATGTAGCTGTGGAACCTGGATGCAGAAGTGAACCTTGTCCTTCTATATATAGGATGTCGTAATCTTTCCCAAACCGCATTACCAATTGTTCCACTGCACCCGCCGCAAAGTCTACCCGAATTGCATCCAAAGGTATGCCATCACCAGATATCATAATTCCAGCTTGTCCGGTGGCGAGAAATTTCGATCGCAATCCTCGCTTTTGAGATGCGCGATTCAACTCTAAGCTAGTTGACATTTTCCCAACTGCCATATCTGTTCCGACAGTTAACACGCGGCGACAAGCAAGCGATCGCGCTTTTGCACTGGCAACACCCAAACCAACGGGTTCCTGTCGCACATCCCAAATCCATTGTCCTGGTTTCAGTAATCCCTGTATTTCTGGATAATTTGCCAGTCGCGTATGTAACCCGTTGATTACTGATAAACCTGATGCTACTGCCTGTTTAATTTCCTGAAACCAGATATCTGGCAATATTCCACCAGGAGGCGCAATGCCGATCGCCAATACATCGGGATTGTATAAAAGTGCATCTTCCACAGAAGCAACAATTGGTACATTGCGATCGATCCCTGTCAGTTTTGGCAATGATTCCCCAGCAGATTGGTGATCGATTACTGTAACTATTGACGCTTCGCTGTAGCGTAACAAAGTTAGTCCGGTTTTTCCTTGAACGCCGCGAACTCCTTCGTGTAATAAAATCGCTACCCGGTGATTAGATTTAAGCATAAATTTTACTCTCAGGACTTACGCAAATTGTATGGCGATCGCTAACTTAAACTGGTTCTTTCGTGTCACATAAGCTGTAGTAGGGACACGGCATAATTAAATCTTTTGTATGACCGACATATTTATGATGCCGTGTCCCTACAAAAATGTTCATAACGAACATTAGCAGGCCGGATTCCGAAAGACCCATTAAGTTTAGTGGCTTCAGAACGGGAATATTGCTCATAGCTTAATGAACCACAATTTGCTGTGTACCAACAAACTCCGTCTTGAATACTACTTTTTCATCCTCTAAGAGCATTTCAATTACTTCGCGGAGATTCTCTTGCAACTCGTCTAAAGTTTCTCCTTGGGAGTGCGCTCCAGAAAAACCAGGAACATAACCAACGTAGAGGTTGGTATCAGAATCTCGCTCGACAATCGCAGTGAATATTTTCATAAGCTGATTATATTTACTTGACTATAACGATAAAATGCGTAAGTCCTATGTTTATAAGTTTACTCGTTAGTTTCTCGTTTGTACATTTGGCCAGCAATCTTATATAATACAAGCTTATTCAAAATCGCATTCCGTTTGTATATTCCAATCAAATGCCTTTTTTTACCCCAAAAATAACTGAAAATCTTTAGCAACTATTGACGGAAATGCGTCATTTGAGGTATCTTGACAAAAAGAATAATCAGGGCAAGTATGTCTAAAATGCAAAATCTGGTCTTATCATAGTCTGAAACCCTTGTATTCTCGTGTCTTTTATTTTCACTGCATCGCCGAAATCCGAAATTTCTCACTTGACGATGACTTGATTTTCTGGCGTCCTCAGCACCCACTTGGCGATCGCACTTGACAAATTTACTGTTTTATGTTATGTGAGGGTTGGTTCCACTCAGCCGTTGTGTTCGCTTCTGTTAACGCCTAACCCAGGTAAATCATTCGGTAGCAAACATCCATTTTTGATTATAGCACCAGTGAAAGGATCATCTATTAAATTGAGGTGGCTATCTAAATCCAGGTAATCGGCGAGTGGGGAGAGATGAGAAAGAGCGGTATTAGCCAGCGAACTATCGGAATAGCAACCGAACATCACCTGCAAACCATAAGCGCGTGCTGTATGAATCATCCGACTTGCTTCAGTTAAACCGCCAGATTTCATCAATTTTATATTGATTCCATCTACGCAATCTGCCAAATGGGGAATATCGCGACTGGTAAAGCAGCTTTCATCGACGAAGATAGGAAGAGGAGATTTCTTTTTCAGTTCTAACAAATTTTTCTCTTGTCCGACTGGCAAAGGCTGTTCCACATATACCACACCAGATTCAGCAAGCCATTCGCACATCTTCAGCGCATCTGACAAACTCCAACCACCATTCGCATCCACACTGATTTTAGCAGATGGTGCCTCTTCCCTAACAGCAACAAACATAGCGCGATCGCTTTCAATTCCTTGGGGATTACCCAATTTCACCTTCAACACCTTCGCATCTATATAATTAACCCAATCTCGGACTCGCTGCTTAGCACCTGACGGGGTATTGATGCCAACGGTGACAGAAGTGGGGAGGATGCGATCGCAATCCAATCCCCACAAACGCCAAAGAGGTAAACCTGCTTTTTTACCCATCCAATCGTGTAACGCCACATCCACAGCCGATCGCGCCGCCGAAGGAATATCAGCTTTAATCAAAAATTCTTCTATTTCTTGTCTATCCAAAGGACTAAACTTTTCTAGTCTCGGCGCGACTTGCTGCAATGCGACTTGAATTGCCTCCGTAGTTTGTCGATGTTCCCCGATCGAAAAAGGCGAAGCTTCTCCCCATCCCACAATGCCATCTTCTTCTATTTCCACCCAAACATTTGTCGTCGTGGCAGTAGTGCCGCGACTGATAGTTAAAGGGAAGCGTTTGTTGACAGTAAATTGTTTAATCTGAATCAGCATGAAGGCTAAGCAGGTAGGCAATAAAAAAATCAAATCATCTAACAAAACTAAAATTTCTCTATTGGTACGTAGTTGCGCTTTAGCGCTAAAGCGCAACTACGTACCAAATAATGGTTCTACTTTCTCAAAATTTCACTTCTAGACAATCGGCTAAATATGTTTTTAGCTTTTCTGAAAATTCCGATCGTTGTTCAAATTTTTCTGTCTTAACTGGGTGACGATTTTCATCCAGCATCCAACCATAATCGCTGCCTAATCGCAATTTTCCTTGCCAGTCCGCAACGGAAACAACCAGTTCGTTTGACGGACTATTATCTATACCTTGAACGCGAAACACATAGTTGAAATTGTTCTGTTTAGCCGCTGCAACTGTAGAAGGCTGACCGAATTTCTCCTTGAGACGGTTTTCCACTTCTTTTACCAAGTTAGTTTCGTCGATATCTTCCAGGTTTTTCACCGCTAAAGTCAAGGCGAAATAAAACTCTTCAACTGGTACAAATTCTAGTTTCATTGGTGATTGGTGATTGGTGATTGGTGATATCATATCCGATCGCATTGCTCTTTTATCTGCGTTTATCTGCGTTTATCTGTCTTCATCTGCGTTAAAAATTTAACCTCCGATCGCAACAGACAATTTCCAGTATCACTCTTACACTACTGATGTAACCGGACACGATATGATTGGTGATTCTCTCCCCCACGCCCTTCTTTACTTTTGACTTTTAACTTTTGACTTTTCTAGCCCCTAACTATCCCATTTTCGGGAAATTCAAGTGCCATTCCTGTAAGTTATTCAGACCAACTCCACAAGTCAGGTCATACTGCAAAGGAGTTATGGTAATGTAATTGTCGCGAATTGCCTTTACATCTGTGGGAATGTTGGATGGTAAATGGGGTTGCGTTTGTGGTTCTAAATCCTCCTTTAATTCTCCAGTTAACCAATAGTAAGTTTTGCCACGGGGATCGGCCCGTTTTTCAAAGACATCGAAATAGCGACGAACGCCTTGACGGGTGATTGTAACACCTGCGATCGCATCCCACTTCACCGGCGGCACATTCACATTCAACAACATCAACCCAGGTAAAGGCTGTTGCGCCAACTGTTCCAGCAGCATACAGGCAAACTTAGCCGCCGGTTCAAAATCTCGGCAGGCGAAACTGGTAAGACTAAAAGCAATACCGGGAATACCCTCAATCACACCTTCCATCGCTGCTGAAACCGTGCCGGAGTAAAGGATATCAGTACCTAAATTCGATCCTTGGTTGATACCGGAGATCACATAATCCGGGGGACTATCCAGCAAAGCCCACAGTCCCAATTTTACGCAATCAGAAGGAGTTCCCGAACAAGCCCAAGCCTTGATAGAGGGATGGAAAATCGATTCTACCACTTCAGCGCGGATGGGGTCGTGAAGAGTTAAACCATGTCCCGTTGCCGATCGCTCTCGATCGGGACAAACTACACTGACATCATGCCCCACTTCTGCCAAGGCGTTCGCTAAAGCGCGGATACCTGCGGAAAAAATACCGTCATCGTTACTTATCAGTAATTTCATCAAATCAGATACTCTGCAATCCTGACATTTTAAATAATCTCGCCACTTTGATTGTGAGAGATTCTGGTTAACGGATCGATCCTAAACTACTTTTGTGGGATGGGCGTCTCGCCCGTCTCTACCATATTCGCCTTACACCACAAAAATTATATAGTAAAGTAAGTTGCTAGTTATATCATTAAGGTACGTAGTTGCGCTTTAGCGCTCTTTGAGCGCTAAAGCGCAACTACGTACCCAGAAGAAAAGAAAGAAGAGGAAAGAGATTTTCGCGAATCATTTAGGATTGCTATAATCTAAAATGCTAGAATCCAAAATCGAATGACGAATCAGCCGAACGATTTAGAGGCACAACTAACAGCCCTCAAACAAGACGCGCAAAATGCGATCGCAGCTGCCGAAACTCTTCCCCGCGTAGAAGAACTCAGAGTAGCCTACCTGGGTAAGAAAGGTCAAGTGTCCCAGATATTGGGAGGTTTGGGCAAATTATCGCCAGATGAACGTCCTCGCATTGGGGCATTAGCCAACGAAGTCAAGGAAGCCCTGCAAACTGCCCTGGATCGGAAACGGTCAGCCTTGCAAGCAGTGCAAATCCAAGCCCAGCTGGAAGCAGAAACTCTGGATGTCACCATGCCCCCAGTCTACCGTCCCCAAGGTCGGGTGCATCCCCTCAACAGCACAATGGATCGGGCCATAGATATTTTCGTCGGACTGGGTTACACTGTAGCCACTGGGCCAGAAATGGAAACCGACTACTATAATTTTGAGGCGCTGAACTTCCTGCCAGACCACCCAGCCCGCGATATGCAGGATACCATCTACTTGCCCGATGGGAATTTGCTGCGAACTCATACCTCAAACATCCAGATTCGCTACATGGAAGAAAATGACCCACCTGTTAGGGTTATAGCACCGGGACGCTGTTATCGGCGGGATACGGTAGATGCCACTCACGCGGCTGTCTTCCACCAGGTAGAATTTTTTGCAGTTGATGAGGGGCTGACGTTCGCAGACCTTAAAGGCACAATTAAAGTATTTTTGCAACAGATGTTCGGCGAAGAAATGCCGATTCGTTTTCGCGCTAGTTATTTTCCTTTCACGGAACCATCCGCAGAGGTGGATATGCAGTGGAAAGGCAAATGGCTGGAAATCATGGGTTGTGGTACGATCGATCCAAATGTGCTGAAGGCTGTCGGTTACGACCCGGAAGTTTATACTGGATTTGCAGCCGGTTTTGGTGTAGAGAGAGTGGCGATGGTTCTTCACCAAATCGATGATATTCGTCGTTTATACAGCAGCGATTTGCGCTTCTTACGGCAATTCTAATTAATTTCAGATTTAAGATTTGAGATCGTGTCCAGACGATCCTTCTTAGGTATGTAGTTGCGCTTCAGCGCTCTTTAAGATAGCGCTGAAGCGCAACAACGTACCTAAGATCTCAAATCTGAAATTATTTGCAGTTATCGCAATGTCCGCAGCGCAAATTCTCAGCTTCTACCCCAAAGCCAAAGGCGTGTAACAAAAACTTCCACCGACACTCGCGGGTTTTCAGGTAGCGGTTCATCTGCTGTACGGCGTTGAATTGTGTCGAATGTTGGGTTTGCGCCTGCTTCTGAATGATATAATTAAATGGATCTTGCCATTCTAGCTGACCTGTGCTATGCAGTAGAGATAAAGCTGTCGTCCCTTCGGGGAACTGACGGGCTACGGTATTGATTTCTCCTTTTGGAGGTAGTTTGCGAATTAGCTGCTGGGCTTCTCGTTGTTGCGATCGCACTTTATCTTCAAAAAACTTCTGACGTTGCTTATCTTCTGAATCTAACCACCCAGTTGGCTCACTCATCAATAATAAAGCATCAGATGGTTTGCCGTCCCTACCCGCACGTCCAATTTCCTGGACATATTCCGATAACAGCAATGTGGGATGAAAGTGAACTACCCAACGGACATCTGGTTTATTGATACCCATACCGAAAGCCGAAGTGCAAACCAAAAAAGGAATTTTTCCAGAAATCCAATCTGCTTCAATAGTTCGGCGTTGCTCTGGACTCAGCCCTGCATGATAAGCTGCTATATTATAACCTTTCTCTTTTAACCAGACAACTAAATTTTCGCTATCTCGCCTAGTGCGAACGTAGACTAACCCAGCTTGTTGAGGTCTGGCCTGAATAAATTTTAGCAATCTTTGTTTGCGTCCGCGTGGTGTCCAAGCAATTTGAACTTTGAGGTAGAGATTTTGGCGATAAGGGTTGAGGCGAAAGACTTCTGGCTGTTGTAATTGCAAGACTTGCTGGATAGTTTTTTGGGCTGTGGGATCGGCGGTGGCGGTGAAAGCTGCGATCGCAATTTTAGTTCCAGGTGGTTTAGATTTAAGTAGGGCCGATCGTACCGCCCCCAATCGCCGATAAGCAGGACGAAACGTATCACCCCACTGTACCAAACAATGCGCCTCATCCAAAATCAACCCGTTAATCTTTAAGTGCGGTTGACACAATCTTTCCCACACTGGCGGACTTAGTAAAGTTTCTGGCGATACATACAGCAATCTTAACTTTTGTTGTTCTAAAGCAAGAAGGGTTTGTTTCCGTTCCTGAGATGGTAATTCGCTATGCAGTAACGCCGCTGGCAATTTTCGCTGACGCAATTCTTGCACCTGATTTTCCATCAACGCCACCAAAGGCGAAATCACCAAAGTTAACCCATTTTGTAATAGTGCTGGTAGTTGAAAGCAAATCGACTTTCCCCCACCCGTAGGCATAATAATCATCGCATCTTTTTGTTCTAACAAAGTGCGAATAATTTCCCCTTGCGGTGGACGAAAATCATCATATCCCCAGATTTTTTGGAAAGCGGCGCGGACTTCGTGCCAAGAGGTAGGGTTAGTAGAGGTCATTTGGAACTGTGTTAGTTCATTGTATAATTTTATCAGAATGTCCATCACTTGACAAAAAATTGTATTTGAGCTATACATGAGTCACTGCATCTAAAGGCACCATAAGTGCGCTAGATGTGTGATTTTGTCTGTATTCAGTGAACGCTGAGCAATTGTGCGAAGTGTGTGCTGATGTCTCTTATGTAGTGAAGGTGAACACCGATTGACCGTGCAGCGATAGGTAGGTAAGCCTAGTTGTGCCCGGTAATCCAGTTCCCGGCTAGAAAAAAATAGTCGGTAATTGGATTAACGGGCAGGTTAAGACTTATCTAATTCTCCCTGTATGATTAGTCGCCCTTCTGCTTCCTTAAATGTGCGCCATCACCCCACATTTGATACCACTGAAAAGTGTGTACTAAATCTGGATGCGATCCCACATACAGCTCTGCTAAGAGGCTTCTAATTAAATTAAGAAGCTTCTCGGTGTCGCCAGATGCGTGATGTTAAACATTACTCACGCTAAAGCGATGAAAAACAGAGTTTCCATTTATTGGGATTTTGAGAATGTCAGAGTCCCATATCAAGCTGAGTGCTTGATTGATTTCGCTCAATTGAGAGGAGATCTAATTACCAAGAAAGTCTACTCTCATTGGCATCAAGAAACCCCAGATGTTGAATATGCTCTAGACAGGGTTGGTTTTGATCGGATTGATGTTCAGGGGGAGTTCAAAAACAGTGCGGATTTACAATTGATGTCTGACTGTCGTAAAGAACTCAAGAGTAGTCTGTCTTCTGACATCATCATCCTTGTGTCTGGGGATAAGGACTTTGCTTCTTTAGTTAGTCAACTGCAACGCTATCAAAAGCGGGTGATAATTTTTGGTCGGCAAGATGTAACGAATAAAAAACTAAGCCGTCTAGCTGATGAATTTCACTTTGCAGAGGAGTTATGTCAGTTGGTTGCATAATAGGCAGAGTGCCTGAAGTTCATAATCAACTACAACCGTAGGTATTGATTTTTTCCCTGGCTAATAACCAGGGATTTTTTTCGGAGTAAAAGAGCGCTTATTGTTGAGAGCGATCGCACTTTCAAGGATAATTATTAGGATTATCAGTCATCAAACTTTCAGACTGGGCAATATTAATTAAGCGAATATCAGCAGTAACAAAAATGAATTGGGTATTTGTTGTGTGAGCGAAATTATATTGCAGGCACAACGCTGATGCTAATTGGATAGCATCGTATGCGCGTAGGGGATATTGGATAACCAGTTCACCCGCTTTTTCCAATAGCACTTGGTCAACTTCGATAATTTGGTACTGGGTAGTAAAGTCGTTGCGAAACTTTTGAACGATAATATCAAGCTCATTGCTAGACAAACTTCCCTCCCGTTGGCGGCGTGCAAAGGCGCTAAAAACTTCCACCCAAGCAAGGCGAGCAATCGCTATAGAATTACCTATAGTAAAATCGGTGATAGATTGAATCCAACTGCTACCCGTTTCTGGTACATAGCGCTTAACTAAAGCGCTGCTATCTAGAAAGTATGTATTTACCACGGGCCGCGATCCTCGATAATAATTTCAGACAAAGGTTTACCCGGTCTTTCCTTCAGTTTTTCAAACAGTTCGTGCCATTTTTTATCTGCTTCGGCATCTACTTGACCTTGCTTAGTTGGCAGAGTCATCTTTCCTTGGTCAACTAAAGTTTGAAGTGCCTCATCTAGCTCATTTTTTGGCCCTTCTGGTGCAACTTCCGGTATTACCCGCAGGCGCACTGTTTGACCTTCAGTTAAAGAAACTGGATTTAAAGGACGTAAAACGCCGTTTTCGTATACGGCAACCATAATTTCAGACATGATTTTGGTATTTAAATAACTAAAACTATTCTAATCATCAGAAACCCGGTTTCTCTGACAATACCTTCACCATTTCTTTGTAGGTTGGGCCTTTGTGAAGCGAAACCCAACGCATTTGCCCTAGTTTCGTACCTCAACCCAACCTACAAAGCTAAGAAACCCGGTTTCTCAGAGAAACCGGGTTTGTGATTTATACTCCCTTACCCACAGCAGTAGCAGAATTTTCGCCTTTCGTCTGCAACGCTGCATAGAGACGATTCAGCGCATTGACATAAGCTTGAGCGGAAGCGACGATGATATCCGTATTAGCAGAGTGACCGGCGAAAATTCGATCTTCATGCTTCAAGCGAATTGTTACTTCCCCAATCGCATCAATTCCCGCCGTTACTGACTGCACGGAAAATTCAATTAGCTGATTAGGCACATTCACCACGCGGTTAATTGCCTTGTAAACGGCATCAACTGGCCCAGTGCCGATCGCAGCATCAGTCAGTTCCTCACCTTCTGGCGTTCTCAACGTTACCGTTGCTGTCGGACAAGCGTTGCTACCGCAGGAAACCTGTACCAATTCTACGCGGAAAAGTTCTGGAGCTTGTTGAATTTCGTCATTAACGATCGCTTCCAAATCCCAATCAGAAATTTCTTTCTTCTTATCCGCTACATCTTTGAACTTGACGAATGCCTTATTTAAATCGGTATCTGAAAGTTCAAATCCCAACTCTTTCAGGCGTGCGCCAAAAGCATGGCGACCGGAATGTTTGCCTAGCACAATTTGATTGTCGGTCAAACCAATCAATTTGGCATCCATAATTTCGTAGGTCAGCTTATTTTTCAGCACGCCATCTTGGTGAATCCCAGATTCGTGTGCGAAAGCATTTGCGCCGACAATTGCTTTATTGGGTTGCACCAACATTCCCGTCAAGTTAGAAACTAAACGAGAAGTCTTATAAATCTGGCGCGTATCAATATTCGTCAGCGATTCTTCTGATTCGGCAGGTCGTCCCAAGAAGGGGTTATAATACTGCCGCCGGACGTGGAGTGCCATCACCAATTCTTCCAGGGAGGCATTCCCAGCACGTTCGCCAATGCCATTGATCGTGCATTCTAACTGCCTTGCGCCATTCTTCACGGCTTCGAGGAAGTTAGCTACTGCCAATCCCAAATCGTTGTGACCGTGAACAGAAATAACCGCTTTGTCGATATTGGGAACGTTTTCCCTAATGCCGCGAATCAAATCCCCAAATTCGCTGGGAGTCATGTAACCAACGGTATCGGGAATATTGACAGTTGTGGCACCAGATGCTATTGTCCGCTCTAGCACTTGGTAAAGGAATTCTGGGTCGGAGCGTGCGGCATCCATTGGGGAGAATTCTACATCATCGATGAAGGATTTGGCATAAGCGACCATTTCTTCTGCGATCGCCAGCACTTCCCCGCGTGTCTTCCTCAATTGATATTCCAAGTGAATATCCGAAGTAGAAATAAAGGTGTGAATTCTGCCTTTTGCCGCTGGTTTGATCGCTTCTGCTGCTGCTTTAATGTCTGCTTTGATGGCCCTTGCCAAACTACAGATCATTGGGCCATCTTCTGTCCCCACTGTCTGGGCAATCTTCTGCACCGCCTCAAAATCTCCAAGGCTAGCATAGGCGAACCCCGCCTCAATCACATCAACTCCCAGACGAGCCAACTGCCGCGCAATGATCAGCTTCTCGTCTACATTCAGGGTCGCTCCGGGACACTGTTCGCCATCTCGGAGCGTGGTATCGAAAATAATTATGCGGTCTGTTTGAGTTTTCATAACAGGATTACTGACTTTGGAAAAAGGAACGAAGGATTTTTGACTTTTGACTTTTGCCTAGCGGCACTAGGTATTTGGGTTTTGACAACTAATAGTCAATTTTCTCAATGTGTTCGCGAATATCATTCAGGTCAATATAGCGATCGGTGGCATTTCGTAGTTCCCTCGCAATCATTCCTTCCGTTGAAACCACTGTAATATGCGTATTTTTAGAGCGTAAAAGTTCAATGGCTCGTTCAAAATCACCATCTCCACTGAACAGCACGACCTTATCGTATTGATCTACCGTGTTGAACATATCAACCACGATTTCAATATCTAAATTCGCTTTTTGTGAGTATCGACCTGAACTATCGTCATAGTATTCTTTGAGAATCTTCGTGCGAACGGTGTAACCCAGACTAATCAAGGCATCCCGGAATCCCCGCTGATCCTGCGGGTCTTTTAAGCCGGTGTACCAAAACGCATTTACCAACGTTGTATCTGGTTCGCTAGTGAAGTATTGCAAAACTCTTCGCGGATCAAAAAACCAGCCGTTTTTTTGTTGAGCGTAGAACATATTGTTCCCGTCTACAAAAATAGAAAGACGGTTCATTGAGTAAGCCATAGAAACTTAGACCTAAAAGTAGTAGAAAAGAATTTAATTGGAATACTCAATTATAGCAATTCTGCTTTAACAAAGCTAATAACCTTTATTTTACTTGTTTGTCAAGCCTTTAGATAAACTTCTTCAAGCGATGAAATTGTCTATATTAATTGAGTTTCCTTGGCCTCCTAGACTTTGACGGGGTTGGCAGTGGACTAACGATATTTTTTTAATTTACCTTCAAAGTTAAGTTACTTGAAGGCTAGTTAGCCATACCTTTGTCTTTTTTCCTCCTTTAGACGTATTTACTTAGTGTGTCATCTCCCTTTAGGGTAGCTTCGATAAAGCATTATCGACATCCTGGTTGCATTAACGACTACTGCCTGGGCTAGCTTCAGCTTACCAGGAAGTAACTTGACAAAAATGACAAATTACCGATCGCTTTTGTTAAATGATAGGGAATCTCAAAAGGAGAGTTTGTCATGTTCGCTATTATTAAAGCAGTTTACTAGGTTCCCGTACAGACTTGCTATGACAGCAGATCTTGTCGGGCTTTTTGAGCGGTCTGTGCTTAGTCTTGGTATCACGGGTATCTTCGGGGGCATAAATGGCTCAAAGCACTGATATAACTCAACCAAGCATGGCTTAAACATCGGCAATCCGGTTTAGATCCAGGATAGACAAGCACAGAAAGTGGGATTAGATCAGGTTAGGACAGAAAGTGCGTGCAGGTCAAGAATCGGCTGCACGATCGCGATTCGCCTATGCGGTTGAATAGTTACGGTCGAATAATGGTCTTTAAATCCAGTTACCAGTTTACCCTCCGCCTACAGAGGTAAATATTTTAGGGGTAAAATTGAATTGAATTGCATCTACAGCAGCCGAAATACAGGTTCTCCAGTCCAGAACGGTTGTGTCCTTGGAAACCAGAGTTCGATCGCTCTGGGCGGCCCAAAGCACGCCTACTCAAGGCAGGCGTTTTTTTGTGAAGAAGGATATGGCACCAGAACCCTCATTACCGACAACGAACCGACAGGCTTCTGCCGCAACTCGTTCCAACAAAACAATGAAAACGACGGTATCCGCAGGCCAATATAAGCGTCTGAGGAGCTTAAGCCATATCCTGATGGGGGCTTGGGCATTGGCAGCCGGACTCGCTACAGCTGGCAATTCGGGACTGGTTCAAAAGATAGAATACAACACGCAAACCCTGTTTTTTGAACTCCGAGGGCCGATCGCACCTCCAAACGACATCGTAATCTTGGCAATCGATGATGATTCTTTATTCCAAGGCAGGGAAATTTATCCAATAGATCCCAAAAAATATGCTTACTTGGAGCCTTTGAAAGGATGGCCTTGGAAAAGAGCCGCCTACGCCCAAGTTATCGATCGCCTCATGGCAGCCGGGGCGCGTTCTGTTGCAGTGGACGTTGTGTTTGATACAAAAAGCCGCGATGGAGCCGCAGATGACGATCGGTTACGACAGACATTACAGCGCTATGCAGGTCGTGTCACTTTAGCCGCTTGGTACGAAGATATCGAGACGCGGCAAGGCTCGTCAACCAAGCTAGCATCGCCTCACTCCGGCTTGTGGACACAGCCAATGTCCATTGGCTTGATTAATTACCCGCTGGAGCCCGATGGCAAAATTCATCGCTTTACCACCGAATACACAAAGGTATTAGCAGAGAAATACAAAAATCAGATCGAGGGTTTTGATGCCTTGCAAGTAAAAATACCTGCCTTTGATTTTGATAAGGCAGCGCTGCAAGCAGCTCGGATAACTTATCCGCAACCTCAAGGAGATCATCTTTACTTCTACGGTTCTGCTGGCACATTTAAGGCCATTCCGTTCTGGTATGTGCTAGACCCTGGTAACTGGAACACCGTTCGAGAACAGTTCAAAGACAAAATTGTGCTGATTGGGCCAACTGCCAGCGAGTTCAACGATTTTCATAAGGCACCCTTTTCCCGAAGCTGGATATATTCTCAGCCGATGTCAGGCATTGAAATTCATGCCAATGCGATCGCCACCTTAATGCAGGGTAAAGCGATCGGACAGGCAATTCCCAACTCACCGATCCGGGGTCTCTTCGTCTTCGCGGGAGTTCTGGGCACGGGAGTTTTCTTTAGGAGCAAAAAACGAGCCTTAAATCGTTTCGGCTGGGCAATGGGAATCGCCTTAGCCTGGGGAAGCATTAGCTACTTCACCTTTATTTACGGTCAGCTAATTTTGCCCACAGCAGTACCCGTGGTTGCGATCGTCCTGGGTGGCTTCTCCTACCTCACAACCGCAGCCGCCAGTCAAAAGATCAAAAAACTAGAACTACGCCAGATCTTAAAGCGCTATGCAACTTCGCCAATTGTTCAAGAAATTCTCAGCCAACACGACGACCTACAAGACTTACTCCCCCTCCAAAACACAGACACATCCAACAAAATAATTGGTAACCGCTACCAAATTATCAAAGTTTTGGGTGCCGGAGGATTTGGCGAAACCTATATAGCCCAAGACAGCCAGCGACCCGGCAAACCTTTGTGCGTTGTCAAACATCTCAAACCTGCCACCAACGATCCTAAACACTTGGAACTCGCCAGACGCTTATTTCCGCGAGAAGCAGACGCACTAGAAAAACTAGGTCAACACAAACAAATCCCTCAGCTTCTTGCCTACTTTGAAGAAGGCGACGAATTTTATATAGTCCAAGAATTTATTGCAGGCCATTCTCTAGAACACGAATTACTACTAGGCAAACAACTCCCCGAAGCCCAAGTTATCCATATAATAATGGAACTATTAGAAATATTAGAATTTGTCCACAGTCACAGTGTCATCCACCGGGATATTAAACCCAACAACATCATTAGAAGGGACTCAGACAACAAGCTTGTGCTGATTGACTTTGGTGCCGTCAAAGAAATTAACACACAACTACTAGAAAGTGAAAGTCAAAGTCGTTTCACTGTAGGAATTGGCACCCAAGGTTATGCCCCTCCCGAACAATGCGCCGGTCGTCCACGACCAAATAGTGACATTTATGCAGTCGGAATAACTGCCATTAAAGCCCTGACCGGACTATCACCAAATCAGTTACAGCAAGACATTAAAACGGGAGAAATACTCTGGAAGCATAAGACACAAATCCGACCTGAACTGGCTGTAATTATCAGCCAAATGGTGCTATACGACTTTCATGAGCGATATCAATCCGCATCAGAAGTCAGAGAAGCAGTCCTAAAGTTAACCCAATTTTCTACTGACTCTTTGTCTTTGACACCTCAGCCTATCCATAGCACATCTTCAGATGAATATGACAATCCTACAAAAGCCTGGTCAGAGGAATCTGAAACCCTTTATCCTCTGGAAGAGACCGAAGGATACAAGAATTAGAGGGATCTTCCGTGCTTACTATGCTATGGCTCTAGGGGCAGAGGGGCAGAGGGGCAGAGG
>CASBRD010000353.1 GCA_949128025.1 Oscillatoriales cyanobacterium PMM_0008 | reverse complement strand
GGGCAGAGGGGAAAAACGAACAATTCCGACGCATACGGATTTGATAAGCTGCTAGGCATCTAATTTCACAGTCAGTTTTTCTGAAGCTCTCTTGTGGGATGGGCATCCTGCCCGTCCTTGTATTCGATTTAGATGCGTAATAGTGGGGCGATTAGCTTTGGTGTACTTAGAAAGTGAGAAGGACATCGCTACGCCGACGATAAAGAGGAAGAAGGGAAAGACTAAATCTGCTAGGGTGCAGCCATTCCAGTCGGCGTGTTCTAGGAAGGGATATACTTTGTCGGCGACTCCTGCTATGTTGACAAGAATCATACCTGCAATGGTAATGCCTCGAAAGACATCGAGTGAGGTTAAACGCATAGAGAAGGAACTAGGGCTTAATGTCTAGAGAAATTACCAATCATCGATTAGGCATGAAATCTTTCCGCTGGGTGATGCTAGTTTTATTGCTGACAACAGCAAGTGCGTGTAACTTGACTCGCGCTTCGCCAAATCAACGAGATAGGGCGCAGTCAGGAGAACGCGCTGCTAATCCTAGCAATTCTGCGGTGCGAACCGAAACTTTCTCACCCGCACCCATCCGCATCAACTCTGCCAACTTACCACAACCGTTCCACAGTCAAAGCGCCTCCAAGTTTCCCAAAGTTGTGGCTATTCCGAATAACCCGGTGTTGCGCGTACCACCTGGTTTTAGGGTTAATGTTTTTGCGGATAATTTGGATGCACCGCGCTGGTTAGCTTTGACTCCGACTGGCGATGTGCTGGTGACGGAAACTAGGCAAAACCGCATTAGTTTGTTGCGGGACTCAAACGGTGATGGTGTCGCGGATATCAAAAAAACTTTCGCGACATCGCAAAATGGGTTAAATATTCCCTTTGGTATGGCTTTTGCAGACGGATTCTTCTTCGTTGGTAATACAGGAGAAGTTTTACGCTTTGCTTATACTAAAGGGCAAGAGCAACTTTCCGGAACGGGAGCAAAAATTACCGAACTGACTGCGGGAGGATATCGCCAGCATTGGACGCGGAATGTGGTGGTTGCGCCAGATGGTCAGAAGTTGTATGTTTCGATCGGTTCTAGTTCTAATGTAGATGAAGAACCGCTACCCCGCGCTTCGGTGCAGGTGATGAATTTGGACGGTTCCAACCGACAGACTTTTGCTTCTGGTTTGCGTAATCCGATCGGACTTGACTTTCATCCCAAAACGGGAGAACTTTACACTACAGTCAACGAACGCGATGGAATTGGCGATGATTTGGTGCCAGATTATCTGACGCGCATCCAGCAGGGGGATTTCTACGGCTGGCCTTATGCTTACCTTACCCCGAATAAACTAGATCCGCGTCGAGTGCGGAACGGACAAAGCGAACGTCCCGATTTGGCAAGTCAGACAAAATCGCCGGATGTGCTTTTTCAGGCTCATTCGGCTGCTTTGGGACTCCAGTTTTACGACGGTAAGACGTTTCCAGTGAAGTATCGCAATGGTGCTTTTGTGGCTTTTCGCGGTTCTTGGAATCGCAATAGCGGTACTGGTTACAAAATTGTGTTTGTTCCTTTTGGCAATGATCATCGTCCTTTGGGATATTACGAGGATTTTGTGACTGGTTTTCTGCTTGACCCCTCTGCACCGACAACTTGGGGGCGTCCTGTGGGTGTGCTGGTTTTACCGGATGGGAGTTTGCTGTTTACTGAGGAGGCGAATAACCGGATTTATCGGGTTAGTCCTTTGTAGGTTGGGTTTATTTTTTACCGCAGAGGAAGACAGATGAACGCAGATGTAAATGCGATCGCAATTCAATTTTCGATATATTACTAACGCAAGTTGCTATTTATATAGTTGAGGCTGGTATTAGGTACGTTGTTGCGCTTTAGCGCTCTTATTACAACTGGGATAAGAGCGCTAAAGCGCAACTACATACCCGGAAAGCAAGTAACTAGCAACTTGAGTTACTACAATCTGACTTGGCAAAGGGATTAATGAAATCTCAACACAATTCAATTTTCGATCTATTACCACAATCTGTAGGGGCGAAGCATTCGGGCCAAAATATATCGGCATAGACAATAATTTTTTTCTCCGAATGCTTCGCCCTGATTGTGGGGGGAAGTTAGGGAATCCAAAATCAAGCAAACACAGGTTATCTGTGAGGCTGGGCGAAGCATTCGGGTATGAAAATCTTGGAGGCGATGCAGAGATAGTAGCCCGAATGCTTCGCCCCTACAGGTTTTGGCAAAGTAGCAAATGTTGCTCAAATTCTTAGTGAGGGTGTTTCAACTAAAACGGCAGAAGATTGGTTGAATAAAGGAAATGATTTGTATGTTTCTCAAAAATACGAAGATGCGATCGCATCTTACGATAAAGCCATTCAATTCAAACCTGACTACTCTTATGCTTGGAATAACCGAGGCGCTGCGTTAGAACAACTAAAACGCTACGATGATGCGATCGAATGCTACGACAAAGCGATTAAATTCGATCCTAACTTCCAAGCCGCGATCGATAACCGCCAAAACTTACTAACTAAACTAGGGCGATCGAAATAATACCAAATCACTTATCCCCAGAAATATTTGGCAATCTTCATCCGCCAAATATTTCTGGTAAAGCGTTCTGAAGTGCTTGTCGATCGTCCTCCTTAAGTTCTCCCAACTTTCTAATTACCAATTTTCTCTCCAAAGTAGTAACAACAGGTTTGATAACAGAAGGTTTGAGAAGACCTGCTTCTTGCCAATCTGTTATAATTACCTCGCCTACCACAGAGGTCGATCGACTATGACTGGTAATAGCCATAACTATAATATCAGCATACTGGCTATGGTAGGCATCAGAACTAATCACTACCCCCGGACGTTTCTTGTTGGTAGTTTGGTCGGTAAAAGGAAAAGGAACTAGGATAACATCACCGAATTTATAACTGGTCATACTCAGCATCTTCCGAGTTATCCCAGACCTTTTGAAAAGCGTTTTCCGAAAGTTTACTTGCTGATTTGACTAAGCTACTTTCCTCATCTCGCTGACAGAGAAAATCCACAAAATCCAATACTTCCATTACCTTTTCAGGCGATAGACTGCGGATTTTCTCAATCAGCACTTGTTCGGTATCGTTGTAACAACCTGGACTTTTCATCTTACAATTGACCGCTGAGGATAGGATAGACAGCGGAAACGATAGCTGCCACAGTACCGATGGCTGTTAAAGCCAAAACCAATTTAGTAACACTCATTTAACTAGCTTCCAAAAAAAGCTGATTAATTTCTAAGATAGCTCATCTTTATGGGGATGATTTGGGGGTGAAGGTCCGATCGCGCATCGGCGTTGGGGTGTGGCGTTTGGAAGAGATACCCCCAACCCCCCTTAAAAAAGGGGGGCTAAGAGGTGCGATCGCATTTTGGCATGGGGCGAAGGTGCGATCGGGCTACAATGCAAGTAAGATTGACAAGGATAGTAAAATGCTTAACTAAGTGTGGAAAATCTCTTTGGCACTCTAGCAGAGAAAGAATTCTCTGTGGAAGCTGGAAAGCTGAATATAATCGAACAGCATATCGCTCAATTCGGAGAATATTGGCCAAACGAAGCAATGCTTGCCAGACTTAGAAATACACTTGCGGAAGGAAGAAATATTTCCGGTGCAGACGCAAGTTTTTATTTACACGAACTTAAAGAATCCGAGCTAATGAAAAGTGGACTTTCATACGAAGAAGCGCACAATAGAGCCTTGGCAGAATATGGCGTTTCGCCCTACAGTGTTTATCATCCTGAAGTAATAGATGCTTTCCCCGATGAGTTTAACAATAACTGGCGTAACGCCTGGGGGCTCGATCGGTAAAACGATAACCCTTAACCTGAGTCATCACCGCAAAGCGCGTATTTGGCTGGGAGAATTGCCGGATTTAAGCTATCCGGGAGTAGAAGTTTTAGAACGCCAACAAGACGCTAAAGCATCAACTATTGCGGAAATAAAATATGCAGCAGTTGAGATCTTTGCGCCCAAAGGAGTACGCGCTCTTTATGGATTGCTAGGGGCTAAATTTACACCCGATAATTTAGAGCAACTTTTGGTACAAGTAGCCTTCTGTGGGGATACTGCAAAACAGGTAGAATGGTCACTTGCGGCTAAAGTCGATAAAATATACGCGGGTCTAACTTCTGAGTATGCTCCAAGCGTGCTTGATGGTGCTTTGAGAGTCGCAGAAACTTTAGGTTCGGGAGTGCTTCGGTTTGAATGCGCGGCTCATGGTGTGGTGGGATCTTCTCCAAAAATTTTTCGCCAGTTGGCTACGATCTCAGTTGAGCTACTCACCGCTAGAGCAGAGTCCTTATCAGAGGAAGAACTCACGGCACTTATTTCAATATTTTAAATTTATTGAGATAGCGATCGCACTCCCAAAAATAAGTTGGAGAGAGATTTTGCACTGCGCTTCTATCCCGCCTGGGATTTGAATCCCAGGCGGGCTGTGGGGTGAGGTGAAGGTGCGATCGCTTTTTCCCTCCCCTACGCCTTAAACTTCTCCGTAATCCGGCGCATCGCCTCCTCTACATTTGACCGACTGTTGAATGCGGAAATGCGGAAGTAGCCTTCACCTGCTGCACCAAATCCAGAACCGGGTGTTCCCACAACATTAACAACTTGCAGCAATTTATCAAAGAACTCCCAACTCGACAAACCATTGGGGGTTTTTACCCAAACATAAGGCGCATCGACACCACCATATACAGCTAATCCAGCTGCTGTTAATTGTTCGCGAATTATCTTGGCGTTTTCCATATAGAAGTTGACTAACGCCTCGATTTGCGATCGTCCTTCCGCACAGTAAATCGCCTCGGCTCCACGCTGCACAATGTAGGAAACTCCATTAAACTTGGTAGATTGGCGGCGGTTCCACAACTTCCATAATTCCACATCCGAACCATCTGCTGCTTTGGCGGTGAGTGTCTTCGGTACAACTGTCAAAGCACAGCGAGTTCCGGTAAAGCCTGCATTTTTGGAGAAGGAACGGAATTCGATCGCACAATCTCTTGCCCCTTCAATCTCGTAGATAGAATGGGGAAGTTCTGGATTGGTGATGAACGCTTCGTAAGCTGCATCGAAGAAAATAATTGAGTCGTTAGCTTTAGCGTAGTCTACCCACGCTTTTAGGTGTTCTTTGGTAGCAGTTGCGCCTGTGGGATTATTGGGGAAGCACAGATAAATCAAATCGACTTTCTGAGAGGGAATTTCGGCGGTGAAATTGTTCTCTGCGGTGATGGGAAGATAGACAAAACCCTCAAATTCGCCCTTATCGTTAGCAGCGCCAGTATGTCCCGCCATCACGTTGGTGTCCACATACACCGGATAAACCGGGTCGGTGACTGCAATGATGTTATCGTCGCCAAAGATGTCGAGAATGTTGCCCGTATCGCATTTGGAACCGTCGGAGATGAAGATTTCCGAGGGGTCAACCTCGCACCCCCGCGCCTGGAAGTCACTTGCGGCAATTTTCTCGCGCAACCAAGCATAGCCTTGTTCTGGGCCATAGCCTTTGAAGGTGTTGCGATCGCCCATTTCTTCCACCGCTTTAATCATCGCCGTGCGACAAGCTTCTGGCAAGGGTTCGGTGACATCGCCAATACCCAGGCGAATAATCTTCGCGTCGGGATTTGCCTGTGCGAAGGCATTCACCCGTCGTGCAATTTCGGGAAACAGGTAACCCGCTTTGAGTTTAAGGTAGTTATCGTTAATCGTTGCCATATTCGATCGCTAAGTATGCCCTAAAACAGCTTACTCCCAAGTGTGGCGTTAAGAGTCGGGGATGTCGTGGGGAAGAGATTCCCCCACTGCTTTAAAAAGGGGGAGGGGAAATGCTAGAGCGCATTTGTAAATTAAAATTAACCTTTAGCTGCCACAGAATAGTAATATAATCTTTAAAGAATTGGTCATAATCTAAAGCAATGAATACAAAGCTTGTAGACTCTCTCATGCAAGTTATTCAGTCCTTATCCGAAGAAGACCGCGCACTACTCGAATCAAAACTGGAACGTCAGAAAAACTGGCGAGAAGCGTTTCAACGAGTAATCGAAGTCCGAGACGAGATCAACGCTTATCGTGGTGGGAAACCTCTAGATCCATCCCCAGAAGAAATTATATGGCAAATGCGAGAAGAACGCTCAGAAGAACTAATGCGTAGTTGCTTCCCACAATTCTACCCAGAGGAATCCTGAAATGACATCAGGCATAGTTTGCATAGATGCGAATTTTGTCGTGCGTATGCTGACTAGCAGTACGCCAGAATCTCCCTTTGATAATTTGTGGCTTGAGTGGCAAGCGTCAGGTTACAAGCCAGTTGCACCCACGTTAATTTACTACGAAGTTAGCAACGCTTTCCATCGATCTGCGGTTGCTCGGCAAATACTGCCAGAACAAGCAGTTAGACTTATGGATGCTGTTTTAAATCTGAATATAACCCTCTATGGTGATGCCGAATTGCATCGAGAAGCCTTGAATCTAGCTGCACAACTAAGGCTACCAGCAACCTACGACGCTCATTATCTCGCTTTAGCTCAACGATTGGAATGCGAATTTTGGACGGCGGACAGACGGCTGTTCAATGCGGTGCAGGCTACTCTGTCGTGGGTAAACTTGGTGCAATGACTCAGAATTAGAACATTTGCGTTGATGCCAAAATTATTATTTTGTATCACAATTTACATTTTTGTATATAGTGAGCGATCGCCATCTCTTTA
The DNA here is from genome assembly GCA_949128025.1 of Oscillatoriales cyanobacterium PMM_0008. GTDB lineage: Bacteria > Cyanobacteriota > Cyanobacteriia > Cyanobacteriales > Aerosakkonemataceae > Argonema. The sequence goes on along the minus strand of CASBRD010000353.1, from coordinate 26,339 downwards.
ACAAATGGCTAATTTGTAGTTTAAGATACAGACAAAGCGAATTTATTCTATATCTACTAAGTTCTCTACACAAGACTCAAGATCTCAAACCACTCTACTTTCATACCCAATGCAAAAACAAAATTGGGATCATTCACACATTGCATATCATTCGCCTTTTTGTATCTAAATTTACAAAAATGCTTAGTGACCTTATATAACACTGTAAGGAGAACTAAAACATAGGCGTTTTAGAAATTCATGACAGCCAAAAAGAATCTCATTGTTATCGGCAACGGCATGGTAGGGCACAAGTTCCTAGAATTAGCGATCGCAAAAAATGCGACGCAGAATTGGAACTTGATTACCTTTTGCGAAGAACCTCGCGTTGCTTACGATCGCGTTAACCTCAGCGGCTTCTTTTCTGGCAAAACTGCCGCAGACTTATCTCTAGTCGAACCTGGATTATATCAAGAAAACGGTATTCAGATTCATATCGGTGATAAAGCAGTTGCCATCAACCACGCAGAAAAAACAGTTACATCTGCGAATGGTTTAACGGTTCCCTACGACAAGATTGTTCTGGCGACTGGTTCCTATCCATTTGTGCCGCCGATAAAGGGAAATGACGCTACAGGAACATTCGTTTATCGGACAATTGAAGATCTTGAAGCGATGTCTGCCTACGCCAAAAACTGTAAGGTTGGCGTCGTAATTGGTGGCGGTTTATTAGGTTTAGAAGCAGCTAACGCCATCCAAAATATGGGCTTAAAAACCCATGTGGTTGAATTTGCACCACGCCTCATGCCAGTGCAAATTGATGAAGCCGGTGGTAACGTACTTCGGGACAAAATAGAAGAACTTGGCGTTTCAGTCCATATCAATAAATCCACCACAGAAATAGTCAGAGAAAATGGCAAAGTCGCCAAAATGCTATTTGCTGACGGCACTGAATTAGAAACAGACATGATTGTCTTTTCTGCCGGAATTCGTCCCCGTGATGAACTAGCCAGAAAATCTGGCATAACAGTAGGAGAACGTGGCGGTATCATCATCAACGATAATTGTCAAACATCAGATCCAGATATCTATGCTATAGGAGAATGCGCCCTTTACCAGAATCGCATCTACGGCTTAGTCGCTCCGGGCTACACAATGGCAGGAGTCGTAGCAGACATTTTCAACAATATCACGACGAGCAGCTTTACTGGCGCGGATATGTCCACCAAACTCAAATTATTGGGAGTGGACGTAGCCAGTTTCGGAGATGCCTTTGCCACAACACCCGGTGCTAAAGAAATTGCCATTACAGATTCAGTTCAAGGCATTTACAAAAAACTTGTCCTAAACAAAGATGGCACCCTTCTTTTAGGCGGAATTCTCATCGGCGATGCTTCCGCTTACGGCACTCTGCTGCAATTTGTCCAAAATAACATTACCCTGCCACCTCATCCAGAAGATTTGCTAATGCCACCCCGCGAAGGCAAACCAGCAGTCGCCGCGATGGGAGTAAACAGTTTGCCGGATAGCGCCCAAATTTGTTCTTGTAATAATGTCAGCAAAGGAGATATTTGTACAGCTATCCGCGAAAACAATCTCACCGATATTGGGAGTGTCAAAAAATGTACTAAAGCCGGTACTGGTTGCGGTGGATGCGTACCGCTGGTGACGGATATTCTCAAGTCTGAGATGAAGAAAGCCGGGTTAGTGGTGAAAAATCATCTCTGCGAACACTTCCCTTATTCCCGTCAAGAACTTTATCATTTGTTGCGATTCCACCAAATCAAGACTTTTGACGATTTAATCCAGCAACACGGCAAAGGTTTGGGTTGCGAAATTTGTAAACCCGCCGTCGCCTCCATGCTTGCTTCTACTTGGAACGATCATGTTTTAGCACCTACCCATGTCAGTTTGCAGGATACAAATGATTACTACCTAGCCAATATTCAACGGGATGGCACATACTCGGTAGTTCCAAGGGTTCCTGGTGGAGAAATAACGCCAGAAAAACTAATTGTTTTGGGAGAAGTTGCTCAAGAATTTGGTCTTTACACCAAAATTACCGGCGGACAGCGCATCGATTTGTTTGGTGCTAGAGTGGATCAATTGCCATTAATTTGGCAGAAATTAGTAGATGCAGGATTTGAATCAGGACACGCTTACGGTAAAGCTTTGCGAACAGTAAAGTCTTGCGTAGGTAGCACTTGGTGTCGCTTTGGCGTCCAAGATTCTACGAGTTTAGCAATAGAAGTAGAACTGCGTTATCGCGGTTTGAGATCTCCCCACAAACTCAAGTCTGCTGTCTCTGGTTGCACTCGCGAATGTGCCGAAGCGCAAAGCAAAGATTTTGGGATCATTGCTACTGAAAAAGGTTGGAATTTGTATGTCTGCGGTAATGGTGGGATGAAGCCGCAACACGCGATCCTACTAGCATCAGATATTGACAAAGAAACCTTGATAAAATATGTGGATAGGTTCTTGGTTTTCTACATTCGCACGGCTGACAGATTGGAACGCACTGCAACTTGGTTCAACAAGCTAGAAGGTGGAATCGAATACCTGAAAGAGGTGATTGTTGAAGATTCTCTGGGCATTGGTGCAGAATTAGAAGCGCAAATGGAACACCTTGTCAAGACCTATCAATGTGAATGGAAAGTTACAATTGAAGATCCGGAAAAAGTACAGCGCTTCCGTCACTTCGTGAATTCAGATGAGTCCGATCCTAGTCTTGTATATGTAGAAGAACGCGGTCAAAAACGTCCTGCGACTGAAGAGGAAAAAGTTCTAATTGGTAGTGCAAAATAGTCTGATATATCTACTACCAAATTAGGAGAAGTTGATGGCGATTTATCTCGATTCGGCAATTATCGCTGAAGCCCAAACTGCAAAAGAGTTGGGCTGGGTAAAGGGGATTACCACTAACCCAACTCTTTTATCCAAAACCGATTTACCAGTGGAGACGACTCTCGAAAAATTAGCTGAATTGACCAATGGCCCGGTATTCTACCAGCTAATTTCGTCTGAATTGGACGAAATGGTGAAGGAAGGCAGAAAGGCTTTTGAGATTATCGGTCATCAAACTGTACTGAAAATTCCGGCAACGATTGTTGGCTTTCAAGCTGTTAGCTGTCTCTCGCCGGAAATTACCTGTTCGGTAACGGCAATTTATAGCGCTGCACAAGCTGCTGTGGCAAGAGAGGCGGGTGCAAAATACGCGATCGCATACGTGAACCGCGCCACCAAGCTATTAGGCGATGGAGTGGCACTGGTGCGACAAATGGCAAGCGTTCTCGCAGGCAGTACTACCGAAATTCTAGCCGCCAGTATCAAATCGCCGGAAGAAGCCGCCGCATCCCTGCAAGCGGGGGCCGATCATCTCACGCTTCCCTTGAGTATGTTGCAGGCTATGGCGACTAATGAACTGTCGCTGCAAACAGTTGAGGAATTCGCCAAAAACGGGCGAGGAATTTTAGAACCAGTCAATCAATAGGAAGGAAAAGAAAATGGTTCAAGCATTACCAGTTCGCGATACAATTACAACATGGGTAAATATCTGTCCTCTGGCAGCGATCGCACCCAATACCGGAGTTTGTGCCTTGGTTGCAGGTCAACAGGTAGCGGTTTTCCGAGTTGGATACGGCTCAGATCTTTATGCGATCGGTAACTACGACCCGTTTAGCAAAGCGTTTGTTTTATCTAGAGGAATTGTAGGCGATCGCAACGGCATCCCCAAAGTTGCATCCCCCATTTACAAGCAAAACTTCAATCTGCTTACCGGACAGAGTTTCGATGATGAAAACGTGAAAATACCTACATACCAAGTTAGAGTCGTTAGCGATCGGGTACAGGTAGCCATTGGCGAAGTTTTGTAAAGTTCCTTCTAGAAGGCTGGCGGTTGTTGGGATTGCCGCCATAAGTGTTCATCCACACACCCAATGTGTTATTTGCCAACTGCCGATCTAAAGGGCGGTTGGCAATTTTATCTTTCGGTTTACAATTCTTTAGGTACTCTGTTACATCCCAAATCTATGTCTGACTGCCTATCCCCTGAAATCAGCTCGAGCATCTGCGCCCACATGAACGAAGATCATGGCGACGCAGTACTTCTGTACGCCCAAACTTTCGGCAGTTTAACTGATGCAACGGCAGCAGAAATGCTTTCTATAGATACTGAGGGCATGAATTTATCCGCACAAGTCAATGGGACTGCCCTCCCAGTCCGAATTCAGTTTGACCGCGTTCTCAAAGATTCCGAAGATGCTCACCACACTCTGATTGCAATGGTGAGACAAGCGCGATCGCCCCATTGAGAATTTAGTAGCTGGAGTGCGATCGCAAAAACTCGCTTGGCTTTATCTCTCTAAAGAATCAACCGCAGTAGTCAGTCTATCCACACCTGCCCGAACAATCATTGATACCTGACTCAGAGGCATGAGCTGGATTTTTGTCAGAATCTGGTTCAAATCTGAGGGATCTGACAGTGGTTTGCCCTCCAAACATCTGAGGAGATCTTCTAGTGTGTAGCCCGATCTCGCTGCAATCTTAGCCAAATTTTCGGTATCGGGAATGCTATCACCCTTTTCCCACAACTGAACAGCCGTAGCAGAAACTCCCAAGACCTTGCCAAACGCTCGCTGACTCATTGAGCCACGAGCCGTTTTGATGATTTCAATAAGTTTCTCTTTACCTTCGATGTTCACCACTGGAGGACTACTCCACCGCATCTACAAGTCAACGGGTCAATTCTTACATCATTATTATTTATACATTGACAATTTAACTTTACAGTTGCGCTAACAAGACATTTAATGTATAATTGCATATATAAATGTAATTAAGAACAATACTGGCAAGTTAACCGAAAACAGATGGAATCGATCGGGTTGCACGGTCACTTAATATTAGAGCATTTGCTCAAAACAGCATACCATGAAAACACGCAAAACACGCAAACCCCGCCCGAAAGGCCAAAGCCTCACTGTGGCTGGCAAAATACACCCCGAAACGTGGAACATATCCAAACAAGAGGCTGCTAAAGCACTAAAAGCATTCGGCATACCCGTCAAAGAGATAAAAAAGGTAACCTGCCTCAAGCATCAGGTTTGCGTATCTTACCAGAATCAAGCCGGATTTGGATGCTGTTCCTTTTTCACCTATCGAATTTTTGCCAGTTGGCAGCAGGCAGTGGAAAAGCTAATTGCCGATTTCCACAATATATCAGAATGGGAAAACTTGGGCGACATCATCGAGTATGACCTAGTAAAATTTTCCTATCCGATGGCAATGGCAAATGCGATTTGGGATGCCTTAAAACACCGCTGGCATCAGCTTAACACATTAAAATTTGAGCGGCAACCCATCCTGAAACACTAACAATTCTCCTGGTTTAATTTGCGTCCAGACTTCGTTATCAGTAAGTGGGATAGTCGCAATTACAGCAACGCGATCGCTAGGAGTAGTCAACTCCTGAAAGTCTACAGTTACATCCTCATCAACCAAATGAGCAGCAGCAAAAGGTGCTTGCCGTACAATATAACTTAATTTTGTTGAGCAGTAAGTAAAAAAATGTTCCCCATCGGAAAGTAAGTAATTAAATACTCCTTTCTCTGCCAAACTTTCTGTAATTTCCTTCAGCACCAAATACAGTTGTTCTAAAGGTGGTTTACCATCAGGAAATCGCTGTCTCAAAGTTTCCAGGATCGAGCAAAAAGCTCTTTCACTATCCGTATTACCCACAGGTTTATAAAACCCGGCGCTTTTAAAATCAAAATCTACTAAATTACCATTGTGGGCAAATACCCAGTATCTCCCCCAAAGTTCCCGACAGAAAGGGTGGCAGTTTTCCAGCGCTATTTTCCCCTGGGTTGCTTTGCGAATATGGGCAATTACATGAGTGGAGTGGATGGGATAGCATTTTACTAAGTCGGCGATGGGAGAAATCACCGAAGGTTTGGGATCTAAAAAAATTCGACATCCCAAACCTTCAAAAAAAGCAATACCCCAACCATCTCGATGTTCGTCGGTTTTCCCCCCCCGCGCCGAAAATCCCTCAAAAGAAAAGCAAATATCCGTGGGGACATTGCAGTTCATTCCTAGTAGCTGGCACATAGATGTTAAATTTATTTACAGTAATCGCTTATGAATAAGTACCGCCGACAATTGCTTGTGATACCAAATCCGGGTTTGTTACCCCTTTAATTTTTGTCCTAAACATTGTAGAGACGTTTCATGAAACGTCTCTACAGCCGAGCGACATCAAGGGGGTAATCATTGCGGATTTGGTATGAATCGGTAATTGCAAATAATTATAGGGTAATGGGAAGAGAAGTTTTTGCTAACTTAGCTGTCAAATAAATGACAAAGCGATCGCCTTTTTCTTCAAAGTACGATCGCGAATCTCTATCCCTAGAACGCATTAGCTTTTTTTCCAAATTTCCTCTATGACACCGAAGCCGCCAATTCCACCAAACGTTCCTGCTGATCTTGGGAAATACAATTTTGAACCACCGACTCCAAATCCCCTTCTAAAATGGGGGTGAGAGTGTAATTCTGCCCCAAACGGTGATCGGTAACCCGGTTATCCTTGTAGTTATAGGTGCGAATCTTTTCAGAACGCTCCCCGGTACCAACTTGCGATCGACGCATTGATGTTACCGCTTCCTGTTGTTCGCGCAGCTTAATTTCATAAAGCTTAGCGCGCAGGATTTGCATCGCCCGCTCTTTGTTCTGCAACTGACTCCGTTCTTCCGTGCAGAAAATCCGAATCCCCGTAGGTTTGTGAATCAAATCAGCGGCTGTTTCCACCTTGTTGACGTTTTGTCCGCCAGCACCACCGGAACGTGCCGTTTTCATTTCAATATCCTTCGGGTCGATATGCACTTCCACCTCATCCACCTCCGGCATCACTGCCACGGTAGCCGTCGAAGTGTGAACCCGACCCCCAGCTTCAGTCACAGGCACTCGTTGCACTCGGTGAACCCCAGCTTCAAATTTCAGCTTGCTGTAAACTTGGTCGCCCTGAATTTCCAGAACAACTTCCTTAAAGCCGCCCATCTCCCCCAGCGACTCGCTCACCAACTTCACCTTCCAGTGTTGACCGTCGGCATAGCGCGAGTACAGCCGCAAAAGATCGCCCACCCAAATACTTGCCTCATTCCCGCCAGTTCCCGCCCGAATTTCCAGCATGATGTTCTTGTCATCATTTGGATCGCGCGGTAAAAGCAATATTTTTAAGCGAGTTTCCAGTTGCTCTAGCTTCGACTCCAGTTCCTGAACCTCCAGGGCTGCCATTTCGTGCAATTCAGGATCGCCATTGGTTTCTTTGTGAACTTGTTTGGCTCCAACCCACTCTGACTGAGTATTTCTCCAATTCTCATAAGTGTTAACAACTTCTTCTAAGGAGGAGCGTGCCTTAGCCACTTTTTGATACTCAGTCGGGTCGCTGGCGATATCTGGATCGGCAAGTCGTCGGTTCAGTTCGTTGAAGGTTTGTTCAACAGATTTTAGTTTGTTTAGCAGGTATGTTTCAGCCATTGTCAGTTGCCAGTTGTCAGTTGTCAGTTATGAAAGCTTAGGGGGTCGGTTGTCAGTAGGAAAAAACTACGAGCAACGGACTACGGACAGATGACAATCCTGCTACCTTTTCTTTTTGGTGCCCGGAGCAGGTGTAGCTGCTGCGTCGCCTTCCAACATACCGTACTTACGCATGAAGCGCTCAACCCGGCCTTCGGTATCGATGATTTTTTGAGTACCCGTGAAAAAGGGATGGTTACCAGACCATACATCCACGTGAAGTTCTGGTTTTGTAGAACCAACGGTCAGGACTACTTGGCCGTTGCAGTAGACTTTGGCTTCGGGATACCACTTTGGATGAATATCAGGTTTGGGCATATTGGTTTTCTCCTTGAGATTTTTGGTGGTTGGCAAGGAAATTTCAGATTTAAAATCTCAGATTTAAAATTTAAAATAAATCTAAAATCTAAAATCTAAAATTTCCCAACCCATTAGAAACATTCTAGCGCTTAGAGTACTGAGGTGCCTTCCGGGCTTTGTGCAAGCCGTATTTCTTGCGTTCTTTTGCCCTGGGGTCGCGGGTGAGGTAGCCTTCGATTTTTAGGGGTTTGCGGTTATCCGGGTCTAATTGGCACAGGGCTCTAGCTACTCCCAAACGAATAGCATCTGCCTGACCTGCCACTCCACCGCCGTGGGCGTTGACGAGGATATCATATTCATTTTCCAGTCCCAGGGTTTCTAAGGGAGCTTTGACTGCTGAGAGGAAAGCTGGGTTGAATTGGAGGTACAGGTTGCCCTCCTTTTTATTGATCGATATTTTGCCTTCGCCGGGAACTAGGCGCACTCTTGCTACGGCTGATTTGCGACGACCAGTTCCCAAGTACATGACGCGATCGCTAACTTCGGTTGCTTGCATTAATCTTTTTCTCCTGGAATAGTGTTAATTTTCAATTCTTGGGGTTCTTGAGCTTGATGAGGATGGTCAGCCCCCCGGTATACCTTTAGTTTAGTAAACAGGCTTCGGCCTAAAGTATTCTTGGGCAGCATCCCTTTCACCGCGTGTTCGATAATCCGTTCTGGTATACGCACTTGGAGTTGGGCAAAAGTTTCCGTTTTCATCCCACCCGGTCTACCAGAAGTACGAAAGTATTCTTTTTGGGTACGTTTTTTGCCAGTAACTTTCACTTTTTCGGCATTAACGACAATCACGAAGTCACCTGTATCCAGGTGCGGCGTATAGTAGGGCTTGTTTTTGCCTCTGAGAACCATTGCGATTTCGCTGGCGAGTCGCCCCAAGCGTTGGTCAGTGGCATCTACTACGTACCACTTGCGCTCTAGGGTATCTGGAGAAGGTAGATAGGTTGTGTTCATAGTTTTATCAGTTGTCAGTTGTCAGTTGTCAGTTGTCAGTTGTCAGTTGTCAGTTGTTAGTTGTTCAATCACTAATGACTAATGACTAATGACTGATGACAAATTTAGGTTGTCTGTCAAACCAGACTTCTCTGGGAAATGGGAATTCTGGATAACCCACGCGCAATAGGCACAATCCGTGAGATGGTGCGGCGTACCTTACTTCCGATCGAAGCCTGTTGACCCAGAGATTGGTAAAGTTATCCTGCGATCGCTCTCCTCGTCCGACCTGAACGAGCAACCCCACCACCAGCCTTACCATTCCATACAAAAACCCATTAGCCTGAAGTTCGATGTGAACGAATGGCCCATAACGATAGCATTCTGCCGCTTGCACTTCCACCCAGGAATGAGAACGACTCGATCTGGCGCGGTGAAAGGCAGCCAAATCGTGCTTGCCAATCAGGGGGTTAAGAGTGGCTTGCATCAGCGATTCATCTAGGGGCTCATAATAATAATGCCAAGCAAAAGGCCGCACGAACAAGTTGGGTTGGCGATCGGTATAAAGTGTATAACGATAGCGCCTGTAGCTGGCTGAAAAGCGGGCGTGCCAGGGAGGATTTACCTCAGCTGAAGCCAGAATCAATATATCCTTGGGCAGTCGAGCGTTGAGAACAGTCGCCCACTTTTCGGGCGGAATATAACCAGTGGCCTCAAAATGAGCCACTTGGGCGGCGGCGTGGACACCTGAATCGGTTCGGCCAGCACCATAAAGGGTTACCGATCGATTCATTATCTCTGAAAGCACCTTTTCAATCTCTTCCTGCACCGTCCGGTGTCGAGGCTGCCGTTGCCATCCATGAAAATGAGTACCCAGGTATTGAATCACCAAGGCAACTCTTCTGGAGTGCTGAGTGGTGAGTGCTGAGTGCTGAGTCATAAGAGTGCCAATCTCTGAGTTTTGAGGAATGAGTTTTGAGTTAAAAGCGAATAAAGATTAGGGAATACTGCCTATTGCCTATTGCCTAACTCAGCACTCAGCACTCAGCACTCAGCACTTTCTTCAGACCAGCTCGATAATTGCCATCTCAGCATTATCGCCCCGGCGTCGCATGGTGCGAAGGATGCGAGTATATCCGCCCTGACGATTGCCATAGCGATCGCCAACCTGCTCAAATAGCGCGTGAACCAGCTGTTTATCGTAAAGATAGCCGATCGCTTGGCGACGAGCTGCTAGAGTACCATCCTTCGCTAAGGTAATTATTTTGTCTGCTTCAGACCGAACAGCTTTCGCCCTTGCTTTTGTTGTTTGTATCCGGCCATGACGCAGCAGTTGGGTTGTCAGCGCTCTTAACAGAGCCCGACGCTGGTCGGCTGGCTTACCTAGTTGATGAATACGACATCCGTGACGCATAACACTTCTGTTGTCTCTAAATTAAAAGGAACCCTTAACAAGGAAATTCAGATTTAAAATTTCAGATTTCAGATTTAAAAGTAAAGTTTTGAAATTTGAAATCTAAAATCTAAAATCTAAAATCCCTCATGGAATCTATCCGTTTGATTTGGCAGCTTTTTCCGGCGGCAATGTGATTCCTAACCGTCGCTGTAGGGCTTCTATCACCTCTTCCGCAGACTTCTGACCAAAGTTTTTGATTTCCAGTAAGTCTTCTTGCGTGTAATCCAGCAAGTCGGCCACCGAGTTAATCTGAGCCCGCTTCAGACAGTTATAAGCCCGCACCGAGAGTTGCAATTCCTCGATCGGAATTTGACTGGTCGGGTCTTCATTATCCGATTTGTCTGCATCTATCGGTTGCAGATTCATGTTTGTCAGCGGGTTGAACAGTTCCACCAGGATACCCGCAGCTTGCGAGAGAGCTTCTTGGGGTGAGATACTGCCATTAGTCCAGACTTCCATCAGCAGTCTGTCTTTTTCCACAGAGCCATCAGCGCGAACTTCTTCAACGCTGTAGTTGACTTTCCGAACCGGCATGAAAACCGCGTCAATCTGGAGAAAGTCTAAAGCCGCTGCTTCATCGTGACCGCGATCTACTGCTCGATACCCCTTCCCGGTTTCCAGGCGGAACTCCATTTCCAGTTTGGCTCCTGGTGCTAAGGTAGCCACATACTGACTTGGATCGACTACTTCCATCTGAGTCTGAGAAGGCAAATCAAATTGTGACGCCGTTACTGTACCGGGTCCGGTGGCTACTAATCGGCCTATCTGCGGTTGGGGGTCATGGCTTTTGAAGACTATTTCCTTCATGTTGAGCAGGATCTCCAGCACATCCTCCCGCACGCCCGGAATAGTTGCAAATTCGTGATTTACGCCTGCAATGCGGACTGCGGTAACGGCTGTCCCCGGCAGGTTAGACAGCAGTACCCGCCTCAAAGCGTTGCCTACTGTTGTTCCTTGACCCCGATCTAGCGGCTCTAGGACAAATTTGCTGTATTGACCCCGATTTTTCTCAATGTTAGACTCGACACATTCAATTTGAAACTGCGCCACGTAACGATCCCCCTTCTTCCTCGATCCGGTGGAAGGCTTCTGTTGCAGCCTCCCAATTTTATTTCACAAGTTGTATGACCAGATGGCTATTTCCATCGCCACTGCAAGATCGGGATGGCGACGCCGACACCCGAAGGACACCGGATTAACCGCATCCACCAGCCTGACCTTTTTGATTAAAGACGCAACAAAAACTTTTGTTGTGTCTAGACGCGGCGACGTTTTGGTGGGCGGCAGCCATTATGGGGAATCGGAGTAATATCCCGAATCAACGTAATTTCCAACCCTGAACCCTGAAGCGCTCTAATGGCAGTTTCGCGGCCAGCTCCAGGACCGCTAACCATCACTTCGATCTGCCGCATTCCCTGATCGGTCGCTCGGCGAGCTGCTGCTTCAGCTGCTGTCTGCGCTGCAAAGGGGGTTCCTTTTTTTGCACCTTTAAAGCCACTGGAACCCGCTGATGCCCAAGAGATTACATCTCCATTTTGATCGCCAATGGTAACAATAGTGTTGTTGAATGTTGACTGAATGAAAGCTACCCCATTGGGTACGTTTCGCTTTTGCTTTTTCGCACCGGGTTTTCTGGTTGTTTGTCGCGCCATATCGGTCTATAAAGCTTGGGTTTCTACTTGCTTGCTGGTTGTATTTTGGGCCTAGTAAGTTTACTTGTGGCTCAATCAAATACTTACTTCTTAGCGGGTGCCTTTTTCTTCCCTGCCACGGTTTGACGTCTACCGCGACGGGTTCGAGCATTGGTGCGCGTTCTCTGACCGCGCACGGGAAGTCCCATGCGATGACGGCGACCTCGGTAGCTACCGATGTCAATCAGGCGCTTGATGTTCATCGCTTCTAAGCGTCTGAGATCGCCCTCTACTTGATAGTCGCTTTCGACTGCCCCGCGCAGGGCTGCTACTTGTGCATCGCTGAGATCTCTGACACGAATGTCTGGATTAATCTCGGTCGAGGCTAAAATTTCCTTAGACCGCGATAACCCGATTCCGTAAATGTAAGTCAGACCGATTTCGACGCGCTTATCGCGCGGAAGGTCTACCCCGGCAATCCTTGCCACGCTTTATCTCTCCCTAATTCTTTACTTGGTGCTAAAAATTGCAATTGTGTAAATATTTGAGGAACTCTGGATGCTGCCGATCGACTAACCCTGACGTTGTTTGTGCTTGGGGTTAGAGCAGATCACCATAACTCTGCCTCGTCTACGGATGACGCGACATTTTTCGCAAATTTTCCGAACTGATGCTCGAACTTTCATGCCTTTTTCGGCTCGACTACAAACTATATATTATATCATTTTTAATTTTATTTGTCAGTTAATTATGCTGCTCTAACGAAAGATGGATTTTTAGGGCCTAAATCTCGTCGAGCTTACCTACTTTTTACCCCGACGAGCGGTTATTTTTGCCTTTTGTTAAGGTCGTCAAAAGTAAGCTTCACTTTGACGCGATCGTCTGGCCAGATTTTGAGCTAATTTCGTCGAATCTTGCCAGACATCTGCGCCAAAAACTCGACCCCGTTATCCAGGTCAACTAGGAACACGGCTGTGGGCAGGGCCTCTGTCACAGGGCCCTCCATCTCAATTAGAGCCTGTGACAATTTGCTTTTTCCTTGGTGCCGAACTTCTTGATTTGGGGGAATAAGTACCACGGTAAGTAATGCGGCCTTTGGTCAAATCGTAGGGGGTCAGCTCTACTTTGACGCGATCGCCCGGTAATATCTTGATGTTATTACGGCGAATTTTGCCGGAAATGTGGGCCAATACATTAAATCCGTTATCCAAATCGACGCGGAACATAGCATTAGGAAGGGACTCGGTTACCGTGCCTTCCATTTCGATTAAATCTTGCTTAGACAGTTGATTTTTCCTCAACGCTTCTATTTACTGAACAGGGCAGATCGAATCAATCTGCCGCCGACTATTTTAGGCATCTGAGCCAAACTTCAGCCACCTTTTAACATATCTTATCAAATAATTGCAAGATATGTGGCTGTAAAATGCGATCGCGTTTATAAAATTTTTTCGATCTAGAGGGTTGGCTGAATGGGTGGAGTTAGTCACCCACTCAACGCCCAGATGTTGCAGCAGTTATAGATCGATCGCTTTTTGGATCGCTGCTGTAACTTCTCCCATCGACCTAGAGCCCGCAATAGAAACGAGTTGGTGGCGATCGCGATAATAATCAATCAAAGGAGCCGTTTGTTCGCGATAAACTTCTAGACGGCGGCGAATCACCTCTTCCGTATCATCCGGTCGGCCCCGACCGAGCAGACGGCTCACCAATTCTTCATCCGGCACATCCAGGTTGACCACGCGATCGCACTTTTGTTCGAGTTCCTTAAGCAGATCGTCCAAGAAACCCGCTTGAGTGACATTACGCGGAAAGCCATCTAGAATCCAACCATCCTTAGTATCGGGTTGACTTAACCGCTCCCGCATCATGTCCAGAATCAAGTGATCTGGAACTAACTCACCCCCCTCTTGGTAAGACTTAGCTTTAATCCCCAGGGTCGTGCCTTGCGTTACCTCATTTCTTAAAATGTCACCCGTAGAAATATGGGGAATTTCACATAAATCGGCCAGTGTCTTGGCTTGAGTTCCCTTCCCCGCACCGGGGGCTCCCAGAAAAATCAATCGCGTCACTACTGTTTCACCATTCCTTCGTATCGCTGGGAGATAACGTAAGTTTGAATTTGCTTGGATGTATCGATCGCCACACCCACTAGAATCAAAAGAGAAGTTGCTCCCAGTCCCCTAAAGGTTCCGACAGTAGCACTTTCGACTGCTGTTGGTACAATTGCCACCAAGCCAAGAAAGACGGCTCCCAAGAAAGTCAGTCTGTTTAACACCCGTTCCACGTACTCGCTGGTGGTGCGACCGGGGCGAATGCCCGGAATACTAGATCCCATTTTCTTCAAATTCTGCGCTAAATCTACGGGATTCACGATCAGAGAAGCATAGAAATAGCTAAAAAAGAGAATTAAAACCAGGTAAACAACCACATAAACAGGGTGACCGGGATTGAGATAGGTGTTGGCTATTTTATTCAGAGTCTCATTTTGGATCGCACTACCCAGAGAAGCTGGTAGAAACAGGACAGCAGAAGCAAAAATAATCGGCATCACGCCGCCCTGATTTAACCGCAAAGGTAAGTAACTGCTTTTTTCCAGATAGAGCTTTCGTCCCACTTGGCGACGCGCTGAAATAATTGGTATTTTGCGAGTTCCTTCCTGAACAAAAACAATACCGACAATCATGATCAGGAAAACAACTAGCAGAATAATCACCTTACCCACAATTTCCCTGCCGCCAGTCTGAGCAAGTGCGATCGTAGCCCCGAAAGATTTGGGTACAACTGCAACAATATTCAGGAAAATCAAAAGAGAAGCACCATTACCAACACCGCGCTCAGTGATCAGCTCCGACACCCACATCACAAACATAGAACCAGCTGTCAGAGCTATCACCGTGTTGGCGTAGAATAAAAAATCCGGATTGGCAACAGCGCCTGGAACAGAAGCGACCCAAATAGAAATACCGATACTTTGAATTACCGCCCACCCCAAAGCCACGTAGCGGGTAATCTGAGAAATCTTGCGTCGGCCAGCTTCGCCCTCATTTTTCTGCAAATTTTCCAAGCTGGGAAGGGCTGATGTCAGCAGTTGCAGAATAATGGAGGCATTGATGTAGGGCAATATTCCCAGCGCAAAAATCCCTAAAGCTACGATACCGCCGCCAGAGAAAAGATCTAACAAGCCAATTAATGGACTGTTTTGAACTTGCGCTTTAAACGCCTGCACGTTAATTCCCGGTATTGGCAAGAAAACGCCCAGGCGTACCAAAATAAGCAAACCAATGGTAACAAGCAGCCGACCCCGGAGTCCTGCTGCTTGTGCCATTTGGGCAAAAGTTTCTTGAGCCGTTGGGGCTTTGTCTCGACTAATCATGAAGGGTTACCTCTACGCTTTAGTGGCATTGGCTGCTCGCTTACTAACCCCCCTGGCGGCTTCTATGACTTCACAACTGCCACCCGCCGCTTCTATTTTGCTGCGGGCTCCTGCTGTGAATGCTGCTGCTTTTACTTGCAGCGCCACGTTCAGTTCTCCATCTCCCAAAATTTTCAGCGGCCCATTGTTACTTGTGACAATGCCATCTGCGATTAGCGAGGCCAGGGTTACCTCAGTATTTGTAGGCAGCGATGTCAGCTTACTGACATTGATCGTAGTGTATTCCCGACGATTGATGACAGTGAAGTGCTTTAACTTGGGAATGCGTCTGTAGAGTGGTTGTTGTCCTCCCTCAAAACCCGGTCTGGTGCCACTACCGGAACGGGATTTTTGACCGCGCATTCCCAAGCCTGCACTGGCCCCCTGTCCGGCGGAAATACCGCGTCCTACGCGGCGGCGGCGATGTTTAGAGCCTTTTTTAGGTGCAGCATCATTTAATCTCATGTTTTTTGTCCTTAGTCATTAGTCATTGGGAAATTTTAAATTGAAGAATTGCAGATTTCAAATTTTTTTTGAATTGATTTCGAGAATTAGAAATCTGAAATCTGAAATCTGAAATTAGTCATTTAGTCACTTGATTCCTTGTTAATGACTAATGACTATGCGAAGAGATTTTCGAGCGGAATACCGCGATCGCGTGCAACCTCCGTGAATGTCCGCAGAGTTTCCAAGGCGTTGATGGTTGCTCTAGCGTTGTTGAGCGGGTTGTTGGAACCGAGCTGTTTGGCTAAAACATTACGGACACCCGCTAATTCCAATACAGTGCGTACAGCACCACCTGCAATTACTCCGGTTCCGGGCGCAGCAGGTCGCATCATGATCTTTGCGCCACCACCGTCGCCTTTAGCTGGGTGGGGAATGGAGTTTGACTTGGTGAGGGGAATTTCGACCAGGTGTTTTTTACCGTCAGCTACTCCCTTTTTGACTGCACCAATTACATCGCTGGCTTTGCCAACGCCGACGCCTACAGATCCGCGTTCGTTACCGACGACGACGATCGCGCGGAAGCTCAGCTTTTTACCACCTTTAACTACTTTGCTAACGCGGCGGATTTGAATTACTCGTTCTTGCCAGGTGGTTTCTTTTTCTTTAGTGCGGCTGCTTTTTTTACGACGTTGCTGTTGTTGTTCCGCCATATTTTTGTCCTTTGTCTTTTGTTCTTTGTCTTTTGTCATCAGTCAGGGTGAATTTCAGATTTCAGATTTAAAATCTGAAATTTTAAATCTGAAATTTATTGATTGTCAGATTGAGACTTTTCAATTTAAAACAAATTAGAAATCTAAAATCTAAAATCTTCCCTTTTCTAATGACAATTAGAATTCTAAACCGGCTTCGCGTGCTGCTTCGGCGAGGGCTTTGATCCGACCGTGGTAAAGATTGCCACCTCGGTCAAAGACGACTTGTTGAATGCCTGATTCGATCGCACGCTGGGCAATCAATTTACCTACCTGCGTTGAAGCATCGCAAGTGCAGCCTGATTTTAAATCTACTTTCACGGTTGGTTCCACGGTCGAGGCAGCCACAAGGGTATGGTGCTTGGTGTCATCAATCACTTGGGCATAAATATGCTCGTGCGATCGAAACACAGCCAACCGAGGACGTTCTGATGTACCAAAAACTGTGCGACGGATGCGTTGATGCCGACGCTGCTTCGATTCTGCGCGACTCAGCTTCATTTCTTCCCTGCCTTACCAGCTTTACGTCTGACTACTTCACCGGCATAACGAATGCCTTTACCCTTATAAACTTCTGGTGGACGGACAGCGCGAATTTTAGCCGCTGTGTTTCCCACAACTTCTTTATCAATGCCACTCACCGTGACATTGACGTTGCCCTCAACAGCCATCTGAATGCCTGGTGGCGGCTCAATTTTGACTTCATGGCTGTAACCCACGATCAAAATTAGATTGCGACCATCCATTTTTGCCCTGTAACCAACACCTTGAATTTCCAATCGTTTCTGAAAACCTTGAGAAACTCCGTCAACCATGTTGGCTACTAGGGTTCGAGATAAACCGTGAAGTTGGCGGATAGTGCGGGATTCATCCCGCCGCAAAACCTTCAACGTTTCGCCGTCCTGTTCTACGATTATCCCGTCTGGCAGAACTCTAGAAAGTTCTCCTTTAGGCCCTTTAACGGCGACAGCCCGATTGTCAATTGTCACCGATACTTTATTAGGAATGCTAATCGGGCGCTTACCGATGCGAGACATAAATCTCCTTTATTGGTAATTAGTAATTGGGAAAAAGGTAATTGGTGATTGGTGATTGGTGATTGGTGATTGGTGATTGGTAATTGGAAACTGAGTAATGACCAATGACTAATGACTAATGACTAATGACCAATCCATTACCTCTTACCGACTACCAAACGTAGCAAAGTACTTCCCCACCCAATCCTTGGCGTCGCGCTTCCCGGTCGGTCATAATGCCGCTTGAAGTGGAAATTATGGCGATGCCAATACCGCCGAGAACTCGCGGTAATTCTTTGCGATTCGAGTAAACGCGCAATCCCGGCTTGCTTACTCGTTTCAACGCAGTGATGATGGGCTGGCGATTTTTTCCTTTGTATTTCAAGGAAACCATCAATTTTCTGTTGATTCCTTCTCCATCTTCTTCAAACTCACCGATAAAGCCTTCTTCCTTGAGGACTTTTGCAATGCTGCGAGTCATTCTTGTGGATGGAATTGCTGTTTTTTGATGCCGCGCTAAATTTGCATTGCGGATGCGCGTCAACATATCTGAAATTGTGTCGTTCGACGCCATCGTCTCCTCCTTATTGATCGCGGAAAGGCATCCCAAAAGCTTTAAGTAAGGCGCGGCCTTCTTCATCTGTGTTAGCAGTCGTGATGATGGAAATGTCCATACCACGAATTTGATCGATTCTATCGTATTCGATCTCTGGAAAAATCAGCTGCTCTCTTATACCCAGACTGTAATTACCGCGACCGTCAAAGCTTTTAGGACTAATACCCCGAAAGTCCCGAATGCGGGGCAGTGCTAGGTTGACAAATCTGTCTAAAAAGGCGTACATCCGGTCGCCCCGCAGGGTAACCATCATGCCGACTGGCATACCTTGGCGAATTTTGAAACTGGCGATCGCTTTTTTAGCTCTGGTAACCACGGGTTTTTGACCCGCGATCGTGCCAATCTCATTCAAGGAAGATTCCAGCGCTTTAGCGTTTGAAGCCGCATCGCCCAAGCCCCGGTTGAGGGTAATTTTCACCAGTTTCGGCACCTGATGGATATTTTCGTAATTGAACTGTTCCTTTAGTTTGGGAACAATGCTTTCTTGATACTGGGTTTTCAGTCGTTGTGCCATTGGTTTTCCTTTTACTTTCCCTGGTCTTGGTCAGGGAACCAATTGATTGCAGATTGAAGAATTGAAGAATTGCCGATTTAATTGCAAATTTCCAATCTCAAATCTGAAATATGAAATTATTTGTCAATTATTTCACCAGTCTTTTTCAGCATCCGCACTTTACGACCGTCTTCGGTAAAGGTGTAGCAGACGCGACTGGCAACATTTTGCTTCATAGAATAAAGCATCACGTTGGAAATGTGAATCGGCCCTTCCAAGGTGGTAATCCGGCCAGATTCGCCTTCCTGCTGGGGTTTAACGTGCTTGGTTTTGATGTTGACCCCTTTGACGATTACTCTACTGAGCTTAGGAAAAGCCTTGAGGATTTCACCAACTTTGCCTTTATCTTTGCCAGAAATAATCTGAACGGTGTCACCTTTTTTGACGTGCATCTTGCCATTCCCAGAGCGATTTTCCGGGCTTTTTTTGGGCGATGCTTGACCTGTTCTACGATTATTAGCCATTAGAGTACCTCTGGAGCTAGGGACACTATTTTGGTATAGTTTTTGTCCCGCAGTTCCCGCGCTACAGGGCCAAAAACGCGGGTTCCTCTGGGGTTCCCATCTGCGTTAACGATCACGGCGGCATTATCGTCAAAACGAATGCTCATACCGCTATCGCGACGCATACCTTTACGAGTCCGGACAATCACAGCCCGCACCACATCAGATTTTTTGACGGCCATATTGGGGATGGCATCTTTGACGACGGCGATAATGACGTCGCCTACGCTGCCATAGCGGCGGTTACCGGCACCTAAAACCCGGATACACATTAATTTCCGGGCACCGCTATTGTCAGCAACATTGAGATAAGTCTGGGGTTGAATCACGGCTTTGTTAGTTGGTAGTTGGTAGTTGGGAAATTGGAAAAAGGGAAGATTTTAGATTTTAAATTCAAAATTTAATAAATCTGAAATCTGCAATCTTAAATCTGAAATTTCCGATTAGCCCTGACTCGATCTGATGATTTCCGCGACTACCCAGCGTTTGGTGCGGCTTAAGGGTCGTGTTTCGCTAATGCGGACGCGATCGCCTTCACGACACTTGTTTTCTTCATCGTGAGCCTTATACCTTTTTGTCCGCACCACGATTTTCCCGTACTTGGGGTGGGGAGAGCGGTTTTCGATCGCTACCACCACAGTTTTATCCATTTTGTCGCTGACAACTAAGCCAACTCTTTCTTTGACTGCCATTGCCACTTCCTCCTATTCTGCAACTGACTCGGTAGTCGTGGATTTTCTAAGAGCGATTTGTCGCTCGCCTTCCACCGTTAGCAACTGGGCTAGCCGGTGCTTCGAGTGCTTGAACTGATGCGTCTTTTCCAACTGACGAGTCACTTTTTGCAGGCGCAACTGAAACAGTTGTCGCTTGAGAGCAATAATTTGGTCTGACAGTTCTTCATCGCTCAATTTTCTGGCTTCTTCAATCTTGGGAAGAGGCATAGTTTATACATTCTCCTCAGAACGCATGACGAACCTTGTTTTGATTGGCAACTTATGGGAAGCCAAACGCATAGCTTCACGGGCTATGGCTTCGGTAACGCCTGTGATTTCAAACATCACTCGTCCTGGTTTTACCACCGCAACCCAAAACTCTGGCGAGCCTTTACCGGAACCCATCCGGGTTTCCGCAGGGCGCATTGTGACGGGTTTGTCGGGGAAAATCCGAATCCAGATTTTGCCACCCCGGCGGATATAGCGAGTCATGGCGCGCCGTCCGGCTTCTATTTGACGAGATGTGATCCAGGCTGGTTCTAGCGCCTGAAGGCCAAATTCACCAAAGTTGAGTTCGCTACCCCTGGTGGCTAAGCCTTCCATGCGCCCGCGCTGTTGTTTGCGGAATTTAGTTCTTCTAGGACTTAACATGGCTTGTCAAAAGTCATTGGTCATGGGTCATTGGGAAAGGGAAGATTTTAGATTTTAGATTTCAAATTTTTTTGAATTAACAACTTTAAATCTGAAATTTTAAATCTGAAATCTGAAATTCCCCAGTTAAGCTTCATTTGAACGGTCTTCAAACTGACGGCGTTTGGGTTGGCGACGGCGGGGAGTACCGGGGGCGTTAGTGCTAGGCGCTTCCTCCTGTCCCGGAATGATTTCGCCTTTAAAAATCCAGACTTTTACTCCCAGAATGCCGTAGATAGTTTTGGCAGTACGGTAGGCATAATCAATATCTGCCCGTAAGGTATGGAGTGGTACTCTACCTTCCCGCGTCCACTCAGTCCGAGCAATTTCTGCACCGTTGAGCCGACCGCTTACTTGGACTTTAATACCTTCGACGCCAGCACGCTGGGCACGTTGAATTGCTTGGCGGACAACCCGACGGAAGGAAACCCGACGTTCGAGTTGTTGAGCGATGTATTCGCCGATCAATCCTGCATCGGCGTCTACTCGCGCCACTTCGACGACGTTGATGCGGATTTGGCGATTGCTGCCACCCAGCTCTTGCTGGAGGCCAATTCGCAAAGTTTCAATGCCGGTGCCGCCCCGTCCGACAACAACACCCGGTCTAGCTGTGCGAATTTCTAAATCGATTTGATCGGCTTTGCGCTCAATTCGCACGTCGGAAATTCCGGCGTTAGAGAGGTTTTTTTCGACGTAGTTACGAATTTTGTAGTCTTCTTGCAGTAGGGCCGGGTAGCGATCGGAATCCGCATACCAACGAGAGCGGTGTTCTTGGATAACGCCTAGCCGAAAACCAACTGGATTAATCTTTTGTCCCACAAATGCTTCCTCAAAACAATTTTAGATTTTAGATTTTAGATTTTAGATTTTATTTAAAATTTGAAATCTGAAATCTAAAATTTGGAATCCTTATTCCTAACTATTCCTCTGCCACTTCGGCAACGGCCACGGTGATGTGACAAGTTGGCTTACGAATCTGATAGGCTCGACCCTGAGCCCTGGGCCGGAAACGCTTTAATGTTGAGCCTTGGTCGGCGTAGGCTTGGCTGACTACCAGTTTTTTTGGGTCTAAACCAACGTTATGTTCTGCATTGGCGACGGCGGAGCGCAGCACTTTGAGAATAGGTTCGCAAGCTGCATAGGGCATAAACTCCAGCACGATTAGCGCTTCCCGATAGGAGCGACCCCGAATTTGATCGAGGACGCGGCGCACCTTGTAGGGAGACATCCGAATGTAACGTGCGATCGCCTTAACTTCAGCAGTATCAATTGCCATAGATTTCTTCATCCTTGTCATCAGTAGTAGGCATTGGGCAACAAGTCAGTTGCGCTTGTAATTATCGCCATCCCCCCTGTTCCCTCTAGCCCCTATCGCCAAGCGATTATCGCTTAACCTTTTTATCACTCTTCGCGTGTCCTCTAAAGGTGCGAGTCGGGGCAAATTCACCCAATTTGTGTCCGACCATCTGATCTGAGATGAAAATGGGCACGTGCTGACGGCCATTGTGTACGGCGATGGTGTGGCCCACCATTAGAGGCAAAATTGTTGAAGCCCGCGACCAAGTTTTGATGACTTGCTTTTCGCCCCTGCCATTCAACTTTTCAACCTTGCTGAGCAGATGATCTGCAACAAAAGGACCTTTCTTTAATGAGCGACCCATAGTTTAATTTTGGATTTTGCATGAGAGGATTTTGGATTATTTCGATTTTGGATTTTGGATTATTGGTTAACTCTTTATTTGCCCAAATATTTGCGCTTCAGCTAGCCCCAATCTAAAATCCAAAATCTGAAATCTAAAATTCTATGATTCCCGACCGCCACGGCCACGCTTAGAGGATTTGCGGCGACGACGAACGATTAAGGAATTACTCGGTTTATTCGGCTTGCGCGTTTTGGCACCCAAAGTTGGTTTACCCCAAGGTGTTACTGGCCCGCTTCTACCAATAGGGGCTCTGCCTTCGCCACCACCATGCGGGTGATCCACAGGGTTCATGACGCTGCCTCTAACTTTAGGCCGACGACCTTTCCAGCGATTTCTACCTGCTTTACCAGTACTCAAATTTCTGGCATCCAAGTTGCCCACTTGTCCGATGGTGGCGTAGCACTCCCTCAGTATCATGCGGACTTCTCCAGATGGCAGTTTGAGGGAGACGTAGTTGCCTTCCTTGGCTACCACTTGAGCGGTGGCACCCGCAGCGCGAACAATTTGTGCGCCTCGACCTGGATAGAGTTCTACATTGTGGACGCTACTACCCAAGGGGATATTGCCTAAAGGTAAGGCGTTGCCAATTTCGATCGGAGAATCTGGGCCGGAAACGATCGTAGTCCCAACCATCAAGCCATTGGGATGCAGAATATATCGCTTTTCGCCATCCCGATAGTTAACCAAAGCGATCCGAGCATTGCGGTTCGGGTCGTATTCAATGGCAACTACTTTAGCTGGGATGTTGTGCTTGTCGCGACGAAAGTCAATGATTCGGTAAAGACGCTTGTGTCCGCCACCCCGACGGCGGCTGGTAATCACGCCGCGATTGTTGCGTCCTTTTTTGCGATGTATTGATATAGTCAGCGATCGCTCTGGCTCACCCTGAGTGATTTCAGCAAAGTCGGAAATGGTACACTGGCGCGTACTAGGAGTGTATGGCCGATAAGAACGGGTACCCATAAGAATTTTGGATGAGAGGATTTTGGATTCTAGGATTTTGGATTGAAGAATTGAATCTAATAATCTAAAATCGCTACACTTCAGGGAACAGGATCTGCCGAATTTTTTCCCCGTCGCCAGATGCCAATGTGACAACAGCTTTCTTGTATTGAGATTTATACCCAAGAAATCTGCCGACCCGACGCTTTTTACGCGGTGGTGTCATTGTGTTGACAGCCGTGACTTTGACATCGAACAATTGTTCGATCGCAGCCTTAATTTGTGGTTTTGTTGCCTTGATAACCACGTCAAAACTGTATTTTTCCTGCTCCATCAGCATCGTGGCCTTTTCCGTTAGGAGCGGGCGACGGATCAAATCCGCCAGTGTCCGCAAATTATACTCAGCCACCGTACACCTCCTGAATCTTGGCCAGAGCTGATGATGTAGTTACTATTTTGTCCGCCCAGAGCAGATCGTATACATTCAATTGGTCAGCCCGAATCAACTTCAATTTGGCAATGTTGCGAGCTGATAGGTAAACCATTTCCGCTGGTTCTGACAAAATCAACAAAATCTTCGCTGCGTCTGGAACGCCCCAACGCCCGATCGCTCCCATTAATTCCTTAGTTTTAGGTCTGGGTAGCTTTTCGGCAAATTCCTCAACCACAACCAAATCTTCCGATCGGCTAATCAAAGCTGTTCTCAGGGCCAGTCGCTTTTCCTTGCGGTTCATCTTAACTTCAAAGTCTCTTGGCTTTGGCCCGAAGATGACACCGCCGCCTCTCCATAAAGGCGATCGAATCGAACCAGCACGCGCACGACCAGTTCCTTTTTGCCGCCAGGGTTTGCGACCTCCCCCACGGACTTCCGATCTAGTCTTGGTGCTGACAGTTCCTTGCCTTGCATTGGTCATTTGGCGTACAAGCGCCCGGTGGACAATGTGAGATGCGTTTTCTTCTTTGGCAACCTTCAACTCCAAAGACGCTTGCCCAACCTCTTGACCTTCCCAGTTTCGCACCACACAGTTAACCATATTCTTAGTCCTCTGTTCTTTGTCAAAAGTCATTGGTCATTAGGAAAAGGAAGATTTTAGATTTTAGATTTCCAAACTTTACTTTTTAATTGAAAATTTTCAATCTGAAATTTTCAATCTGAAATCTCAAATCAGTCATTGGGTCACTAATGACTAATGACTAATGACTATTTCCCTACCTTGTTTGTCGGTGTGATACTGAGCAAGGCACCTACTTTACCAGGAACGGCTCCTTTAATCAGCAACAAATTGCGTTCTGCATCTACACGCACGATCGCGAGCTTGCGAATCGTAATTTGCTTGCCTCCCAAACGACCTGCCATCCGCTTACCGGGATATACTCTTCCCGGCGTAGTTCCAGCACCAGTCGAACCCGGCGCACGGTGATTTTTAGAGCCGTGCGCCATCGGGCCGCGCTTAAAGTTGTGACGTTTCTGATAACCGGCAAAGCCTTTACCGATACTTGTCCCCATAACATCCACAATTTGGCCTGGGGTAAAAATATCTGCTTTGATCGGCTGACCCAGTTCGTAATCACCCGTATTTTCTAAACGATATTCATGCAGATGACGCAACGGGGGGGAACCAGACTTGGCTAGGTGACCCAGTTCGGGCTTGTTAATCCCTTTCTGAGTTTTTTCGCCAAATCCAACTTGGATGGCAGTATAGCCATCGGTCTGTTGCGTCTTAATCTGCGTAATGGGGCATGGACCGGCTTGAATGACCGTTACAGGGATAGCTCTCCCTGTTTCGTCAAAAATTTGGGTCATGCCTACTTTAGTGCCGAGGATACCGACAGCCACAGTACCTGGTTTCTCCTTTTTTACGCACTACAATCAATTCGGATTCAAATAGCTCCTTCAAAACTTTTGAGTTTTGAATTTTGAGTTAAGTTTTTCAACTCATAACTCAGCTTTCATAACTCATCACGCTTTCGTTGCCTTTAATCCACTTCATATTGGCAGTTTTAACTGCCATCTCGCTTTAGATGCAGGCCAGTCAGTTAACCCCACTCCAAGTTATCAGCTTGGAGGAAGTCTTCTGCTGCGTCGGCAAGCTAATTCAAGCTTTTTCTTCAAAGGCCAATAAACGTTAGCCTTGGCATTACTTCTGGGCACTGGGACTTAAGCAGCAAGCCACTTAGTATCCTTTTTTGGCCCGATGTAAATGTGGCTTCAGATGTCAATCTACCTTCGCCACCTTTGCTTGAGACCAATTTCCCCTACTTTTTGATGCAGAAATCCGTTTTTTCTGCCAGGGGGAACCAGTTCGCCTTTGACTGGTGGTATCCAAGTTTGCTTTCCGCCCTTCATAGAAAACGAAGCAAACTGAAACTTTAGCCACGATCCAATAATATAAACTATTTTTTTTACCTTGTCTAGTCTTTAGGAGATTTTTTTTTGGTAACGATCGCAGACTTAGAGGATTACCAAGACAGGCAAATTCTTCAGAAATTACAACCCCCAGGACTACAATAGCAGTAGATGTAACGTTTTTTAAAGCCATTTGGCGGGTAAAACGCAAGTTTATGGGATTGATCGCAACTGGGAAGGATCTAATTCGAGCCCTGGAAAAGACAGGCGCACTGGGGGTCTACGCACCCCTTGAGGGAGGATTTGAAGGTCGCTACCAACGGCGGATACGGGCAGCGGGGTATACGACCCTGAACATAACTGCACGGGGGCTGGGTGATGTGGCGATGTACTTGACTGGAGTTCATGGGGTGCGTCCTCCCCACTTAGGGAAGAAAAGCCTCGGCAGCGGTGCAGCAGTCGGCGATGTGTATTATATACCGCCGATCGTGAACTATCAGCTCGAACAGCTGCCGCCCAAGTCAAAGGGACTGGTGCTGTGGATAATAGAAGGCCAGATTCTTTCCCGTCAAGAGGTTGAATATTTGGCGAATTTGCCCAGTCTGGAGCCGCGAGTTAAGTTGGTGGTGGAAATGGGAGGCGATCGGGCCTTCCGCTGGACACCCCTCAGAGACACTTTGCTTGCCGCTTAAGAGTGGGAAAGGGGGAGGAGGAGAG
>CASBRD010000352.1 GCA_949128025.1 Oscillatoriales cyanobacterium PMM_0008 | reverse complement strand
TTTGTATTTTGTGAAGTTATGTAACAGGTAGAATGCCTGTTTTACAGGTAGGGCGCGATCGCCTGCGGATGATGTACAATAGGAGCAAAGTCGGTTTGTCAAAGGTATGTGTGGAGTAAGGAGTAAGTTGAATTATAATTGAATCATTACCCTCACACGAGCATCAATAGATGGCTATTGTCACAATTACCAAAGATTGTTTAATTACTGAGGATAAAGATTCAATGACATTTTTTTCAGAATGAATAAAATAACCTTTCAGTGGGATGAGCAAAAAAACAAAATTAATCAACAAAAACATGGTATTTCTTTTGCAGAAGCGGAATCAGTTTTCTTTGATGATTATGCCCTTCAATTTTGGGATGAAGAACACTCCCAAGAAGAAGAACGTTTTTTACTTCTCGGTATAAGATCTAAAATGAGAATATTAATTGTAGTTCATTGTTTTCGAGAAGAAGATTCTATCATTAGAATTATATCAGCAAGAAAAGCTACTAAAAATGAAAGTAAAGAATATAGGAGATAAACCAATGGAACCGGAATACGATCTTTCCAAAATGAAAAAAAGACCTAATCCTTTTGCCAAACAGTTAAAAAAACAGGTCACTATTTCTCTAGAAATTGATGTGATTGAATATTTTGAAACAATGGCTCAAGAATCAGGTATATCTTCTCAGGAATTAATCAATCTTTATTTGCGAGATTGTGTTGTTTCTCAGCGTAAATTATCTATCTCTAATTAGATAATCAGCCAATTATCGAAACAACTACAAGAATGAGTAACGAAGATGAAAAAATTACCGATCGCCAAATCGATGAAATTAGGGCGATCGCGGAACAATACGACTTAAAATATTATCAATATGATATAATTGATGCAAACTTCCTTTATAAAAACCAGATGAAAGCCATTGAAGTAACCGGAACTCTGGATGAAAAAGGGCAATTATCCCTCGACCAACCTATTGAAAATTTCCCCCCTAGTCGAGTGCGAGTTATCGTACTTTTTCCCGAAGTAACAGAAGAACCACAAACCGATCCTGATGATACTCCCATTGAAGAAGTAAAAGCCAGTCTCAGGAGAGCATTAAAAGAAGCAAAAGCAGGACAACGCATACCTCTTTCTGAAATGTGGGAGGGAATAGATGTCGAATGATACGCCTTTTGTCCAGATTGATTTAACACCTGAGTATAAACGAAATTTGCAGGAATTATCGAAAAAATATCGCAATATCCGGTTAGATACTCAGCCAATTATCGAACAACTACAAGGGGGTAATTTTATTGGCGATCGCATTTACGGTCTTGGGGAAAATTATATCGTTATTAAGGTAAGAGTAAAAAACAGCAATATCCAAAAAGGTAAAAGTGCTGGTTATCGACTTATTTATCAATTTGAGTCATCTACCAGCGTACTCCTATTAACTATTTAACGCAAGTTGCTAGTTACTTGTATAAGGGTATGTTGTTGCGCTTTAGCGCTCTTATCCTAGCTGTAATAAGAGCGCTAAAGCGCAACAACGTACCAAAGAGCAACCCCAATCTTATAACTAACAACTTGGGCTATTTATTCAAAATCAGACAGAGAAGATATTAGTCCAAACGAGATTTTCAGCATTTTAGCTTCTGATTGAACAAAAACATAATTTGTCGAAAATGTCAATACCTTAAGCAGGCCCGATCGCATCAATCAAAGCTTCAAGCGCGATCGCAACATGAGTCCAGTGCGTTCCCCCTTGACAAAATACAACGTATGGTTCCCGCAACGGCCCATCAGCCGAAAACTCCAAAGTACTGCCCTCGATAAACGTACCGCCAGCCATCACCACCTGACTCTCATAACCCGGCATATCCCAAGGAACGGGTTCAACATAAGAATCGATCGGCGAATGCTGCTGAACGGCCCGACAAAAAGCGATCAGCTTCTCCGGCGAACCCAGCTTAATAGCTTGAATCACATCGCGCCTGGGTGCCAAAGGCAAAGGATTCACCGGATAACCCAACTTGTCGAACACATAAGCCGTCAGGTGATTGCCCTTCATCGCCTCGCCTACCATTTGCGGTGCCAAAAACAAACCTTGAAACAGCAAACGATTCTGATCGAATGTAGCACCCCCAGCACTGCCAATTCCCGGTGCCGTCAGGCGACAAGCAGCCGCTTCCACCAAATCTGCCCTACCAGCAACGTACCCGCCAGCAGCAACGACAGTCCCGCCGGGATTTTTAATCAACGACCCAGCGATCAAGTCAGCACCGACATGGGTGGGTTCCCTCTCTTCGATAAATTCGCCGTAGCAGTTATCCACAAAGCAAACTGTATCGGGATTTTGCTGCTTGACGATATAAATAATTTTCTCGATATCCGCAATTGAGAGGCTAGGACGCCAGGAATAACCGCAGGAACGCTGAATTAACACCAAGCGAGTACGATCGACTATCCCTTGAGAGAGGGCTTGCCAATCCACACTTCCTTCACCAGTAAGAGACAATTCTCGGTATTTAATGCCAAAATCAATCAATGATCCTTGACCCTGACCTCGCAAGCCAATGACTTCTTCAAGTGTGTCGTAGGGGGAACCCACGACAGCCAGCATTTCATCTCCCGGACGCAAGACGCCAAATAGGGCGCAAGCGATCGCGTGAGTGCCAGAAACAAACTGCACCCGCACTGTTGCTGCTTCGGCACCCATGATATCGGCAAACACCTTATCCAACGTCTCGCGTCCCAAATCATCGTGCCCATAACCGGAAACACCGGCAAAATGATGAGCCCCTACCCGATGACGCCGAAACGCTTCCAGCACTCGTTTGAGATTTTGCTTGACCTTAGCGTCAATACAAGAAAAAATCGGAAATAGTGCCTGTTCTGCTGACAGCAGCTGTTGAAGGCTGTTCATTAATTCCTCATTCACGATATAGCTATGCGGATTTTAGGGTTCCGCAGATTGGGCTGCACAATTCGTATCAAGGTTATTGCATGACGCTTGCCACCTCTACCAAACTTCGCCCTCATTGGGTTGTGATCCTTTTCATGGTTGCGATTCACACCGCTGCCATCTTCGCCTTTCTTCCCGGCAACTTTAGCTGGGCAGCTGTAGGCTTAGCTGTTTTTCTCCACTGGGTGACGGGTGGTTTAGGGATCACCCTGGGCTATCATCGCCTAGTCACCCACCGCAGTTTTGAGACTCCCAAGTGGCTAGAATATCTCCTAGTTTTCTTCGGTACTTTAGCCATGCAAGGCGGGACAATTGATTGGGTGGGTATGCACCGCCTGCATCATTTGCACTCGGATAGCGAAGGCGATCCACATGACTCCAATCAAGGATTTTTGTGGAGCCATTTGACCTGGATGCTTTATCAGCTACCGCAAACAAAAGAAATTCCTCGTTTCACGAAAGACATTGCAGACGATCCAGTTTATCAGTTTTTACAAAAGTATTTTCTCCCACTCCAAGTTCTCCTGGGGGTAGTGCTTTATCTGCTGGGCGGCTGGCCTTTTGTACTTTGGGGAATCTTCGTGCGTTTAGTTGCGGTATACCACTGCACTTGGCTAGTCAATAGCGCCACGCATAAATTTGGCTATCGCACTTATGAGTCTGGCGATCGATCCACCAACTGCTGGTGGGTAGCGGTGCTAGTCTACGGTGAAGGTTGGCACAACAATCACCATGCCTTTCAATATTCTGCTCGTCACGGTTTGAAGTGGTGGGAAATTGACATGACATGGATGACTATTCAATTATTACAAACCCTTGGTCTGGCCACGAATGTAAAACTAGCGCAGCAAAAGTAGGTAATTAGGGAATTTCCAATTTCAAATTTTAGATTTCAAATTGGAAATCTGAAATCTGAAACTTCATCGGAAATTCCCTACCTATTAAAATCGTCCATTTCCTTGAACAATATGCTTAAGCGTTGTCAAGCTTTCCATACTAATCAACCCCCGCCGATGCCCTTTTTGGTTAGACATACCCAGAAAAATACCTTCGCTTCTTGAAGGATTGCGAGAAAATCTAGGGCTGGCATTGATGTAAGTCGAGGCGCTATTCACGCCCAAGGCAAACTGACGACTTTCCTGATAAGATTCCGTGACAATACTATCAGCGTGACCGCTGCTGTATTGGTTAATCCAGGCGATCGCATCTTCCAAGCTATTCACCACTTTAAAAGCCACTGTCTTGGTTAAATAAGGTTCGCCCCACTCTGACTCGTTAGCCAGCTTCAAATCTGGAAACTCAGCCATTAACTCGGCATCTGCTCGAATTTTAAAGCCCTTTTCCTTCAAGCTGTTCCAAAGCGTGACCAAAGAAGAGGGCTTTTGATTGCTGTGGATGAGAACTTTCTCGATCGCATTAACCGGATCTGGTTCGCTGTGATGGCTATCTAAAATCATCCAGCGAGCTAACTCCAAACTACCAGATGGTGACCAGAAAAGGTAACAGTTGCCCATCCCCGATTTTAAGACCGGCACAGTTGACTGCCGTACCACTTGCTGCACTAGACTGGGGCGACCGTAGGGAATCACTAAATTTACGCATCGATCTTGAGTTATCAAATCTCGCAGCGAACTCCCCCGATCGGATGGTAGCAGTTCCAGAGATCCGATCGGCATCCCAGTTTCTTCCAAGGCTGACTGTAAAGCAGTTGCGATCGCAGCATTAGAATGACTCGCCTCAGTTCCGCCCCGCAGAATCAAACTATTCCCTGTTTTGATACACAAACCCGCCGTCAGCGCCCCCAATTCCGGGAACGCCTCATACACCAATGCGATCGTCCCCAAAGGCATCAACTGGCAGTAAGTCTGGGATTGTTCGAGTTGATAAGAAGCATTCATCACCCGCCGCAGGGGATCGGACAACTCTCCTAACCGTTGTAGCATTTGGATCGTCGTCTGGAGGCGTTCGGGTGTCAGTTTCAGCCAATCTAAAATTAGGTCTGGCACTGCCATCTCTCGACTCGCCAATAGGTCGAGAGTATTTGCTTCGAGAATGTCGTCTGAGGCGCGTTTAAGCGCTTGTGCCATTGCCACAACCGCACGAGAGCGATCGACTCCCTTGGTAGTGGCTAAGTCGAACGAGGCTCGATAGGCGCGGCGAACCGCGATCGAATCTGGTGAAGCATCAAACGTCTCAGCGGTCATATAGCTAACGCCTGTAAGCTAACCACTGTATCAGTGCTAGCAGTTCCAGCAGCACAACTGGCACTATTGCCAAAAACAGTTTATCTGGAAAGAAGTTTAAAACGCAAACCAGCCAGATCCCAGGCAACACGATCAGGAACAGAAAAGCTATGGGCAAGTAATGTTCTTTCAAGCCGGTCTGGGCCCGATGCCACCGAGTACCTGTCCACACCCAAGCTTTCTTGTAGGGATAGGTTGAAGATAGTTGCTCGATTACGTATTCGCTTTTTTCTACGACAAAGATTTGCTGACAGCGATTGCAGCCAAAGGCTTCCGTCAGTACGATCGGCACTAAGCGACCCTTTCGTCCGCAAGGACAAGGGTAGTCAGTATTTAAGTCTATCTTTTGGGATTTTGGAGATGGCACAAGCGGTCTTTTCGCAAACCGAGTTTATCCAAGGACATCGAGAACATTTTTAGCGATCGCAATTAACTTTCACATCCTCCCTTAGCAACAGTCGCTTAAACGGTATAGAAAAGGATGTCAGGCGTCGCTTTCTCTTATCGTATCTAAAACAAAGCGATTTCCGATGATTTTATTCTAATATACTCTCTAAGCGGGTAACGCGATTCGAACGCGCGACATTCACCTTGGCAAGGTGACGCTCTACCACTGAGCTATACCCGCAACCACTCACTGTTCTTACTATCTCAAAATAATTCCTGTCTGTCAACTATAAGACAGCAATTATTTTGGATATCCTAGCTCAGTCCTTCAAGTTCGGCTGACTGTCTGGGAGCGATCGCACTTTTCAGGGAAGCAGGTAAAGGCTGGAGATCGGCATTACCCTTGATTTGACGCATCAAACTCGCCATTTCCAGGGCGTTCATCGCATAATCCCAGCCCTTATTGCTCTTAATTCCCGCCCGTTCTAGGGCTTGCTGCATCGTGTCTACTGTCACTATGCCAAAAATCACCGGAATTCCAGTCTGAAATCCCGCCGACGCGATTCCCTTGGACACCTCAGCAGCCACATAATCAAAGTGAGGAGTTTGACCTCGGATCACCGCACCCAGGCAAATCACCGCATCATAACGCTGGGTCATTGCCATTTGGCGAGCCACCAAAGGCACTTCAAAACTGCCCGGAACCCAAATATAATCTACTTGAGTGCCGTGAGAATCTGTATCAACGCCGTGGCGTTTCAGGCAATCTTGACATCCCTCCAAAAGCTTGGTCGTCACCAGGTCGTTGAATCGACCGATCACGATCGCAAACCGCAGAGATTCCGCCTGAGTAAAATTTCCCTCAAAAACTGCCATTTTAATACTTCCTTGTCATTAGTCATTACTCAAGAGTCATTAGTTATCAGTCTTTTACTAATGACTCTTGACCAATGACTCTTGACCAATTAACTTGGCTCAAACCACAAAATAACTCAACGCACCGACTACCAGCACCAACACAATCCAGCCACCGGAACCCAACCACAGTAAGCGTTTGGATTGATCCCAGTTCTGAGGTGACGCATAGGCAACAGGGACGCCTACAACCATAACAAAAGACAAGGCGACTAAAGCAAACAAAGCTAATTGAAACAAGATTGTCATTTTCCGCTTCTCCCAATACAGCAACTCTATTCGATCGCAAAGGCAGCTAAAGCCGCGAATAGCTTATATCATAAGCTTCCAGCCCGAAAGCTTTAGCTCGTTTTTCGGTAACAAGGTCTACCGTCTTAAGGCATTTTATCAGGAGAGCGACACGCCTTTGACCAGATCGATCGCGCACTCCAATACCATTTCATCAAGTCAAAATTAAAAAATAAACCCTACTCTGTAATTTTTGTCAATGAGTTAATATACTCAAAGTAAATGTTATAAGTAAGGTTACACTCAATTAGTAACTCAAGTTGCTAGTTACTTGCTTTCTGGGTATGTTGTTGCGCTTTAGCGCTCTTACCCCAGTTATCATAAGAGCGAAGTTACTTGCTTTCTGGGTATGTTGTTGCGCTTTAGCGCTCTTACCCCAGTTATCATAAGAGCGAAGTTACTTGCTTTCTGGGTA
>CASBRD010000351.1 GCA_949128025.1 Oscillatoriales cyanobacterium PMM_0008 | reverse complement strand
TTCCCGGTGGAAGACTATGTATAGTGGGAGGGCGAAGCATTGCGGGATTAAGCTTAACTCAAAACCGAAAAGTTAATTCCGCAATGCTTCGCCCCTACATAATCTTGTGGCGGGAACGGCAGATTCTATCGATGTATAACGAAAGTCTGACGCACCCTACAAGTTGATTTAAGTGTGACAGCTGGGCTTAGTTCTGAAAGATTTTAGAAACGTTCGCCAATGCCGAAGTGAATGCGAGAGTCGCCGTTGTCATTGAGGCCATAATCTATTCTGATCGGCCCTAGCGGAGATTGAATTCGGACGCCTAGACCGTAGCCGAAGCCTGTACCGGGTTTACCCCGCGCTCCAGCCGGGTCGCCGGGGACGCTTCCACCACTGCCAATATCCGTGCCAAAATCAACGAAAAGAGCGCCACCGATCACAGAGAAAACGGGGAAGCGATACTCAGCAGTAGCTTGCAAATAAGTGCGACCGCTACCCAAATCCCCTTCTTCATACCCACGCACAGAATTACTGCCACCCAGGGAAAAAGCCTCATAGGGAGGCAAATCACCCAGCACCGTTCCTCCTTGAACGTTAAAAGCGAGAGACTGTGCGCCGGGAGTGAAGCTAGTGAATTTGACTGGAATGTAATAACTGTAGCTGCCGCGCAGACGAGTCAGGAAAACATTCCCCAGACCGATCGGCACCGACTGTTCCAGACCAAACCGCAGTAAGGAACCGCTAGTAGTCCGCAGGGGATTGTTGCGTCGATCGCGCACTAAGCCAAGTTGGACTAATAGCAGGTCGTCTTTCCCCTCACCGCTAAAACTGAGATCGTTGCCCAATTCATCTACCGGACTGATATCGCCATCGCGATCGCGAATCGAAACCCGCTGATATTGGAGTCCCAAAGACGATACCCATTCCGATTCAGCTAGGGGATTTTTTGACAGGGGACGGTTAAAAGTGACACCACCACCGATGCGGAGAATCCGGGGCCGATCTTCATTCGGCAGTCTAATTTCTGGATCGCCACCATCAAAAATCAAAGAAATAGAGCGGCGTCGGAAGAAATTCACAGTATAGGAAGTGCGGTAGGGGTCACCACCAATCCAGGGGTCAGTGAAGCGCAAGTCAAACAGCAGCTCCCGCTGACCCAACTGCACCTCCGCCCCTATTTTCTGGTTGTTTCCGCCCAGGTTTTGCTGTTGATAGCTAACCGTACCAAATAAACCGGAAGCAGAACTAATCCCAGCACCAGCTGCGATCGAACCCGCATTCCTTTCCTTCACATTGACGATCACATTCACCTGACGCGGGTCTTGTCCTGGATTCAAAGAAACTTGGACATCTTCAAACAAACCCAGACGAAAGACCCGCTGTAAATCGCTTTGTACCGCATTGCGGTTAAATACCTGACCGGGTTTGAGCGCCAGTTCCCTAGTCACAATATACGATCGGGTACGACCTCGGATCGGCTGACCTTGCTCGTTTGTGGCCTCTCCTTCCTTATTCAAGAAGCGGACTTGAATATTCTCCACCACCCCCTCAGCGACCGACAGGGTGACCGTTCCGTCTGGATTGACCCTCGTATCAACCACCTGGGCTAAGACATAGCCCTTGTCTTTGTACCACTGTTCTAAGCGCTTAATGCCCTCCTGTAGGTCGCGGAAGTTGAGGATATCGTTGTACTGTGAGCGAAATGTGTCCTGAACGACAGTTTGGGGCAACACTCGATTGCCTTCCACCTGCACAGAACGCAGGGTCGGGTTAGCTTCTACCACAAAAGTCACCCTGACGCCCAAAGGAGTATCGCTAGGTTCGGCTCTGACCTTAGAGAAATAGCCGGTGGCAAAGATAGCATTAATGTCTTCTTGCAATCCAGCGCGTGTTGTAGTGCGTCCGGGGCGGGTGCGAATGGCATCATAAACGATCGATTGCAGTTTTCCTTCTACCCCGTTTACTAACACTTCCGCCACCAACACACGCGGATCTACTGCTGGGGCTTCGCTTGGCTGGATGTTTATAGGAGTAGAGGGCGCTCGTTCGGGAATATCGATCTGGGGGTTTTGAGGCGATCGTCCCCCAGGAGTGAGATTCAACTCAAGTTGATTCGGTGTTTCTTGTTCGGGCGCTGGAGTTCCTTGGGGTGGGACTCCTTGAGATGGCGGTGTTGGAGGTGTCGTTTCGACGTTTCTGGGTGTTTCTGGTTCGGGAATTTCTCGCCGTTGTGTATCGTCTGCGGGCTGCGTTTGCGCTGTGGGTTCTACCCTTGGTATTGTCTGGGTATCCGTTGGACGCTCTTGGTTGGTTGTTTGGGCGAGAAATTGCGGTTGAGTAGGGATTTTGCTGGAGCTAGAGGCATCCTGAACTGTCATAGCAGTCTCTATGTGGCTGCTATGGCCTTTACCCGGTAGATTTGGCAGTTCTTGGAACGACTCGATCGCTTTACTGTGAGGTAAAGTTTCTACCTCAAATAAGAGGTTGTCCGCTAGAGCAGTTTCTATATGGCCCGAATGAGCGGTGAGCCCTAGATCCTGCCGATCTGGTAATGGCAAAGTATTTATGTGAGTAAATCCTTGCCCAAACGATAGATTGTTGGCTATACCTGCTTGGGAATCCGAGGTTTGTCCGTTCGCCGAATGCTGTAAACCGAGGGTAGCCCAAGTAATAGCTACTACCAAAACTGGAGATAAACGCATTTTGTTCACGTTGTTTAGCACTTCCACACACCATATTGGGAATTGTAGATTTTAGATTTTAGATTTTAGATTTAATTTCAATGTGAAATCTGAAATCTTCTTCTTTTCCCCTCTGCACCTCTACCCCTCTACCCCTCTACCCTGTTTCGCGAACACATTCCGGCGCGCGGGATTCGCGAAGGTGGAGCGCCGCTTGCCCATGCGAGCGATTATGCGCCGCGAGACTCGGGTGAACCGGAGAGGCGCTCTTTCATCCAGCTGATCAACCCCCCGCTAAGCAAGAACTGCACTTGTCGCGGCGACATGGTGTGACGCACCTGGAACTTGTACTGGCGCGTGACGTTTTCGACCACCAGTT
>CASBRD010000350.1 GCA_949128025.1 Oscillatoriales cyanobacterium PMM_0008 | reverse complement strand
GGAGTGGGAGAGTGGGGGAGAGGGGGAGCGGGGGAGCGGGGGAGCAGGGGAGCAGAGGAGCAGAGGAGCAGGGGAGAAATTTTCTTGACCGCTGACCAATGACCAATGACTAATGACCAATGACTCTATAGCGGAAAGTCTTTCTGAAAACCTTGGCGAGTCAATGGCTGTTCCAGCACCAAACCTTCACCGCCTAAAGTCTCCAGACGTTTCCCATCCACAGAGATAAAGACCTTAGCATTGGGGTCTAAGCTGGTAGCCGTGTAGATGACTTGTCCCAAGCGCCCCGTCATCGAAGCACTGCCACCGCCAGACATAAACTCCTGGGATAGATCGACACTAACACCGTCATTTTGAACGGTTACGCTTCGGAGTTTGGTTCCTTTGGGAATGCTTGTAGAAACGCCGTCATTGGTATCGCTAGGCCCAGCCAATAAGCGGATGAAAGCTTGGTCTAAAATAGCGCTGGGATTTTTGCTTGCAGCCTTATCGAGCGTTACAGGACGAGCAACCAACTCAAATTTATTGTCCCGATTTTGAAGCCAATAAATATCAGCCGTATCCTGTACTGGTACTGGCTGCATAGAGTTGGCAGATGTGGGGGTAGGGGTAGAGGTAGGGGTCGGCGAGTTTAATGCCAACCAAACCGTTCCGCCACCAATAGCCAAAATCAGCGCCCCGATAGTCGCAATGGCACGACTAGAAACACGACGAGGTGGTTGTCGCTTATCCATAAACAGGTAGCTCCTTAAGAATTGGCAGGTTCGGTGTGAGGAGACGGTAATCCAACAGTACTTGAAAATGTGATTATTACCGGGAAAATATTAGTTTTTTCCCGTTTCAGGAGCGGGCTGTGGCTGTACTCGCACAAACGCCGCTATTTCCATTTGCTTTGGATTTACATTTAATTGTAAGAGCCGCGCTGTAATTCCGGCTTCTTCCAGTTTATGGAGATCCAACTGCTGAGTGAGACTTTGTGCGATCGGGTTTAACAAGAAAGCCGGAACGGGATTACCGTTGATAGAGGCAGTTGGCGAAACAAATTGCACCTGATGTCCAGATACTATACCCAGTCCCGACTCTACCGTAAGAGTCACCTGTTTGGAACTGGTTTGCTCGGTTACACTTTCGCCTTTTTCCTGTAATGCTACCTGCAAGCGCAGGCGATTATCAGCTAGAAATTCCACCCGTGGATCGGTCAACTCGTAGGCTTGCGCCTGTTGGCCGCCCATATTGCCCAAAAAGCGGGTTCCCACAGTACGCAACCTAGCTGTTACATCTGGTGATTGCAGGAGTTTGTTGATATCCTGCTCGGTTAAAACCAAACGCAATCCCGCCTGCACTGGTCGCCGCAAAGCCCCAGTCGGCAATCTCTGAGATCCTCCGGCGGGGGAACTCGGACTGGGCTGTCTCAGACGCTGTAAATTGACATCAAGGCGATCGGTTTCCAATTCCAGGGCAGCTATTCGCAAATTTGGCGTCACCCACAAGCCGCGCCCAGCAATCCGCACCCGTTCTACCTTACCTTGTATAAGCTGGTGGGAGGGAGCGTTGTCAACTCGGACTTGCAGCTGTTCCACCTTGGTAAATCGTGAGCGAATCGCATTCTGGGCGACGCGATCGACGACTAAACCCACTGGGGAGAGGAAACCAAGCAAGCCAGATAAGAGGATTGTGATTAATTCCATTGGTGATTGGGGATTGGTCAGTGGTCAGTGGTCAGTGGTCAGTGGTCAGTTGTCAGTTGTCAGTTGTCAGTTGTCAGTTGTCAGTTGTCAGTTGTCAGTGGTCAGTTGTCAGTTGTCAGTTGTCAGTTGTCAGTTGTCAGTTGAATGAGTGACTTTTCTAGCTAACAGCTGCATCAATCCACTGTTTGAGTGTAGGCACAACTTCCTCAAGCGCTATGTCTTGAGCTTTATGCGTGGCTCTTTCGACGACTTCCACTTTACCTGCTTTAAGTGATTTTCCCGTGACAATCCGATAGGGAATTCCAATT
This sequence comes from Oscillatoriales cyanobacterium PMM_0008, assembly GCA_949128025.1. Lineage (GTDB taxonomy): Bacteria > Cyanobacteriota > Cyanobacteriia > Cyanobacteriales > Aerosakkonemataceae > Argonema. Next base: position 9,370 of record CASBRD010000350.1, on the reverse strand, counting down.
AGATCGGCATCTTTGAATTTGACGCCAGCGCGTTCGTTGCGATCATCAAGTAGAGTTTCGATTCCTGCTTCATTTAGCTGGTCGTAAAGTTGTTCGGCTGCTTGCAGTTGAGCGGCGTCACTCACATTGGGAATGGAGATGATGACGTGATAAGGTGCGATCGCAACTGGCCAAATTATCCCATCTTTGTCGTAAGATTGCTCTACAGCAGATTGAGCTAAGCGCGATACGCCGACACCATAACAACCCATCACTAGGGGAACTTCTTCACCTTGTTCGTTGGTGTAGGTTGCTCCCATTGCTTTAGAATATTTCGTGCCTAGTTGGAAAATGTGACCTACTTCTATTCCTCTAGCACTTTGTAAGGTTTGTGCGGGGTTGTGGATGGCCCGATCGCCCGGACGAGCTTTTCTCACATCTACCACATTTTCTGGTAATTTCAATTGCTCTCCCCAATTAGCACCAACAACGTGATAACTAGATTCATTAGAGCCTGTGACGAAATTCTTTAAATCGACAGCAGTATGATCAACCAATCGCAGAAACTTAGAATTAACCTGCTTATGCGAGGCAATATAATCATCGCCAATATCAGGAGCAATGTATCCCAAAGGTAAAGATTTTGCTGCCCATTTTTGTTGTGCTTCTGCGTCTGGAACCGTCAGGAATAACAAAGTTTTACCGCCGTAGTTCCCCGATAACTTAGTCAATTCATTCTGTAACTTTACCTCATTGACTTCTTGATCGGCGCGAATTATCACCAGCACCAACACTGTCATGCCATTATCGTAAACTGCCTGATAAAGGACATTTTTTACCACTTGAGTGGGAGAAGATTTGAGGAATTTGCAGAGTTTTTCTATAGTATCAGTTCCGGGTGTTTCCCGTTTTTCATAACTTGTAAAAATAGAATTTTCTGCATCTGCTGGCAAAGAAACAGCTTTTTCTACATTAGCCGCGTACTGACCATCTTCGGTGTATAAAACTTCATCTTCTCCCGCTTCCGCCAATACCATAAATTCTTGAGAACCAGAACCACCAATTGCACCTGAATCTGCTTGAACTGCACGGAAACTTAAACCGCTTCGCCGCAACATATTGCTGTAAGCTTGGTGCATATCCTGATAAGTTTTCTTCAGGCTTTCCTCATCAGCGTGGAACGAATAGCCATCTTTCATAATGAATTCCCGTCCGCGCATCAAGCCAAATCTGGGGCGGATTTCATCGCGGAATTTGGTTTGAATTTGGTACAAGTGCAGGGGTAATTGCCGATAGGAACGAATCATTTCCTTAGCAATAGTAGTAATTACCTCTTCGTGAGTTGGCCCCAATCCTAATTCTCGCTCTTGTCTGTCTTTGAGGGCGAACATGATACCCTCAGCTTGGGTGTAGGTGTCCCAACGTCCGGATTCGCGCCACAACTCTGCCGGTTGCAGTTGCGGTAGCAGACACTCTTGTGCTAGTGTAGCGTTCATTTCCTCGCGCACAATCTGAGAAACTTTTTGCAAGACGCGCCACATCAGGGGGAGATAAGCGTAGATACCGCTACCGATGCGACGAATGTAGCCTGCGCGGAGTAGTAGTTTATGGCTGGGGATTTCTGCTTCGGCTGGGTCTTCCCGCAGTGTAACGAATAACATTTGAGAGAGTCGCATCGTTTGTTCCTTTTCCCAATTGAGATGATTGCTTTCTTCAGTCTATAACATCAGCTGTAATCGCTAGTTAAGTGCTATAGACCTTTAAAGTTACTCTATAATCTAAAGAAGCTTAAATTGCAGTTGGTGTGTGAGGCTGAATTGACTAGCATTGGCTCGTATCAAGTAAAAATTCAAGATCGATCGGCTGGAGAGCAAGTGGCTCTAATTTTGGCCGCCAAAGAAGATGATATGCCTAGAGATTGGTCTTTTAGCTGGTCTAGCTTGTGGAAAAATACTGATTTTGAGTGCCAAAATATTGTCAAACTCGTTTATACCGATCGAATGTGGGGATTGGTGCGATATGGTCTTTATCCTTATCCCGGTTCTCCAAAATACCTGGAAATCGAACAATTAGAGGCATATCCTACCAGTCAAGATGAGTCGGCTGACCGACCGATCGCTCCTATCGGTAAATGGTTAATATGGTATTGTATCGAGATTGCATTAACATATTGTATAGTACCAGAAAATAAGCCTTTAGTTGTTCTGGTTTCTCTAGAATCAGCTGTCTCATACTACAGAGACGTTATTATGATGGAGTATCTGGGGCCAGCGCCCGGCCCACCAGGAGAAGATTTATATGCCTTCAGATTCTCACCAACAGCAGCCAGAAGTTTCTGCGAACGACAAGAAAATCAATACGGAGTCCCTACCCTTGTTAACCAGTGAAGAGGTAAAGGCTGGGACAAAGGTTATTCTGACTCACGCTGGACGGCAAGCTTATGTAAAAAGATCTGGACTTGGGGAGCTATTTGGTGTTGCTGATTTGCTGCCTAACGTGGGAGAAACTGCTCCTAAAGTAGATCGAAACGCTCCAAGCGGGAACCGCGTAGGCAAATCGATTAAGCGTAATAAGCAATCTCCAAATGATAGTGAGATGACTGCTTAAATTGGGGTCTAACGAAGAGACTATTTATCAGGTTCGCAGTAAGACCCCAACTATACCGACAGGTTAGCTGGGGGTATAAAACGGTCATCTAATCTGGCTTGTTCTGGGTCAAAGTCTGGAGAAACTGGATGGTTATTTGCCGACCATTCTCTCATAAATTTACTTTGGTATTCAAGCTTACTTTGATTCCCGACAGACGATGAATCAGTTGTGGCATCAGTAGCAATATCAAGATTTTCATCTGACTGCAAGATGATGGCTTCCACGTCTCCTGCTGGTAGGTCGATCTGTTCTGTAATAATCAAGTGACCCGCTCGATCGATTTTAGCTTTGAGTTTGTAGGCTTGCATAAGGTTATGGGATGCGCTTTGAGAATGACATATTATATATTGTAATCTATTGTAAGAGTGAAGGGCCGATCGCGCTATCTTTAGCCTGCGTAGGCAGGCTTTGTCTGTGTAGCCGCGACTTTAGTCGTTTGGCATCTTTCTCTGCTATCCAAAATATCGTTAGATCCCAGTATTATGGCAGTTTATCAAGACCGCGAAGCGTTCATTCCCTATCATCGGCGCGATATAATCGAACTTTGCGTTGAAGATGGACAGTTGCCTGCCGCCGATGTGCAAAAGTTCCGCGATTTCTGCGAAATATTGTCGGCTTATTATCATTTTCATCTGCATCAAAGTTTGGAAATGTTAAAGGATAATTTCGATCCGTTTAACCCGGATGCCGATAGCGAACCGAGAATTGCACTTGGGACCGATCGAAAGGCAAAGATGGAAGCCGAACTGGTCGCGGCTTTTAAGAATATTCTCCAAAGAGCCAATTACATGGCTTTATCGTCAGAAATGTTACAACGGGCTTTTCAGGAAAAGACATTGATTGAATTAAAGACAAAAGTTGATTTTGATGATTTTGAACAGATAGTCTGTTATTACCGAGGCGACAGTCAAAAGATAACTACGGTCAAGAAGTTCTTCAAGAAAGTAAAACGGAAGGTTGCTGTTTTTGAACGGGTAGTATTATTGCTTAAATTCAAGGATGCCGCCTATTTTGAATCCAAAAAAATTAAGTCCGATCGACTAAAATTTGCGCCAGGTAAAATATATATTTATTTTTATAAAAACATCCCCAAATTTGACTTGGAGTTGCTATTTCCGAACGTCAAAATTAGCATGACCTGGAAAGACCGCCTTCTGTTTGGCATTCCGGCTATTGGGGCTGCTATTCCGATTCTACTCAAAGTTATACCTCAACTGTTGCTGATTATAGGTGTGATATTATTTGTCGTATTCGGCCAAGTAAATATCGGCAAGGAGAATATAAGCAAAAAGGCGGTGCGCGATGTTACGCCAGTATTGGTGGCCACGCTGTCCCTGGCGATGACTTTTGGCGGTTTCGCCTTCAAGCAATACAGCAGTTACAAAAGCAAGAAGGTACACTTTCAAAAAAAAGTTACAGACACTCTATTTTTCAGGAATTTAGCTAATAATGCTAGTGTATTTGGAGCCTTAATTGATGCGGCTGAAGAAGAAGAATGCAAGGAAATTATCTTGGTTTATTATCATCTGTTAATCAGCAAATTTTCTCTTAGACCGGAAGAATTGGACGATCGCATTGAGGCGTGGATGGATGAAAAATTTGGTACGAAAATTGATTTTGATATTAATGGCCCTCTGGGCAATCTGGAAGCAATACGCGGTAAAATTGTCAAGGATGGGTCAGAGGAAGCCAGTACGCCAGAAATACCTTTGCTGAGTTACGATGAACGGGGGTTTTGCAAAGTTGCATCCCTAGAGGATGCCAAAAAGATCGTAGATTATGTCTGGGACAATGCGTTTGTCTGCGGAAAATAAGGCCCGATCGCACACCATAAGCACCTTCCAGCGATATCGTATAGCTAGGGGCTAGGGGCTAAGATGATAAATTTTCAGGTGGTGTAGTTTGAGAAAGTGCGATTCGCTGACGCGATAGCTTCGCTTCACGCGCAGCGTGCCGTAGGCAATCGGTATTTCCTTGGTGTCAATAATTGTTTATGCTATTACCTAGATCACCGCTCTCATGAGCCATGCTATTCAACACATCGATATTATGGCAATTTATAAAGACCGCGAAGCTTTCATCCCCTATCGTCGCTCCGATTTGATCGAACTTTGCGTTGAAGACGGCCAGTTGGCTCCCGCAGATGTCGAAAAGTTCCGGGATTTTTGCGAAATCTTGTCGTCCTATTACCATTTTCAGTTGCATCAGACTTTAGAGATGTTAAAGGATAACTTTGTTCCCTTTAACCCGGATGCCGATACCAAGTTGAAAATTGAACCCACTTCAGCGCAGCAAGCGGACATGGAAGCTAAACTGGTTGCAGCTTTTAAGGTTGTCCTGGAAAGAGCCAATTATGTCCCCCTATCTGAAGAAATGTTACAACGGGCTTTTCAGGAAAACTCGTTGATTGAACTAAAGACAGAGGTTAATTTTGAGGATTTTGAGCAGATAGTTTGCTACTACCGAGGCGATAATCAGAAAATCACTTCTGTCAAGAAACTTTTGAAGAACGTAGAAAAGACGTTTGATACCTTTGAGCGGGTGGTATTGTTGCTGAAATTCAAAGATGCTGCATATTTTGCTTCCAAAAAAGGTAAGCAAAAGAATCTGAATTTCACGCCTGGGAAAATGTATATCTACTTGTATAAAAACATCCCCAAATTTGACCTAGAATTCCTATTTCCCAACATCAAAATCAGCATGACCTGGAAAGATCGTCTTTTGCTTGGCATTCCAGCTATTGGGGCGGCGGCTTCGGTGGTTGTGAAAATCGTACCCCAAGTGTTGCTGATTATAGGGGTGATATGGTTTGTGTTCTTCGGAAAAACCAGCTTCCTAAATTTCAATATCAGCGAGGAAAATGTCAAGAATATTATGCCTCTACTGGTAGCGGCATTGTCTCTGGTGGTGGCGTTAGGTGGGGTCGGCTTCAGGCAATATACCAATTACAACTACAAAAAGGTCAGATTTCAAAAAAATGTGACAGACACTCTTTTCTTCAGGAATCTGGCTAATAACGCTAGCGTTTTTGGAGCCTTAATTGACGCCGCAGAGGAGGAAGAATGCAAAGAAATTATCCTGGCTTACTATCACTTGATGACTAGCAAAACACCGCTTACGCCAGAAAAATTGGATGACCGAATTGAGGTATGGATGGAAAAGAAATTCGGTACGAAAATTGACTTCGATATCAAAGGCCCACTCCGCAATCTGGAAGGGATACGGGGCAAAATCATCAAAGATGGAGTAGAGTCAGGAAGTACGCCAGAAATACCTCTGCTGACTTACGATAACGAAGGGTTTTGCAATGTACCATCCCTGGACGATGCCAAAACAATCATCGATTACCTTTGGGACAATGCCTTTCTCTACGCAAAATAATATCATGTCCGGTTAATCACTTATGATATCTGTAGGTTAGGCCCTTGGAACGAAACCCAACCCGAACTTAAAGCTAAAGTTGGGTTTCACTTTGTTCAACCCAACCTACGGCAATAAAATTTATTACAAGTATTCAACCGGACAGGATATCAAGCAACATAATTGGTGCCATTATTAAATTCTTCAATTCCCCATTCACCAGTCACCTTCAAGAGTAGCTGAATTCAACAGATTTTTGTCCTACAACTTCTGGTACACCCGCAACCAGACGCAAATCATCGCAGTAAACTGTGAGGAAAGGCTGACCTAAATTTAACCGGGCAAAAGCACTTTCTGCGGGTACTTCCAATTCGCCGCTAACTAATCCCACGCGAGACTGAAACTCACCTTTGAATAACAGTAAATCAGAATCCAGAGAACCGAAACACATCCCAGATAACGGCAGTGGCAATGCTAAACTTGGCTGGGTGTAGGTGAGGCCGCAAAGTAATCGGTTTCCTTGACGGACAATAACGCGATTACGATCGTTTTCCCAAGTAAACTCAGCCATTTCTTTGGGTAATCCCCAAATCTCTCGACCCCCAGCTACAGAGTCGGGATTGTCTACATATATATGAGAAATCCAAGCACCGATTTTGTCTGCATAACGCGCCAAACCAGCAACAACAATCAACTCGTTATATTCCATCACCGAACCGGAACCGTAAGAGGATATATAAATTCCTCCTAGAGTTTTTTCAGGCCAAACAGAGACGATTTCTAATTCTGAGGGAATGAATGGACGCGCTTTTTCAATATCTATCAACTGCAATGTCTGAACGGCGTAGCCTTGAAGTGTCCAAGGTGCTTGGGGATATGGCATTTGATGCTCCTTTTAATTTGTTTTTTCCACAGAATCTTATACTTTTTTAGCGCGAGAAATTAAGCAGTAAATCTGCCAAAAGAGCTACTTCACCGATGTGTAAATAAAACCAAAAAGGGTTGATAATGAGCGCTTGCTACCATTATCAACCCTTTTCTCAAAAGTCATTTGCCAATGACTACTGACTAATGACTAATGACTACTTAGTGTCAGAGAATTCGGCGTCAATTACATCATCGCCACCGCCGCTAGAAGTTCCGGGAGAAGCTCCACCATCAGGGCCGGGGCCGGGGCCACCAGCACCACCTGCGCCAGCTTGTTGATAGATATTGCTGCCGATCGCAAACAGAGTTTGTTGCACTTCTGGCATCAAAGTCTTGATCCGATCGTCATCTTCCTTAGCAACAGCATCTTTCAGGTCTTTAATCAAACCTTCCAGCTTGGTCTTGTCAGCGGCGGGAACTTTGTCACCCAACTCTTGCAGTTGCTTCTCAGCTTGGTAAGACAGAGAGTCAGCTTGGTTCTTGCGATCGATCCTTTCGCGACGTTCCTTGTCAGTAGCCGCATTTTGTTCCGCTTGCTTGACCATCTTCTCAACTTCGTCTTTCGCCAAAGTGGAAGCGCCAGTGATGCTAATCGATTGCACCTTACCAGTACCTTTATCCTTCGCCGTAACGTTGAGAATACCGTTGGCATCAATATCGAAAATTACTTCAATTTGAGGTACGCCGCGTGGTGCTGCGGGAATTCCATCTAGGCGGAAGTTACCCAAACTCTTGTTGTCGTTGGACATTTCCCGTTCGCCTTGGAGAACGTGGATTTCCACATTCGTTTGACCATCCACAGCGGTAGAGAAAACTTCCGACTTCTTGGTAGGAATAGTGGTGTTGCGTGGGATAATCTTGGTCATCACGCCGCCCAAGGTTTCCACACCCAGAGACAGGGGACTCACATCAAGCAGCAGGATGTCTTTCACTTCACCAGAGAGGACACCAGCTTGAATCGCGGCACCAATTGCCACCACTTCATCCGGGTTGACGCTTTGGTTGGGTTCTTTAGCGAGTGTACGCTTCACCACCTCGTGTACTGCGGGAATCCGGGTAGAACCACCGACTAGCACCACTTCATCAAGTGCGGATTTGTCGATTTTGGCATCGCGGATCGCGTTCTCTACGGGGATGCGGCAGCGATCGATCAAATCAGAGCAGAGTTCTTCAAACTTGGCCCGCGTCAGGGTCATATCCAGGTGTTTCGGGCCTTCCTGAGTAGCCGTGATAAAGGGTAGGTTGATTTCTGCTTGGGTGACGCTAGACAGTTCGATCTTGGCCTTTTCAGCGGCTTCTGTCAGGCGTTGCAGCGCTTGTTTGTCTTTCCGCAGCTCAATGCCTTCATCTTTCTTAAATTGATCTGCCAGATAGTCTACGATTTTCTTATCGAAATCGTCACCACCCAGATGGGTATCGCCAGAAGTCGCCAGCACTTCAAACACGCCGTCGCCAACTTCCAGGATCGATACGTCGAACGTACCACCACCCAAGTCAAATACTAAGATAGTTTCGTTGCTCTTTTTGTCAAGTCCGTAAGCCAGAGAAGCAGCGGTAGGTTCGTTGATAATCCGCAGTACTTCTACTCCGGCAATCTTACCGGCATCTTTGGTAGCTTGACGCTGGGAGTCGTTGAAGTAAGCGGGAACGGTGATTACAGCTTGGGTAACGGTTTCACCCAGGTATTTGCTGGCATCGTCTACCAGCTTACGCAGTACTTGAGAGGAAATTTCTTCAGGCGCAAATTGCTTGCTTTGCGCGGGACAGTCGAGTTTAACGTTGCCGTTGTTGTCGCGCAGGACTTTATAAGATACTTCGGTAGCTTCGTGGGTAATTTCCTCGAATCGACGACCGATGAAGCGCTTTACGGAATAGAAGGTATTTTCGGGGTTCATCACCGATTGGCGCTTGGCGATTTGACCGACGAGGCGATCGCCGTTCTTCGCATAAGCTACAACGGAAGGCGTAGTCCGAAAACCCTCTGCGTTGGCAATAACTGTGGGTTTGCCACCTTCCATTACAGCCACACAGGAGTTAGTCGTACCTAAGTCAATTCCAACTACTTTTGCCATAAGAGTGTTCGGGTTCCATCTAAACTAAATAATTTTTGGCTCTCGATTGACCAGCCGAATCTTGGAGGATGCTTTGACTACAAACTGTTTCAACCGAGTCCGTTCAGGAGCTTTGTCCAGCTTGAATACTGTTGGTTCACTGAAAGACTATTCTCTATACTGAGCGCGGTTAGGTTTCTCTTGAAGGGGGGTTTCCCGAACCTTGGGGGGGACGGTTAGCTTTCAAGAGTCGTCGTGTCGCTGTAGTCGCTTTACATCTACCGATCGCTGCCACTGAATCTAATAGTAGGCATATCCACCGACTTGGGGTTTAGGGTGAACCGTAATCAATTAGTCGTGTTTGCCGTCTGGATGGGAAGATGGGGAGTGGGAGAGTGGGGGAG
>CASBRD010000349.1 GCA_949128025.1 Oscillatoriales cyanobacterium PMM_0008 | reverse complement strand
TTTATTTATAGCGTCCAAGCGATCGGATGAGTTACAGTGCTTTTTCCCCACTCTCCCACTCCCCCACTCCCCTCTTCCCTCTTCCCTAGCCCCTTTTTGACTTTTGACTTTTCTAGTCCCTTTTGACTTTTGACTTTTGACTTTTGACTTTTATAGCCCCATAACTAATGAACAAGCTAGCTTACCTTGAATGTCCTGCTGGGATTGCCGGTGATATGTGTTTGGGGGCACTCGTCGATGCCGGTGTTCCCCTGGAGTATGCGATCGAAAAGCTCAACCTTTTGGGCATTTCCCACGAGTACCAGTTACGCGCAGAACTCGTTCACCGCAACGGTCAGCAAGCAACTAAAGTTCATGTGGATTTAACAGATGACCATCATCATCACCACCAAGGTAACGGTCATTCTCACCACGGACGCCATCTGCCAGAAATTGAGGCTTTGATTTTGACGGCTAAATTGCCCGTGCGGGCGCAAGCTGCTTCTTTGGCGGTTTTTCGCAAATTGGCAGACGCCGAAGGTGCCGTTCACGGTATAGCGCCAGAGCAAGTGCATTTCCACGAAGTTGGGGCGACTGATGCGATCGTGGATATTGTCGGTACTTGCTTGGGATTGGATTGGCTGGGAATTGACCAACTTTATTGTTCGGCGATGCCCACTGGTGGCGGTACGGTGCGGGCGGCACACGGACTGTTGCCAGTACCAACACCTGCCGTGCTGAAATTGTGGGAGTCTCGCCAGGTGCCAGTTTACAGCAACGGGATTGAGAAGGAATTGTGTACGCCAACGGGTACTGCGATCGCAGTCACTCTCGCCACTAGCTTTGGCCCCCCACCGCAGATGAGCCTCCAGCGCATCGGACTGGGCGCAGGTTCCCGGAACTTACCGATTCCCAATATCTTGCGACTTTGGATCGGCGAAATTGTTGTGGAACAGGCGCAACAGGAAAAAGCCGGGGAAGATGCCCACCCCACAATACAAGAAACGATTTCGGTATTGGAAACGCAAATTGACGATTTGAGTCCGCAGGCGATCGCATACACATTTGATGCTTTATTTGAAGCCGGTGCTTTAGATGTTTTTACCCAGCCGATTGTCATGAAAAAATCGCGCCAGGGAGTCTTGTTAACAGTTATCTGTCATCCAGAAAATCAACAAACTTGTGAAACGGTTTTATTCCGAGAAACAACAACATTGGGTATCCGCCGTTCTACCCAAATCAGAGCTATTTTGCAGAGGGAAATTCAGCGGGTGCTGACGCCTTACGGTGAAGTGCGCGTCAAAGTATCTGGTAGCGGTGGTGTCATTACCAACGTGCAACCGGAATACGAAGATTGTGCCGCATTCGCCAAGGAAAATAATGTTAGTTGGCGAGAAGTACATCGACTAGCGTTGCAAGCGTGGTATAGTCATTAGTCATTAGTCATTAGTCATTAGTCATTAGTCATTAGTCATAAAATTTCTACCAGTTCGGGAATCGCCGTAGTTGCTTTCAGAGCAGTTTGTGCAATGAACTCGTGGGCGCGGGCAGTAGGATGTATCGCATCCCAAAATAAATACTGGTTCGGGTTAGTTCCTGGCGGTAAGGAAAAATTTCTCACGCTAGGGTCAGTTCCGGCTCCAGGTACGAGATTATTGGTGACATTTGTGAATCCGAAATTGGCGGGATTGGCGATCGCATTACTAAACAAAGTACTAACATCCACAGGGATAATGTTAATGTTCGGATTTTGTTCTAAATTTTGCACGGTCGCAGCCAAAGTGCTATTATGTGCGTTGGTCAACAGCGCCAGTCCTTGCTGAGCTTCGGGCCCTCTAGCAGCTGCTCCCGGAGTTGCTCCCAAATTTGGCAGATTGGGCACCATAAAGTTTCTCGCCCCAACTGCGGCGAGTTTTGCGATCGCACTACCCAGATTATTAACCGTCGCCGCAAAATCTGTCGATCCGCCGCCAAGGTAATCATTCGCACCGGCATACACCACATAAAGTCCCTTGGAATCTACACCCGCCTGATTAGCTGCGATAAAACTATCGATTTCCGTCTGCAATCCTGGTAAAGGAGGTGCTACTGGAATGTTGCCAACATTCTGAGTTCCCGATAAGGCCCCGCCGATCGCAAAGTTGGTGTTAGGATCGATCGCTAATCCCAGTGTAGGCGCGAGATCTTCCACCCAAACTGGGCCGTTGCTAAAACGTCCGTTGAAGTAGGGTGGACTTGGCGGAACAGCGCCGCCTGTGAAGGCAAACAGGTTACCATCGTCTGAGATACTATCGCCAAAGACGAACATCTGACTGAACAGAGGGCGGGGAATGCGACCCTCAAACTGACCAAACTCGATGTAGTGTTCTACCCCGGTAATTTCGTCTCTTTGTCCTGCTTGGGCAACATCTGGGTTTCGGTTGAAATAAAAGCTAGCATTAAAGAAGCGACTGGGGTTACGCAGCTCTTTGGCACCAAACTTAACGAAGTGTTCTACACCCGTAAGCTGGTCTCCCGTCACAGCAGCAGCGACATCCGAGTTATTGGTAAGATAAAAACTCGTGTCGAAGAGAGGATTGGGATTGCGACGTTCTAATTGACCGCGCAAGATAAAATGTTCAAATGCCGTTGTTCTACCTGCTGTTACTTCGGCTGCAACATCCTGGTTTTGTTGCAGATAATAGCTGCTATCGAAAAAAGCGCTGGGGTTTCGCCTCTCAAATTCACCAAACCTGATAAAGTGGTCAAACCCACTGGAAAACTGTCCTGTTGATATGGCTGCTACCACATCTGGGTTCGTGGCGCGATAAAAATTCTCGTTAAATAGGTCGCGATCGGTCAGCATAATTATTTCTTAAGATTGACGGGGAAGTGACTGACAGCAGTTGGCGTCAGTATTTTACTAAATATACGGTAAAATAACAAAAAATCCGAAATTTTTTTTATTTCCAGAAGTCAGATTTTTGAATGAGTAAGTTGTTGGGCTTTAGCGCTCTAAAGCCCAACAACTTACCCTGCGGCAAAAGCCTTAACGATATAACTAGCAACTTACGTTATTAGCATGATTTTTTATGAATTTTGGCTAGCTAGAAGCTTGACAAAACATTGATGTTTTGCAATACTAGGCATCTGAAAAAGAAAAGCATTTATTTTGAGAACCTGCAAACATAAAACATTAAGGTTTTGAGGTTATGTTAGACACCAGCACCCTATTTGACGAAAAATTTTATCTAGCTCGGAACCAAGATGTCGCACAGGCGGTTGCTGGCGGCATCTTTGGGAATGGCTACGATCACTTCATTAAATTCGGCCAAAATGAACGCCGCAGTTCCAGTGCCTTGTTTAATACCGCCTATTATCTTGCCACCAACCAGGATGTTGAGGCGGTAGTAAAAAGAGGGGAAATTACAGCGGTTGACCACTTCATCCGCTTCGGTCAAATCGAAGGTCGCGACCCCACTGTATTATTCGATACCGCTTATTATCTAGCTCAAAATTCGGACGTGGCAACAGCGGTTAGTTCGGGCGGACTCACGGGAATAGAACACTTCGCTAAGTTTGGTGAATTTGAGGATCGCAACCCTAGTGCCCTATTTAACCCCAGCTATTATTTAGCCCGAAATACAGATGTTGCTGCTGCCGTTCAAAGAGACGAACTCACGGGGATAGAACACTATATTCAGTTTGGTGCGGCAGAAGGACGCCAATTTACTCCCTTGATCGACCTGCGTGGATCGACATTGCCTAATGGCATAGCTGCTGGGGATACAACGCAGACATCAACAGTGTTGTGGACGCGCAGCACCGCTCCCGGAACAGTTACTTTTGAGTACTCGACTGACTCAAACTTTGGCAATATTCTGGGAACTTTAAGCAATGTCACAACTGACCCCACTGTACCCATCAAGGTACAGGTAACGAATTTAACTCCTGGTACTCAATACTTTTATCGGGTGAGGGACGCAGCAGGCACAACTTTGGCGGGACAGTTTCGGACACCAGCTGGGTTGGGAACTCGTGCTGGTTTGCGGTTTGGGGTGGCTGGTGACTGGCAGGGTCAACTTGCTCCCTTTCCGGCGATCGCAAACGCACCCGGACGCAACCTCGATTTTTTCGCTCGCATAGGTGACAGCGCCTATGTAGACGACTTATCTCCAGATTTACCGGGAGTCAGACAACCGAAAACTGCGATCGAGTTTAACACCAAGCAAAATGAAGTTTACGCCCAGCGTTATGGCATCAATTCCTGGGCTAACGTCCAGGCTACCACTACCACCTATGCCACCTGGGATGACCACGAATTGACAAATGACTTCGCCGGAGGTGCCGCACCAGCAGTTTCTCCTCAAAAGGAGGGAATTTTTGGGACTGGGGAAGGCTTTGTCAATGACACGCCTGTGTTCGATAATGCTTTGCAAGCTTTTCAAGCATACAATCCTCTACGGAATGATTTCTACGGCGAAACTGGTGACCCCCGCACGGCTAATGAGCAAAAGCTTTATCGCTTTAATACCTTCGGCAGCGATGCGGCCATGTTTATGTTAGATTTGCGCTCTTTCCGAGATGCTCCTCTGAGAAGTATTGCAGAAACTTCAGACCAAGCTACTGTTAACCAGTTTCTGAGCGATGTCTTTCAACCTAATCGCACTCTACTGGGAGGAGTGCAACTTCAGGAGTTGAAGAACGATTTACTGGCAACCCAAAATGCTGGTGTCACTTGGAAATTTATCATGTCAACAGACCCGATCCAGAATTTTGGTATTCCAGTTGCTGGCGATCGCTGGGAAGGTTATGCTGCCCAGCGGACAGATCTGCTCCGTTTCATTCAACAAAACAACATCAAAAATGTTGTCTTTGTCAGTGGAGATTTTCATGGTTTTGTTACCAATAACGTTACCTATCAAGAGGGATTCGGCCAGCCCCAAATCCCTACAGATGTTATTGATGTGATGACAAATCCTGTGGCTATTCAGTTAAATATTGGGCAAGGGCCATTTGCAGCCCCGTTTGGGCCAGCAACAGTCGCATTTACACCGAATGCTGTTCTTCCCCAATCAGAAAAAGATCGGTATAACGCGCTGACCGATGTTGCACAAAAAGACGCTTTTGTCAGGCAGGTTATAGATAACCGGATTATTCCCTTGGGATATGACCCCCTTGGCTTAGATAACAATTTGGCTATAGCTAATGGCCAAATTGATGCTACTCTGCTTAACGGTAGTTATGTGGCAGCTCACTACTATGGCTGGAATGAATTTAATATCGATCGGCAGACGCAACAGCTGCGCGTGATCACCTACGGTATCGAACCTTACAGCCAGCCGCAACTGGACGCTAATCCGAGTGCGATCGTCACTCGTGAGCCTACAGTCATAAATGAGTTTATCGTCAATCCCAAGGTCTGAAGGTGAGAATTGGGAATTGGCAAGTTATGCGACTAATATCGGGTCCGATCGATTAGTCATAGTTAAATCATAGGTACGTTGTTGCGCTTTAGCGCTCAAAGAGCGCTAAAGCGCAACAACATACCTAATAAATTCAGTTTTCGGACAAATTAATCCATGTCCTTGTTAAATACCTTGTCTAGACCCTGCTTGGTATTATCAGCAGCTTCTCCGGCGCGATATTTTGCTTTCTCAGCACTCTTAGCGACATCCTTGGCGGCATCTTGAGTATTTTGCTTGATGTTTTCTACTCCTCGACGAGTACCTTCAGCAAAATCCTTAGCTGAATCCGCAGCTTTATCAGCAACGTTTCCATCTGCTTGATTCACATTGCGACCCGCTTCTTTAGCACTGTCAGGTGCATCGTTAACTGCACGTTTGATGGCTTCTGCGGGATTGCCAGTCCTTGCAGTCAAATTATGCTCAGCACTTTCGATCAGACGATCGGCTTTTTTGTTTGCTGCTGAAGTGTCAAATCGAGGATCGACATCGCTAAAGTCGTTCATCCCACCTTTGTAGGTATTAGTTACAGCTTCTTTGGGCACTTCTGGGCGGGGATTATTGTCTAGACCCTTGGCTTGCACGCTAGGGCTACCGCAGGCAGTGCTGACGAATAGTATGATGCCTGCGAAAAATACTGTTAAAACTCGGACGAAATTCAGGCGTTTGATAAAAGTAGCCAACTGTTTCACAAAGTTCTCCATTTATTCATCCAACTTTGTTCACTATAAACAGAAAATACCGCTACCTTTATCTAGCCGAAGTCTCATCTTTGCGATCGCCTTTGGTTAAAACTTTCTATCCTTAGAAAGATATAAGACGCTTTAATTAAAGAGGGCTTTAGTTCAAATTCCTAAAGCCCTCTTTGGTGCTAACATTTGTGGTAGCCAGCGTATTAATAGCGAGCGCCTGGGCGGCTCACTTCATCAGGTTCGCGATAACGCACGGGTTCTTCGCGTTTGGGGCGGGCCAAACCAGCTAAACCGGCCAGGCCGAGCAAACCTAACCAGCCCCAATCAAAATCGCGATCGCCTCTATCAGAGTTAGTACCTTGGCTGCGATTGTTGTAGTCAGTCGTTGTATTGGTTCTATTGGGAGACGTATTGGTTTGGGCAGAAGCGGGGAGAACTGCGGGGAGAGTAGCGAGACTTAAACTCAAAAGGCCAGCGCCAACAGCTTTGGACAAATTAGAACGTTTCATGCTAAAAGTTTCTCCTTCTTTTTGAAATCTCGACAGGTTGTTGCAAACAGTTAAATCGCTTGCGAGGTGAGCTAAGTAGGCATCACTATTGATAAGCTTACGGTTTAAAAACAGAACTGGTATCAATCTCCAGCTAGAAACTTACCATCCTCCGTACTCTCACTGAAGACGTAGAAACCCTACCTCTACCGATTTGCGGAAGTTTATAATTTCAGCAGCCTAACGACTAAAGTCGCGGCTATACAAACAAAGACCGCCTACGCGGTCTAAAATATAAACTTCGTCAATTTTATGAAGCAGCCTAACGACTAAAGTCGCGGCTATACAAACAAAGACCGCCTACGCGGTCTAAAATATAAACTTCGTCAATTTTATGA
>CASBRD010000348.1 GCA_949128025.1 Oscillatoriales cyanobacterium PMM_0008 | reverse complement strand
ATGCGAAGGGGAAGGGCGAAGCATGACCGTATTTTATCTTTGCTGATTACCAATAAATCATCTGCCGGAATGCTTCGCCCCTACTTAAAATGTACTTCATTACAGCGGGAACCGCTGTATATGACTCTCAGGGAGAGACTGGTATCGGGGCTAAGTCTTAGGAAAAGAGTTTACCAGTTCTAGAAAGGAAAGTCAAGAACATGAATAAAAGCGAAATTATAACAGCTGAAGAAGCTGATTTAACTAACTGTGAAAGGGAACCGATTCACCTGCCTGGTTCCATTCAGCCTCATGGTGTACTTTTGGTATTGAGGGAGCCTCATTTGACAATTTTACAAGTGAGCAACAATACCTTAGAGTTTTTCGGTATTCCTGTGGAAAAATTAATTAGAAAAACTTTAAGAGAATTGCTGGATGACTCTCAAATAGAGGCTCTGAAACAATGTTTGTTGAGTAATGAAGACTTGCAAACAATAAATCCTATTAAATTATCGTTCAAAACTGGTATGGGCGATCGCCTTTTTGATGGGATATTCCATAGAATTGATGGTGTCTTAATCCTGGAGTTAGAACCAGCTATCCATCAAGAAAATCATCTATTTTTAAATTTTTATCATCAGATAAGAGGGGCTATATCTAAGCTTCAAGATACATCCAATTTAGAGGATTTATGTCAAGCGATCGCGCAGGAAATCCGAAAAATTACTGATTTTGACAGAGTTATGGTATATAAATTTAACTCGGAAGGACATGGCTCTGTAATTGCTGAAGAGAAACGAGAAGATTTAGCTGCTTTTTTAGGCTTAAATTACCCGACGACAGATATCCCTCAATTGGCTAGAAAATTATATTATTTAAATTGGCTGAGGTTAATTGCAGATGTGAATTACCAACCAGTTGAAATTTTACCAGCTAATAATACTGTTATCAATAACTCGCTCAATTTAAGTTTTTCTGTCTTAAGAAGCGTATCTCCTCTTCATATAGAATACCTGCAAAATATGGGTGTTACTGCTTCTATGTCTATATCTTTAATTAAAGACAGGAAACTTTGGGGACTTGTTGCTTGCCATCACTATTCACCCAAGTATGTTTCTTATGAAGTGCGGACAGCTTGCAAATTCCTGGGACAAGTCATGTCTGTAGAATTGGCACCAAAAGAAAATAATCAAGACTATGATTATAAGCTGCAATTAAAATCGATTATTGCTAAGTTTATTGAATATATGTCTAAACAAAAAAACTTTGTTGATGGCTTGGTTAAGTATTACCCAAACTTACTAGATTTGGTCAGCGCTGAAGGAGCCGCAGTCTGTATTGACGGAGATTACAAAATTATCGGCAAAACGCCTTCGGAGGTAGAGATTAAAGAGTTAATTAAATGGATAGATAATAGGTTTAAACAGGATGTATTTTATACTGATTATTTGGCAAAGATTTATCCAGAAGCAGAGGAGTTTAAAGATGTAGCAAGTGGATTAATAGGAATTTCAATTTCTCAAACGAGGAGTAATTATGTTTTGTGGTTTCGGCCAGAAGTGATTCAAACAGTGAATTGGGCGGGCAATCCCAATGAACCGGCTCAAATAAAGGAAAGAATGCTGGATGGTATTTTACGTTTGTCTCCTCGCAAATCGTTTGAATTGTGGAAAGAAATTGTTAGTTTAAAATCTTTGCCTTGGAAACAGTGCGAAATTGATGCTGTATACGAACTAAGAAACGCTATTATAAGTATTGTGTTGCGTCAAGCCGATGAGATTGCTAAATTAAATGCAGCTTTGCAAGAATCCGAAGCGCGAGAAAGAGAAAAAGCGTCTCAGTTAGAAGTAGCTCTGTTAGAACTGCAACACACCCAAACTCAACTGGTGCAGAACGAAAAAATGTCTAGTTTGGGACAAATGGTGGCTGGTGTTGCTCATGAGATTAATAATCCCATCAACTTTATCTATGGAAATCTGGCTTATGCAGATGACTATACCAGAGACTTGCTTAACTTACTAAACTTATATCGCCAGAATTTTCCGTCACCGGGAGATGAGATTACCGAAATAACAGAGGAAATTGACTTAGAATTTATGATTGAAGACTTGCCCAAGCTGTTGGGTTCGATGAAAGTGGGGGCCGATCGCATTCGGGAGATTGTTCAGGCACTGCGAACCTTCTCGCGCATTGATGAAAGCGAAATGAAGGCGGTAGACATTCACGAAGGGATAGATAGCACTTTGTTAATTTTAGGCAATCGCTTCAAAGCAAGCTCCAATCGTCTCGCTATTAAGGTGATCGAAGAGTATGGCAACTTGCCTAAAGTAGAGTGTTACGCGGGTCAGCTGAATCAGGTATTTATGAATATACTGGCAAATGCGATCGATGCTTTTGATGAGTCGGGCATCCGGAATTCGGAGTCCCAAGTCTTAACTCGCCTGCATCCTACTATCCGGATTCGCACTTACCAGGCAGACAAACACCGTGTGGTTATTAGCATTGCAGATAACGGCCCCGGTATCTCAGAGAAAGTTCAGCGTCGGTTGTTTGACCCGTTTTTCACCACCAAATCTGCCAGCAAAGGTACTGGGATTGGGTTGGCGATTAGCCATTCCGTTGTGGTGGATAAACACGGCGGTAACTTGACTTGCGTCTCAGCGCCGGGACAGGGGGCAGAGTTTATTGTTGAGCTTCCCATCAAGCCAAGGCTAAGCTAGAGACAGTACAGGTCTTTTTCGCTTGAGTAACAGAATAACTATGAAAAAGTTCTCCGAAGCTCAGATATACTCGGCGTTAGCGATCGCACTCTTGAGTGCATCTACCATAACTCCTCCCAGCCGTGCCCAAAGCAGCACCACCAACTTCTTTTGCGGCAGCAGCAACGGCGTCCCAGCAACCATTGCCCGCACGCCACAAGGAGAAGTACCGATGATTCTCTGGAATTCGCCAAATCTCGTCAGTTCAGGCGATACCCCTCAAAAAAGCTGTGAGGAAGTATCTAGCAGACTCCAGACTTACTACAACAACGGCACGCTAAAATATTTCACTACTGGATTTAGGAACGGTCAAACGGTAGTCTGCGTTGCCCAGGAAGAAAATGGGTCTTGCAGCGGCGAACCGTTATTCGCCCTCAATTCTAATGGCAGCACTCCCAGAGACAGTCTACAAAGGATATTTCGTATTCGCGTTGCTTCTGCGGCCCCTATCAGCGAATCCACCCAGCCTGTCTACATCAGTCTAGATAAATTTTTAAACGGTCAGTATACGCCTATGGGAAGCGCTTCCAACCGCTCTAAACCTGAAAATTCCGATCGGCCGCAGTGATGGCTATGACTCGGCTCAGCTGCGGTGCAATTATTTTATCTGCTGTGTTGCAGTTGAGCTGTAACCAGAATTACCGCTTTGCCCCAGGTAATTCTGACATCTCTGGCCAACCACTCACCCGCCTGGGGTTAAAACCCCAGGCTGATAGCGAAAGTTCACTAAAGTACAAAGCCCGCCTGGGGTTAAAACCCCAGGCTAATAGCGAAAGTCCACTAAAGTGGACTGAATATCCTTCTAGAGTCCACTTCAGTGGACTTTTGCTATTAGCCTGGGAATTGATTCCCAGGCGGGCTTTGGACTCGGAATTGATTCCCAGGCGGGCTTTGGACTCGGAATTGATTCCCAGGCGGGCTTTGCCAACAGCATCATTAATTGACCGGCGGGCTTTGCCCAAAGTCATAGCCTCCTCGACTTCCAGCAAAACTCTTAGGCATTCGCGCTATCCTGTCAATTCGATCGCCTTCATCCCTCGCACCCACATTCTCGCCAGTGGCGGATATGATGACATAGCTAGAGATAGTCGCGACGGCACCATTAAGCTGTGGAATACTGACAACGGTCAATTGCTACGCACTCTCAAAGGGCATACAGACGAAGTGCGTGCGATCGTCTCCAGTCCCGATGGAAACATTTTAGCCAGCGGCAGCCATGACAACACCATCAAGCTGTGGAACCCCAATAACGGACAACTGCTACGCACCCTCACCGGACATACCGACTGGGTTGGTTCTGTTGCCATCAGTCCCGATGGCAAAACTTTAGCCAGTGGCAGTTTTGACAACACCATCAAAATTTGGGATCTGCACAGCGGACAACTGCTGCGTACCCTCACCGGACATTCCGCCCCAGTTCAGTCCGTTGCTTTTAGTCCGATCTCCCCCAACCCCCCTTCACAAGGGGGGCTAGGGGGGATCTTAGCCAGCGCTAGCAACGACAAAACTGTCAAGTTGTGGAACACTCGCACCGGCCAATTGCAAAATACCCTCACCGAACATACCGACTTCGTGTTGTGCGTTGCCTTCAGTCCCGATGGTAAAACCTTGGCAAGTGCTGGTTATGACAAAACTATTAAATTGTGGAACCTACGTACCGCCAAACTGCAAAATACTCTCAAAGGCCATTCCGACCTGGTGCCCGACATCGCAATTAGTGCCGATGGCAAAATTTTAGCCAGCGTCGAAGGCAGTTGGGACAACACCGTTAAGTTATGGGATTTGCGTAGCGGCGAATTTCTGCGCGACCTGCGGGGACACACAAGCAACTTTGTAATTAAGGGTGAATCTGTCGCCTTTAGTCCTCAAGGTAATATCCTCGCCAGTGGCAATAACGACGGCATCATCGATATTTGGCAGGTAGAACCATGAAATTTTCCTATGGATTATCGGCAGCGTTAATTGGTGCGGCAATTGTAATAGTGCAACCTCAAGTTGCAGTACCGCAACAACAAACATTAGATGATAAAGCCATTGGCGAAATGGCTAAAGATGTCACAGTTCTGATTAACGGCCAAAATCCTGGTTCAGGCGTAATTATTTCCAAGCAAGGCAACAATTACTACGCCCTCACTGCCAAGCACGTTGTGGCAACCCAAGATCAATATGAAATAGTCACTTCCGATGCTAAGACACATCCCTTGAACTATAGCACTGTCAAAAAACTGCCTGGAATTGACTTAGCTTTGGTGCAATTCACCAGCGACCAAAACTATCGCGTTGCCGAATTAGGTGATTCCGACCAAATAACTGAAGGTGCTACAGTTTATACTGCGGGTTGGCCTCGTCCAGGGCGGGCTATTAATCAAGCCATTTATCAAATGACCAAAGGTAGCATTTCCGGTCGTCCACTGCAAGCTTTAGAAGATGGCTATGGCTTGGTTTACACCAACATCACCCGTGCGGGCATGAGTGGTGGCCCGGTTTTGGATGGACAAGGGCGTTTGGTTGGCATTCACGGAAGGGCAGAAGGAGAACCTGTTTTTAATCCAGATACCGGGGCGACAGTTGATGTTAAATCTGGATTTAATTTGGCAATTCCCATCAACACATTTTTGAAAGCAGCGCCACAGTCAGGAATTAATTTATCTTACTTAGGAGACAACTTTTCTCCAGAGAAAGTCCTCTCCGGGCATTCAGACTCTGTTAAGAGTGTCGCTATCAGCCCAGATGGTCAGACATTAGCAAGTGGGAGTTCCGACAAGACCATCAAAATTTGGAACAGAACTACTGGCAAAGAGTTGCGTACTCTTAGCGGGCATTCCAAACCCATTTGGCAACTTGCTATCAGTACAGACGGTCAGACTCTCGCCAGTAGCAGTAATGACGCAACCATTAAGATATGGAATCTAAGCACCGGACAACTGCTGCAAAGCATCAATAATGGAGAATCAACATCTAACTCAACCGTTAGTTCTGTCACCTTCAGTCCGGATAGCCAAACTTTAGCTAGTGGCGGTTACGCACCTCAAAGAAACATCATTAAAATTTGGAATAAAAGTACTGGCAAAGAGTTGCGGACTCTCACCGGACATCGGGATTTTGTTAATGCTGTTGCCTTTAGTCCGGATGGTAAGACTATCGGCAGTGGGAGTTCCGATAAAAGTGTCAAACTTTGGAATTCGGAGACAGGAGAATTGCTGCGTACTTTCACCGGACATTCAAATTGGATTAGCTGTGTTGCCATCAGTCGTTTTGGACAAATTGTTGCTAGCGGTAGTGCTGACAATACTATCAAAATTTGGAACAGAAATACGGGAGAATTATTGCGTACTTTAGAAGGACATTCCGAGATAGTTAGGTCTGTCGCCATTGACCCCTACGCACACATCCTCGCCAGTGGTAGCGATGATGGTAATATAAAGATTTGGAGTCTGCATACTGGTCAACTTCTACATACCCTGGAAGTCCGTAGCCCTCAAGGACAAATCGTGGCAGTAAATTCTTTGGCTTTCAGTGGTGATGGGCAAATACTTATTAGTAATGCTGGTGTTGGTTTGAGGATTTGGCAGGTGAAGCGATGAAATTTTACTGTGGATTATCAGCAGCAATCATAGGTACGGCAGTTGTACTCGTGCAACCCCAAATTGCTGTACCGCAAGCATTGGAGGAACAAGATCTCGGCACTCTTGCTAAAGAAGTGACGGTTGTGATTAACGGGCAAAATCCAGGGTCGGGACGCTCTTATCTGCGTTCATCTGCGTTCATCTGTCTTCATCTGCGGTTAAATTTAACCAATGATTCCTATTACAATGCCGATGTAACCGGACATAATATGAATTAACTAATCTTGTTTCTACCCATGCTTTCCAACTCCTCAAATAAGTTTTCCCAATCGACATTGGGAAACTGGCCCGATCGCAGTTGTTGTATAGTTGTCTCTAGCCAGAGTTGATAATCTCGATCGTATAAGGTTGACGTAGTTTGTTCGGTCGGTGTTTTCATACACTTGCTACAATCCTATATAGAAAGATTCTTTTTTGAGCAAAAACTTGATCATGCACATTGATTTTAAACGTTTTAGTCTGTTTGCTTCCAGCCTGTTCTTTGCTCTGTGCTTGACACAGAATGAGTGGAAAAGCTCACATTTTTTGTTGGCAGAGTTGATCGCACTTTCCCAGAATAATACTGTTGGGGTAGATAGATTATTTGAACGAGGTGTCGCCCAATATCGTTCCGGTGAATTTCAAGCTGCACTGCAAACATATCAACAAGTTTTAGCAATTCGCCAAAACCAAAAAGATCGGGCTGGTATCGCCGCTACCTTCGACAAAATCGGCGAAGTTTACACCAGTTTAGCCGACTATGACAAAGCTTTGTCAAATTTGCAGCAAGCTTTGGCTATTCGCAAAGAACTTAACGACAAAGCTGGTATTGGCGAAACTCTCAACAATATTGGTTATGTTCATCGTTTATTAGGTGATTATCCTAAAGCTTTGGAATTAAATCAACAAGCTTTGGAAATTGCTAAACAAATCGGTAAACGCGCAATTGAAGGCGAAGCGCTGCACAACATAGCTGCCGTTTACGCCGCACAAGGTAATTATGACAAAGCATTAGAATTATATCAACAAGCTTTAGGAATTCGCCAGGAAGTAGGAGACAAACGAGACGAAGGACGCACCCTTAATAACATCGGCGGCGTCTACTCTAGTTTGGGTGAATATAATCAAGCGCTGGAATACTATCAACAAGCTTTAGCGATTCGTCAAACTATCAAAGATAAAGCTGGTATCGGACGTATCCTTAGCAATATTGGTTTAGTTTATCGCCAACTAAGTCAGTATCCCAAAGCGCTTGAATACTATCAACAAGCTTTACCAATTCTCCAAGAAATTGGCGATCGGGCCAGCGTTGGTAGTACCATCAACGGCATAGGTGTCATTTACGAAAATTTAGGTCAATACGATAAAGCTTTAGAAGCTTATCAGCAATCTTTGGAAATTGCCAAAGAGATTGGCGACAAAGTTGGTATTGGCAATACTCTGGATAATGTGGGCGGTATTTCTTATAGTCTAGGAAAATATCCTCAAGCGCTGGAATATTATCAGCAAGCAATAGCAATTCGCAAACAAATTGGCGACAAAACTGGTGTGGGAAACTCTCTCAATAACATTGGCGGCGTTTACTATAATCTAGGTCAATATCCCCAAGCATTAGAGTTATTGCAGCAAGCATTGGCGATTCGTAAAGAAATAGGAGATAAGGCGGGAGAAGGTCGAGCTTTGGATGCGATCGGCATTATTTACGATCATCTTAAAAATTATAACAAAGCACGGGAATATTATCAACAAGCTTTAGCAATTTCCCAACAAATTGGCGATAAAGCTGCTGAGGGAGACGCACTAGATCACATTGGCGGTGTCTCTTCTAATTTGGGACAATATTCCCAAGGACAAGAGTTTTTACAGCAAGCATTAGCAATTCGTCAACAAATTGGTGACAAAGCGGGAGAAGGTCGTACCATTAACACTATCGGCAGCGTTTATTACAGTTTGCGTCAGTATCCCAAAGCGCTGGAATTTTTACAACAATCCTTAGTTATTCTGCAAGAAGTAGGCGACAAAACTGGAGAAAGTATCGCCCTGGGTAATATCGGTTATTTGTTAGAAAAACAAAATCAGTCAACCTTGGCAATCCTTTTTTACAAACAAGGGGTTAATGTTACAGAATCTATCCGCAAAGATTTAAAAGTGCTGTCTCTAGAACAACAGAAATCTTTCACAGATACTGTTGCCGATACCTATCGCAGATTAGCCGATTTATTACTAAAACAGAATCGCGTTTCAGAAGCACAACAAGTCTTAGATTTGCTGAAAGTTCAAGAGGTAGATGAGTATCTGCGAAATGTGCGGGGAAATGACCAAACAGCAAAAGGCGTTGATTTTTTGCCACAAGAACAGCAGATTTCTGAAAAATATTCTCAAGCGGTGCAATTCGGTAAAGAATTGGCACAATTACGTAGCATTCCAGATTCCCAACGCACACCAATTCAGCAACAAAGGATTGCCGAATTGGAGAAAATACAGCAGCAACAAAAGCCTGAATTGAATGAATTTGTCCGCAGTCCAGATGTGGTGGCGTTAGTGCAGGAACTAAACCAGAAATCTAAAAGAGAAAATCTAAATCTGCCCAATCTCAATCGCCTACAGCAGAATTTACAGCAGTTGGAAAAACCAGCTGTACTGCTTTATCCCTTAATTTTAGAAGACAGAATCGAATTGGTGCTGGTGACTGCTAATTCAGCGCCAATACATCGATCAGCCCCTGTAAAACGGCAGGTAGTAAAACAAGCGATCGCACAATTTCGCAAAGCTTTACAAAACCCCTCTACCGATGCTACAATACCAGCACGTCAGTTATATAATTTATTGATTAAACCAATAGAAAAAGACATTGCCAATGCCAAAGCTAAAACAATAATATATGCCCCAGATGGACAATTGCGTTACATTCCTTTAGCAGCACTTTTTGATGGCAAACAATGGCTAGTGCAGCACTATGCCATTAACTACATCACCGCCGCCAGTTTGACTAATTTAACCCCCGCACCCAAACATAACCCCCACATTTTAGCCGGTGCTTTTACCAGGGGGAATTACAACTTTCCAGTAGGAAATAATGAATATAGTTTTGCAGGACTACCCTTTGCCGGTCGGGAAGTAAACAATCTTGCAGCGAAGATTGACAACACACTTATATTATTAGATAATGCCTTTAATCGCGAAGCAGTTATTCCCCGCCTCAATGATTACAACATAGTTCATTTTGCCACTCATGCTGCCTTCGTCACAGGTCAACCGGAAGAATCTTTTATTCTGTTTGGCGATGGTAGTCGCGTTAGTCTCCGCGATGTCGAAAGTTGGTCATTACCAAATGTAGATTTAGTAGTGCTAAGTGCTTGCGAAACTGGTGTAGGAGGTCATCTGGGTAATGGAAAAGAGATTTTGGGCTTTGGTTACCAAATGCAAAAAGCTGGCGCTAAGGCAGCTATAGCTTCATTGTGGTCAGTTTCAGATGGTGGCACCCAGGTGCTGATGGATACCTTTTATGCAGCATTGCGAAAGGGCGACGTTACAAAAGCCGAAGCTTTGCGCGAAGCTCAAATCAGTTTAATTACCAACAACTCGACAGTAGGAGAAGAACAGCGAGGCATCGCTGTGCGGGCGCGTGCGGAGGGTAGTGTATCGCGGATCGAAAATCGCCTCAATCATCCCTTTTACTGGGCACCATTCATTTTAATTGGGAATGGATTTTAACTGGGCATTTACTCTTTTTACAGCGGCTTGCAAGTGGGTGAGGTACAAGTAATATCATGTCCGATAGCACCGGACTTGTATAGGTTGTCTGATTGTAGGGGCGGGTTTAGACGACAATTCTTGATGACAACACACAACCTCGTGACAAAACCCGCCCCTACCATGCAATACCGATACAACCGGACACGATATAAATTGTAGGGGCGGGTTTTGCCATGATTCTTGTCGGTTAGCCAAAAATTATCTGCCAAACCCGCCCCTACTTTCGCGCTATGAAGAAAATTTTTTTATCGTACCTCACGCGGCTGCAAGCCGCTGTAACTTAAAGGCTGTTTTGGTGAAACCAGGTTTTTTAGAAAAACCTGGTTTCTTACCGCTACTATTATTCAGAAGAACTCTGTCTGACTTCTTCCACACTCAAACTAAGCGCCGAAGCTACTTGTTCTACAGTCAACCCCATTGCCAACAAACGGGGGATAGCATCCCTTCGAGCAAGTTCTGCTTCCTGTCGCGCAAGTTCTGCTTCCTGTCGCGCCTGAGCTTCAGCGAGTTGAGCAAGTTCTGCACTTTCGGCTCTTTGTCGCTCTTGTTCGGCTCTTTGTCGAGCAAGTTCTGCTCGTAAGCTTTCCAATTCTGCTCTTTCCGAGCCTGTCAGCAACAAATTCCCCTCACTATCCCACCACCGCAGCCACAGAAAGTTTTGGTTTTGATAGTTTCCGTGCCAGAGTCCCAATTCTACACCTAAAGGCCCGATCGCATAATGACCGCGTTCGTTGGGTTGTAGCAATTGATAAAACCCATCTATCAAACGATAGACTTCTAACTGGCCGTTGGCGACTTCATAAATGCCGTAGTAGGGAGCTCGCACGATGCGCTCGTACACCCAAAACTTCCCAGGTCTAGTAACTTCATTACCAGAATAAGATAAAGGAGTGCGATCGCGTTCTTCTGTACCATCCCCACTGGCAAACTCCAAAATAATTAAGGGAGCCATGAATTCCCGCCACAGTGAGTAGGAACGTCGATATTGACCTTCCAGCAAAGGCGGTACATTGGGTACGTAAAACCAATCTGGAGCTTCTGCTCCTTTTTCCGGAGGCTCAGTTTCTCGCCAATAAATGCCGCAGTCTTGTCCAATTGCGTAATGTCCGTCCGGATGCAGTTGTTGTAAAACCGGGCCTAAAGAATCTGTCAGAATAATACTTTGAGGATGCTCCTGAAAATTTTTCACAAAAGTACCATCTTCCTCCGGCAATTGCGTGTGATCGAGAAAAGGAGGAGGCAATTCGATTCGAGTGGATATCTCAGTCATAGGGCAGCTACCTTAACCCGTAATCTTTCTCTATTTTGGCATAAATTTTTGCGCCTGGCATATTATTGCTAGTTAATTTTTAACGCATAATAACGCCTAAAAAACATACCACTGCGTGTCATTTTTGCTAACTTATTATGTTATATCATGTCCGATAGCATCGGTTAGCTAAAAAAATCTCTTATCTGCGTTCATCTGCGTTCATCTGTCTTCATCTGCGGTTAAAATTTAACCAACGAT
>CASBRD010000347.1 GCA_949128025.1 Oscillatoriales cyanobacterium PMM_0008 | reverse complement strand
GGTCTAGACCCGACAATTGTAGTCGGGGGAGAGGTGGCGGCATGGGAAGGCAATGCTCGGATGGGACAAGGCGATTATCTGGTCGCTGAGGCAGATGAATCCGATGGCTCTCTCGTCAAGCTCTCCGCCCAAATTGGGGTGGTGACTAACATCGAACTCGATCATCCAGACCACTACGAAAACCTGGAAGAGGTGATAACCACATTCCAAGTATTTGCACAGCGCTGTCAAATTACGGTTGGGTGCATTGACTGCACCACTGTCCGCGATCGGCTAAAACCGACAGTTAGCTATAGCCTACAGATGGATTCTGGCGCTGACTATACGGCAGATTGTGCGGTGTATCGTGCTGATGGCACTACGGCACAGGTTTGGGAGCGAGGAAAAATCCTGGGGCAGTTGAACTTGAAGTTGCTGGGGCGGCACAATCTCAGTAACGCATTGGCGGCTGTGGCAGTTGGTCGTCATTTGGGCTTGGAATTTGCGGTTATTGCAAATGCGATCGCTACTTTTGAGGGAGCCCGCCGTCGCTTTGAACATCGCGGCGAAGTGAATGGCATCCGCTTTATTGACGACTACGCCCACCACCCCAGCGAAATTAGCGCCACGCTGGCAGCCGCACGCATCCAAGCCAAAGAATTGTCAAATTCATCGTCTGGAAGGGTTGTAGCCATCTTTCAACCTCACCGTTACAGTCGTACCCTGGCCTTCTTATCAGAATTTGGCCAGTGCTTCTATAATGCCGACCTTGCGATCGTCTCTGACATTTATAGTGCAGGCGAACCAAATCCAGGCCAAATTAGCGGTCAAGTGGTGGTAGAGGAGATCGCCAAACACCACCCCCAAGTGAGGTATCAACCTTCTCTTCAGTCGGTGTGCCAATTTCTTAAAGAAAATCTCCACTCTGGTGACATTGCCCTCTTTCTCGGAGCCGGAAACCTCAATCAAATAATTCCGGAAGTCATAGCCTTCTACGAAAACGCCGAGCAAGGTGTCCATCAAGAATGTCGCCGCAGCGCCTAATTTGTGCAAAAAATATGTTTGCCCTCAAGTTTTAGGGCGTGTGTAATCAGCTATGACTGTCTCCAATCACCTCTCCCAAGGACTTAAGGTGGCTAGCTCACAAGCCCCTTTCTTCAACCTAAATCAACCCAAAGAAAGGCAATTTTACCTTCCCGGTATGGAGTGCCCGATCAAGTACCAAGTTTCTCTGGCCAGCCTGACTTCCTTTCGGGTCGGTGGCCCAGCCGAGTGGTACGTCGCGCCCAGACAATTGAGCGAGTTACAAGCCTGCTTTGAATGGGCTATGTCTTCCGACCTCCCGATTACTTTGTTGGGGGCTGGCTCGAACTTGCTCGTGAGCGATCGCGGTCTGCCCGGTTTGGTCATCTGTACTCGCCACCTCCGTTACACCCACTTCGACCCCGAAACAGGTCAGGTGACCGCTGCTGCTGGAGAACCCCTGGTGCGTCTGGCGTGGCAAGCGGCTGAGCGGGGTTGGCAAGGAATGGAATGGGCAGTTGGTATTCCCGGCACCGTTGGTGGTGCTGCGGTCATGAATGCAGGCGCTCACAATAGCTGTACGGCGGATATTCTAGCGAACGCTCGCGTGCTTTGCCCTGATGGCAGCATTCAGATTCTGACTTCCGAAGACCTGGGCTACAGCTATCGCACCTCAATACTGCAAGGTGAAAATCGCTTGGTCACTCAAGTTACTTTCCAACTCCAACCTGGCGCAGACCCAGCCAGGGTGATGGCCGCAACAACGGAACATCTCCGGCGGCGACATAGCACTCAGCCTTATAACAAGCCTAGCTGCGGCAGTGTGTTTCGCAATCCAAAACCTCACGCAGCTGCGTGGTTAATTGAGCAAACGGGTCTCAAAGGGCATCGGATCGGAGGTGCTACAGTTGCCGAACGCCACGCCAACTTTATTCTCAACTGCGGTGGGGCAACGGCTAACGATATTTTCCACCTGATCCGCTATGTCCAGAATAAGGTGGAACAGCACTGGTCTCTCTGCTTGGAGCCAGAGGTGAAGATTCTGGGCGAGTTTCAACCTGTTTAGATCTGTTCGCGGGCGGCGAATGCCTTATGCTGGCTACGCCAACGCCACCCGTTATATAGCTAGGGGCTAGGGGTTAGGGGCTAGGGGCTAGGGTCAGAAGGGTCTATAATCAAGGGCAAAGCCCGTGATAGCTCAGCCGAACGGTTTGGTGGAATTGAGAATGTCCTAACCGACTCATCGGTTGCTATAGATCGAAGAAACTCTTGCTCCCACTCTCCCACTCCAGATCTCCAGCGCGAGTTTCTTCGGAGGTAATCGGTGATGGGTAATCGGTGAGCGTTAAGATCGGGTAGGTATACGCAGTCAATTAAGCTATGTCACAGAAACAGGGATTCGGCTTCGGTTTGGGCAAAATGAAAGAGCTGGCCGATGCTTTCAAAAAAGCTCAACAGGTTCAAGAAGGTGCCAAAAGGCTTCAAGAAGAATTGGAGCAAATGGAGATTGAGGGACAGTCTGAAGATGGCTTAGTCAAGGTTGTTCTCAACGGCAACCAAGAACCCCGTCACGTGCAAATTTCCCCTGATGCCCTTGGGCAAGGAGCAGAAGCCCTTTCTGCTCTAGTTGCGGCGGCGATGAAAGATGCTTACGACAAATCCACTGCTACGATGCGGAGTCGCATGGAAGAGTTGACGAGTGGGCTAGATCTACCAGGGCTTTGAATTAGCATTCAAGTTACGATCGGCGCAGCAGGGCTGTCTGGCAAAGCTAGAACAGCCCTGCTGTATTTTTGGCAATCTACAAACTGGCAGTTTTGCCAGTTTCAGCTTGAGTGGGAATTGGCTTAACGTCGCTGTAGCCCATGTTACTGGCTACTGTACGCAAAACAGATATTTGTCCCTCAAAGTCCAGTCCTTCAATTTGCGAGAGTGCATCGTTGATGGCTTGGGCCGCTTGGTAGCCTTCGGGCAGATCCACTACCGTATCGCCCATCGCCTGTGCCCAAGCATACCACACCATCAACTGGTTATTTTGTTTGAGAGCGCCGTAGGCACGGGAATATTCTGTGTCTTCGCGGTTGGCAATTTCTCGCATTACTGCCAGCTGTTTATCATCTGACAATTCATAAAAGTCCCCCATCAACTTGGGAGCTAGTTCGGGGTCAGTTGCTGTGGGAGCAGCTGGCGTAATTGAATCTCCCATTTTCTCATAAATAAAATAGAGCAGTGCTAGTTTTTCATCCGTACCCAGCGCTTCAAAAGCATCAACCCATTTTTGTGTCTCTTGTGTAAGGGCTTGAGACTTGATGGTGTTTTGGCTTGCAATCATAAATTCTTTTCCGATGACAATTAAGTAGTTCCCTTAAGAAATATCAGATTTAACTCCTTTAAATCGCCCTCCAATAGAAAGAGTTCGCTCCATTCATTTTGGTAGAGTAAATATTGTTGAAACTGAGATTCAAGATCTATCCCAAGAGAGTCGAAAAAAGGAGGGGAGTCTCGTTAGTATGAATTACACAGATAGAAAAATCCAAATAGGAGAACGTTATGGCCGAAAAAATGACTCCCAACCCGGCAGAAGCTCCCACCCAAGACGCCCAACTAACGGCTGAGAATATGGTGGCTGGTAAGGAGAAAACGCCAGAAATCGATGTAAATGCTGACTACGAAGCATCAAAGGCTTTCAGCGTCAGTGAGATCGATCGCACTGGGGCAGGTACACAAGCAGCAGCAGAGGCAACTGCACCTAAATTTCAAGTCGGCCAAGCGCAAGAAACGACTTATAAAGCAGAAGCCACTGGCAATCCAAATGACTTCATAGATATGGCAAGGGATGTTAACCCTAGATCTGAAGGTGTTGGCAACGTTTCCGACGATTTAGTGAAGAAAGCTTTGGAAAAGGGAAAACCGGGGCAGTAAGTTCGGTATTTGTTTCGTTAGGGAATAACGGTTTATACCGCTCAACTAGCTAAGAGTTGAGCGTTAATTTTTATATGACAGAATCAGGCCCGATCCAAGGAGACTCAAAGTACTTTCGATCGCAACCCGGCTATGGGCAAACACAGCAGTTTGCGTGGGCCAGAAACGAAAGCTCTTTGCCGGAAGACATCGTACTGGTTGCGTTCGATCGCATCTAAAATCTGCTGATAGAGCATCAAAGCTGTCCAGACAGGCCAGCGGGAATCAGCACAGAGTCTCCTGATCCCTTTTTCTGCCAGCGTAAAGAACTTGCGTGCCCGTTGGATTTGGAAGCGCATCAGTTCCCGCCATCGTTCATCGACCACACCCTTAAAGAGGTCATCCTCTGTGTAATTAAACAAAGCTAATTCTTCTAAGGGGATGTAGATCCGACCCCGGCGGGCGTCTTCGCCGACATCACGGAGGATGTTGGTAAGCTGGTTGGCGATTCCCAATGCGATCGCTTCTTCAGTGGGAATCAGGACATCCTTATCCCGGTTCCAAGGCGCGGTGTGATTGGATGTATCGACGCCCAGTATAGCGGTAGACATCAAGCCAACCGTACCGGCTACCCGATAGCAGTAGAGGTTAAGTTCCTCAAACGTCTCGTATCGGCTGCGGTACAAGTCCATACGCTGTCCGGCAATCATATCCCGAAACGGCTCAATATCCATCGGGAACTGTTGCAGCGTATCTACCAAGGCGACATCGATGTCATCTACCGGATCGCCAGCAAATAAACATTCCAGTTGTCTTTCCCAACAATCTAAGGTTTCGTTGGTTGTTGTACTTGATTGGGGGCCATCTACGAGTTCGTCAGTGCGACGGCACCAGGCATAAATCGCCCAAATCGCCCGACGCTTGGCCTCTGGCATCAGTAATGTGCCTAAATAAAACGTCTTGGCGTATTTGGCTGTAATCTGACGACAGAGTTCGTAAGAGTTCGACCGAGAGGCCAGCGTTCTCATGCGGGGGTAATTAGACAGTTGCAGCATTTTTCGCAGGCTGGGAAGTTGTCGGAGTTTTGGTTGCCTCTTGCACCATTTGGGGATGAGCTTCGGCGATCGCCTGCGCTGTCAGCTTACCAGAAAGTGTTGCTCCTTCCATACTCGCTAAATAGCGTTGCATGGTGTAATCACCAGTTAGATAAAAATTTGCTATCGGTGTTTTTTGGGAGGGACGGTGTTGCTGGCGTCCTGGAGTTGCCTTGTAGACTGAGCGTGGCGTCTTTACGACGTGATATTTGAGCAATTTAGCTGGGTTATCAGTCCCAAAGTGGTCGGGGAAGAGTTTTTCTAATTCTGCGATCGTCGCTTGCACGATTTCTTCATCCGATCGATCGATCCAATCTTTTGCCGGGGCTAAAACTAATTCCAGCATGGAGCGATTGGGATTGGCGTACTCGCGACAGGTATTGCTCATGTCAGCATAGACGCTGAGCAGGTCAGAGCGAGAAAACAGCAGGTGGTCGATGTCGGTGAGTTTGCGATCGAACCACAGATGCACGTTAATCACCGGCACCCCTTCTAAGCCTTCCAGCTTGCCGAAGAAGTCCATCTGCTTCCACTCTTGGGGTAGCATCACCTTCAGCGGATCGACCGGCATGGCAGAGACGTACAAATCGGCTGTGAGAACTTCATCGGGTTTACCGTCCAACCCGCGAATTAGGAAACCGCGCACTGTCCCATCAGGATTAAGCAAAAACTCCTTCAGTGGGGCATTTAACCGCACTTCCCCGCCCCGTGCCGTAATGTAATCTACGATCGGCTCACACAAGCGTTCAGTTGGCGAACCATCCAGGAATGCCATCTTGGAGCCGTTCTTCTCCTGGAGGAAGCGATTGAGGGCGGTCAGCAGAATTGTCGCCGAAATTTCTGACGGGTCAATAAAGTTCAGCGCCTTAGACATGGCGATGAAGACTTCTTTCTCTACCCTTGGGGGGATGTTTTGTACTTTCAGCCACTCCGACCAGGAATATTTGTCCATTTCCTCGACATACTTCTGCCCTTTAATCATCGCCGGAATTAGGCCAATCCCGAAGCGAATTTTTTCAGGCCATGTCAGCATATCGTTATTGCCCAGAATTGCCACAATACCGTTGAACGGTGCCGGGATGTCGGGGAAGTCGAAGCGGGAGTATGTACCAGGGGCGTTTGGTTGATTGAAGATCATTGTGTGTTCTTTCCACTGCAATCGATCTTCGATGCCCAGTTCTTTGAATAGCTGCAATATATTGGGATATGCCCCAAAGAAGATATGCAGCCCAGTTTCGTACCAGTCGCCGTCAGCATCTTTCCATGCGGCAACCTTACCGCCCAGTACGTCACGCCGTTCTAATACAATGGGCGTGTGACCTGCGTCTGTGAGATATTTAGCGCAGGAAAGTCCTGCCAGACCTGCTCCAGCGATCGCAACTCGCATTCGTTGGTTCTACCCTTACTCGTGCTTCCGTCTTTATCGCTCTCATTATAAGTTACAAGTCGTTACATTTTTAGCAGTTTAGCGATCGCGAATATTTGGTAGGGTGGGCACTGCCCAGCATAAATCCTGCCACTGTAACGCCAAATGGGTTTTCTGCTTGCTGACCAAGACAGCGCCACGGCGTTAAGAAACCGGGTTTCTTTGGGCGTAATTAACAAAATTATCAGATTCTAAATCAAATCAACCCGGTTTCTGGTATTCCTAGCTATACCTCTACCTCAATTCTGTTGGGTCATGCCTACCACTCTCTAGTGCAGGATGGCGTAAATAACTCACCACTAAAAATTGCCTCTTTTGCTCTGGAAATCTTGATTTTTACCACTAACAACTGACCACTGACCACTGACCACTTGCACTTGTTTATTCGTTTCAGATTTTATTTATCTGCTTCTCGTTCCAAAATTAAATTCATAGCATTTTTTATAATCTTATCTCGATCGACTAATTGACTTAGTTCTACTGGTTGATATTGACCTTCAAATGCTTCTAGGGCTGCATTTTTCAAGGCAGATTCATAAGTATCCTCTAGAGTTTCGAGTAATTCCTCTTCACTGAGATAGGTTCCTTTGGCTTGGTGACGCTTATTGGTGCGCTGTATTTGCTTGACCGCATTGAAAATAGAAGTTTCCCAAGACCTTGTTGTGCGCTTTTCAGCAGATTGCTTAATCAGATGTATAAGCAAAATGATGCCATAACTAAATATTTTGTTTAGTTTGTCGGATTTGCTCATTTCTTCTAGTTCTTCTATCAATAACAAAGCTTCTGCAATATTACCTGCGAGGAGTAGTTCTTTGAGGGCAAGTAGTTCTTCCATTGGATTGATTCCTCTTGAATTGGGCTAATTAATTTTAGTATAATGGCTGAAAATATTATAGCGCAAGTTGCTAGTTATATAATTGAGGCTGATCTTAGGTACGTTGTTGCGCTTTAGCGCTCTTATCCAAGTTGGTATAAGAGCGCTAAAGCGCAACAACATACCCATCTGCATAAAGACGTGCCATCAGCTAATCTTCCTCGTTCCTTCTGATTGCTATTTCAATTTCATCAGCATAAGCTTCAGCATAAGCCCAGGCATTTGCTAAATCAAGGGCAGATATAGTGGGATAGTCATATAATAGTTCTGTTTCGGTGATACCTAAACGACGAGCATTTACCAATCCCCAAATGGGGATGCGAGTTTTGGCGATACAAGCATCACCGCCGCACACGCCAGGAGTTTTTTCAATACCTTGCCAAGCGTTGCTTAAACTTTGGACTAAGAGTTGAATTGCCTGAGCTTTTTCAGCCGGATTTAAGGCAAGGAGTTGTGGTTCTAGTTCTTTTAGTGTCATAGATAAAATTGTTTTTGGAATCAGGGAGTATCTATTTATCATTTTAGAGCATTAGAGGACGATCGGCCCATCCTCATCTAGGCGGACGAATAACTCGAATTAATTTACCTCTCAAGTTTTCTTCAGCAAAAATAGCATCGTTAATGCGTGTCGCTTGTCTTTCTATGTTTAAGTCTTCTTTGCAGACAATAATACCGGCATGATTTTGTTGCAAGCGGTGCAGTCGGATAAAATCACCCCAATTGCGTGTTAAAACAGCCCGATTATTGCTAATAGCGAAAGCTAAAACCTCTTCATCAGGAATACCAAATCCTGACTTTCCCGCTTCTCTAGAAGTTAAAACATCGTGACCGAAAGCACGTAATAATTCTACGATCGGCAGTAGGAAGTTTTCATCTGCATAAATACGTGCCATTTTTCAATCTTCCTCATTTCTTAATATTGCTGCCTCAATTTCTTCGGGGTGTGCATCAGCATAAGCCCAAGCATTCACTAAATCTGCTGCACTCAAATGAGGAAAATCCTGTAATATTCTGGCATCAGTAGCACCCAGACGACGGTAATTTACCAGCGACCAAATGGGGATGCGAGTCCCAGTAATTCTGGCATCGCCACCACACACGCCGGGAGTTTTTTCTATTCCTTGCCAAGTGTTGCTTAAACTTTGGACTAATAGCTGAATTGCCTGTGCTTTTTCAGCCGGATTTAAGGCAAGGAGTTGTCGTTCTAATTCTTTGAGTGTCATAGTTAAGAATGGTTTTGGAATAAGGTAAAATTTATAGCGGGTTACAGTTTAATGAATACAACTGATATCTAAAATTAGGACATAATTGGTGCGAGATCCAAAACAAAACCAGGTAATACATCTTCACCGGAAAGAGTAGCAGGATTTTCGAGGATTTCCACCTCTTGATTTGGACGATAAATTTCTACGCGCTTATTTTTTCTGTCAATTAACCAACCCAATCTTGCACCGTTTGCGATGTATTCTTGCATTTTTTCTCGCAATTCTGTTAAACTATCGCTAGGAGAGCGTAACTCGACTACAAAATCAGGACAAAGAGGAATAAATTTTTCTCGTTGTTCGGGAGTTAAGGTATTCCACCGTTCAATGCTTACCCAAGAGGCATCGGGAGATCGATCGGCCCCATTGGGAAGTTTGAAACCACCATTAGAATCGAAGGCAATTCCCAGTTCATTGGTATCTGCCCAATTGAATACCTGTTGATTGAGTCTGCCATTGCGGTTGCTAGTTTCTCCTCCGGTTGGTGGCATAATTAGTAATACTCCTTTGGCTGTGCGCTCAAATTTTAAATCGCGGTTTTTTTGACACATTTGGAAATACTGTTCGTCACTCAAATCGATTTTCAATTTGAGGGTAGGAGTTAAGGCGATCGTAGTGGTGTCCATAACCTGATCCAAATAGCTGTTGTTAAACACTTTTATTATATCAGATTAAGTAGAGAAGTGATGTTCGATCGCAAACCCGGTTTGTTTGTACCTCACTCACCTGAAAAGAGTTATATTAATATTTTAGCGTATGTCTAATTTCATCGATTTTATAGGTACGTTGTTGCGCTTTAGCGCCAGAACTAGCGCTGAAGCGCAACAACGTACCTATATCAGTTTGTAGGGTGCGTCATATTTTGAAGATATCGATTTCTACAAAGCAGCTTAATTTTATGTGGCAATGACAAATTTTGATAAACTTCATCTCGTTTAATCTTCCTCTCCTTATCCCACCTGACTAACAGAATATCTAGCCCATCTTCATACAACTTCGAGCGTTTCGACGGAAATTCACCTTTCTCTTTGAAAACAAAACAGGTTAGATTCAGCAATATCGAAGTAACAGCTAGTCGTCGCCCACACCCGCCTGGGGTTCAAACCCCAGGCGGGCTTTCGCTATTAGCCAGCGATTTGAATCGGTGGCGGGCTGCAAGCGTTGCCGATCGCACGGCGCTATCTTCATTTTGGCCATTAACGCACTGGCTGCCGGATTTTGGTAACGCAGAAAATCTCGCCAATTGAGGCGATTTAACTGAATTACCCGGTAATTGAACTCCAGCACCTTAAAATCGGGCACTCCCCCACTCCCCCACTTTCCCACTTCCCGACTCTCCCACTCTCCCACTTCCCCACTCCCCTCTTTCCTCTTCTCTAGCCCCAATCCCTTCTTGACTTTTGACTTTTGACTTTTGACTTTTGACTTTTCTAGCCCCCACTCTCCAGTCACCAGTACCTATTGCATCGGCCACTGGCAAGATAGAATAAATCCAGCATTAGTTCTCAACTAAGACACGCGAGGGGAACACAGACGCATGGGCAAAATAGTCGGCATTGACCTGGGGACAACTAACTCAGTAGTAGCCGTCATGGAGGGTGGCAAGCCGGTTGTTATTGCCA
This sequence comes from Oscillatoriales cyanobacterium PMM_0008, assembly GCA_949128025.1. GTDB lineage: Bacteria > Cyanobacteriota > Cyanobacteriia > Cyanobacteriales > Aerosakkonemataceae > Argonema. The sequence continues at coordinate 4,840 of CASBRD010000347.1, read as the reverse complement.
ATGCCGAAGGTATGCGGATAACTCCCTCCGTGGTTGGTTTCAACAAAGAAGGGGAACGCATCGTCGGACAAATGGCGCGGCGGCAAGCAGTCCTAGACCCGCAGAATACGTTTTATGCGGTCAAGCGGTTGATTGGACGCAATTATGCAGAAGTCAATCCAGAGTCAAAGCGAGTGCCATATAACATTCGCAAAGACGAAAACGACAGCATAAAAATTAAGTGTCCTCGCCTGAACAAAGAATTTGCTCCGGAAGAAATCTCGGCAATGGTACTGCGGAAGTTGGCAGACGAGGCGAGTCGCTACCTGGGGGAAAAGGTGACGGGGGCCGTAATTACGGTTCCGGCCTATTTCAACGACTCTCAGCGGCAGGCAACGCGGGATGCGGGGCAAATTGCTGGGCTAGACGTGAAGCGGATTTTGAATGAGCCAACGGCGGCGGCTTTGGCTTATGGACTCGATCGCCGCGAAACTCAAACTATCTTAGTATTTGACTTGGGGGGCGGTACGTTTGACGTATCTATCCTGGAAGTGGGAGATGGAGTTTTTGAAGTCAAAGCGACTAGCGGCGATACTCAACTGGGCGGTAATGATTTTGATAAGAAAATAGTTGACTGGTTGGCAGAGGGGTTTCTGGAAAAGGAAGGTGTGGATTTGAGGCGCGATCGCCAAGCTCTGCAACGCCTCCTCGAAGCCTCCGAAAAAGCTAAGATCGAGCTTTCGGGCGTTACCGTCACGGACATTAACTTACCATTTATCACTGCTACGCAAGAAGGCCCAGTACACCTGGAAACCACTCTGACTCGTTCCCAATTTGAAAGTCTCTGCACAGATTTAGTCAGCAGACTTCGCCGTCCCGTCAAACGTGCGCTTTCCGATGCCAGCTTAAATCCGGCTCAAATTGACGAAGTGGTATTAGTCGGCGGTGGGACGCGGATGCCGATGGTGGAACAGATGGTTCGCAGCTTGATTGACAAAGAACCTAATCAAAATATTAACGCTGATGAAGTTGTCGCTGTGGGTGCGGCAATTCAGGCCGGTATTTTGGCGGGAGAACTCAAAGATGTGCTGCTATTGGATGTAACTCCTTTGTCTCTGGGACTGGAAACGATCGGCAGCGTGATGAAAAAAATCATTCCCCGCAATACCACAATTCCAGTGCGCCGTTCCGATATCTTTTCTACTGGAGAAAACAATCAAACTTTGGTAGAAATTCACGTTCTGCAAGGCGAACGGGAAATGGCGGCGGATAATAAGTCGCTGGGACGGTTTAAACTGTTCGGCATTCCCCCTTCACCGCGAGGAATACCCCAAATTCAGGTAGCTTTTGATATCGATGCCAACGGTATTTTGCAGGTAACAGCTCAAGATAAAAGCACGGGTCGGGAACAGAGTATCACGATCCAAGGAGCCTCTACCTTAAGCCAGGATGAGGTGGCCCGGATGTTGCAGGATGCGGAAGAATATGCTGATGCCGATCGATTAAAGCGCGAACGGATCGAGAAGCGCAACCGCGCCGAATCCCTGATTACTCAAGCGGAACGACAACTCCGAGAAGTGGCGCTGGATTTTGGGATGCAGTTTGCCAACGAATACCGCTATCGCATTGAAAGCCTGATCAAGGAACTGCGCGACTATTTGGCCAAAAATGACGATCGCGGGATCGATCGCGCCCAGGCAGACCTGCAAGACGCCCTTTACGAGTTGCAACGGGAAATACGCCTGCGCTTTAGTGAGGAAGAAGATGACTTTTTTGGGTCAATTCGTCGGGCCTTCTCAGGAGACGATCGCGAGGAAGAACGCCCATACTACCCCAGTCGCGATAACGATCGCCCATACTCCGGCGCGGGAAAAGGTCAGTCGTCTCGCCGCAATGATTCTGAGAGTATAGGGTATGGTAAGCCTCGTAAAGTTTCCGAAAGTAACGATTGGGATGATGATGATGATGATTGGTTGTAACGATTTTAGATTTTGGATTTTAGATTTTGGATTGAAACCTAAAATCTAAAATTTAAAATCTAAAGTGCAAAATTCAACATTTGACTATGCAAAATTTTCGGGATTACTACGAGATTCTGGGCATTGCTAGAGATGCCTCGGCGGAGGAAATTAAGAAGGTATATCGGCGGCTAGCCAGACAGTATCACCCGGATCTGAATCCGGGAAATAAAGCTGCGGAGGAGAAATTTAAAGATATTGGTGAGGCTTACGAAGTTCTCTCCGATCCGAGTAGGCGATCGCAGTACGATCAGTTCAGCAACTTCTGGAACAGGAGAGGGTTCCTCAACAGAAATGTCCGCCAGCCTAAAACCTGGGATAATCGCACTAATGGCGATCGCACTAGCACGCAAGATTTCGATTTCAGTCAGTTTGGCGACTTTAACAACTTTGTCGATCAACTGCTGGGACGCCGCAAAGAAAGCCGGGTGGCTACAGCAGCGCCTCCTCCCAGTAGCAATAAGGGGATCTCAGCCGATGCCTTCCGTCCCGGTAGTACGAAGACGACATATACAATTTCTGCTCGTGCCAATCGTAAAGATATAGAAGCGCGACTGACATTACCCTTAGAAAAAGCTTATACTGGCGGGTTGGAACGCATTCGCTTGGAAGATGGGCGATCGCTCGAAGTTAATATGCCAGGTGGGATGGTCACCGATCAGCGCATTCGTCTTAAAGGTCAAGGCGTCGAGGGAGGCGACCTTTACCTAATAATTACAGTATTATCTCATCCCTTTTACCAACTAGAAGGTGCCGATATTCTCTGCCACGTACCGATCACCCCCAGCGAAGCCGTCTTGGGAGGACAAGTGCAAGTGCCAACCCTGGATGGTCGAGTTAAAATGACAATTCCACCAGGAGTTAAATCTGGACAAAGATTGCGTCTTGCCAATAAAGGATATCCCGGAGATGATGGCGAACGCGGCGATCAATTAGTAGAAATTCAAATACTCGTTCCCAAAAATCCCAGTTTGCGAGAACGGGAATTATACGAGAAATTGCGGCAGATTGAAACCTTTAATCCCCGTGCTGATTTACCCGTGTAAAGATAAAAGATTCTCATGATGCAGTGCGTGGAGTGAGTACCTTGGATGCCTACCGATGCCCAACCCAGAGGCTTATAAGCTGCTACGCAGCTAAATTTTACAGTCAATTTATTAGACATCTCCTTTCAAAGAATGTAGAGACGTTGCATGCAACGTCTCTACGAGGGCTACTTAGCGATTATTTCAGGGAACAAGAACAGGCAAAAACCTATTCTCCTATTTTTGAATATCCTAATTTTGAATATTTGGAGGCAGAAGGCGATCGCGGTATTGGCTAAACTTTAGCAGACTATAGTGTTTCCATTTGAGATGTAAACAATGGTAGGTTGGGTTAGACGCGGTAATTAACTTAATAATGCTCACAGATACGTCTTTTCCCGCGTCGTAACCCAACATTCACTATTATAGCAACCGCCAAGGCGGTTGCTATATAACCCTTTACCTTGTGGTAATTGCGTTAAGTTATAATCCTTTGATATATTCCCTCAATACAGGTGGCAAAGCGTAAAAATTTGCTTGCTGTTCTATCAAGCAGCGCCGCGATAGAGATTGCAGCGCGTTCAGTAAATCAGACGATCGCATCCTTCCATTTTCTAGTAATTTTGCCAGGTTAACAGGGACGTTTTCCTTAGCTAATAAGGACATAACTTGTTTTTCGAGTTCGGATATGCGATCGCACTGTTCCTCTAAAACATCTTTCAAATCTTCTGGCAACAATATGGTATCATCTGGTAATAACTCAGTCACGCATTCCCCCAACTCTTGAATCAGAGTCGCCACGCTTTTTAACCATAAAGGGTTGCCTTGGTAACGGTGAATGAGTGCTGAGTAGTTGTCGATTTCTGCTAACCCTTTATCTCTGAGTATTTCCCGTGCGGCGGTGATGTCTAAACCTGTAAGTTGTAAGGCACGAATGGAAGTATTTTCGCTTTCGATCTGAGGAACTTCTCTCGGTTGTTCCCAACCTATTAACAGAAAGCAACTTTGATGGGATAATTTTTCTATTTGTTTGAATAGAGTGCGATATTCTTCGTATCCAGGTTTATACTTTCCAGCTAATTCGCTGCTACTGAAAAGGTTGTGAACGTCATCTAAGACTATTAAACAGCGATATTTTTGTAAATATTTAATTATTGGTAATGGTTTTTGGTTAGTTGCAGGCGAATCTAGCTTTTCTGACTGGGAGAAAAACTGTATTAGTTTATGTTGAAATTCGTCTAGAGTGTAAGATTCGTCTAGATTGCACCAAATTACATATTCAAATTCATCTTTTATTTGTTGAACGAGTTGCACAGCTAATGTTGTTTTACCGATACCGCTGATGCCCGTGAGCGCTATTAAGCGACAGCGTTGTTGTAAAATCGATGTGGTCAGGGTGTCGAGTTCGGGAGTGCGCGAGTAGAAAGCACCCAATTCCGGCATTTCGCTTAAATCTTGATGCGAGATTTTGGTTTGTTTTGAGTTAGATGTTTCTTGATTTTGTGGTTGTGAGTTTGGTATATCTGGCGGGTGTTTAGCTTCTCTACAGACGTTAAAGCTACCACTAACTACACCGCTCACTACAACATCCTGTGCAAAGTTTAAAACATTAGATGTTTGCAACCTCTCTATTGCTGATCCAATATTTGATTTACTTACTTTTTCTCCTAACTCTTCTGAAAGTAGTTGCCATAATTGCGAACCTGCATTTCTAACACGACTTTCAGAACAGTCAAAATCTTTGGCTATTTGTTTATATGTTTCATGTTGTAGAGTTCCGCGCAGTACCGCTTCTTGTAAATCATCAAGGTGCTGACC
>CASBRD010000346.1 GCA_949128025.1 Oscillatoriales cyanobacterium PMM_0008 | reverse complement strand
GGTAGGAAACACCTAAAAGTTGAAAGGCAGCGTAAAGACTTTGCTGTGAAATTAGCAAGGTGCGTAATCCAGTCTAGTGACTTGGTAGCCATTGAAGACTTACAGGTGCGAAACATGGTGAAAAACCACTATTTGGCTAAATCAATCAGTGATGCTTCTTGGTCGATGTTCAGACAGTGGTTGTCATATTTCGGTCAAGTATTCGGAGTGCCAGTTGTGGCTGTCCCTCCTCAATATACATCGCAGGATTGTTCTAATTGCGGTGCGGTAGTTAAGAAAACCTTAAGCAACAGAACGCATCAATGCCCCGATTGTGGGCATATTCAAGATAGGGATTGGAACGCAGCGATTAATATTCTCAATAAGGCGTTGTCAATCTTGAGCAAAATGTTGAAAAATCCCGTCGGGCAGACGGAAATTAACGCCTCTGGAGAGAACGACCTCTGTTTAGTTGGGGAAACCCAATTAAGTAAGCCGACTCGTAGAAAGAGGAAGCCCAAAGAGCAATCTTTGGAATCCCCCGCTATATTCGGTACTCTGACTCTTCGGCGGGAGGATGTCAATCTACCTCCCTAAAAAGGGTGTAAAGTTGAAGAATCGGCATAAAAGGCGATCGCTATGATCCAGACTCAAGTAGAAGTGTCTAACTCTTCCGAACTCTACGAAGCAGATTTCTATGCTTGGACTGTTGAGCAAGCGAAGTTTTTGCGCGATCGTGCTTGGAATAGTTTAGATATTCCAAATTTAGTTGAGGAGATTGAGTCTTTGGGCAAACAAGAGCGCCAAAAATTAAGAAGTCGTTTGGCTATTTTATTAGGGCATTTACTCAAGTGGGAGTTTCAGCCAAGTTATCGCTCTAATAGTTGGCTTGGTACTATTCGGGAACAGCGGCGACGTATTATTGAACTGCTTGAAGAAAACCCTAGTTTGAAACCTTATTTACCTGAAGCTAAAGAAAAAACCTACCAGGACGGGTTGGACTTGGCTGTTCAAGAAACATCGTTAAGCTACAAAATTTTTCCATCTGAATGTCCTTATGATTTAGATCAGGTCTTAGATTCTAAGTTTTTCCCCGGCCTACAACTTGATAATGACCCAAAAGTAGATTAAAATGAGATCCCAGTTCCCAGTAGTAAAAACAGCACTGTTACCGCTTCTCGTACCTAATATTTCATGGTTATAAGAAAATGAAAAATCAACGCGATCGCTCTCAATGGGACTTAGGCAGATTCTTTCAAACCCTTAGCTATTTTGAGGTAATCCCTTTTTTCAACTGCCTACAGCGGTTATTCCAAGGTACTCCCAAGGATAATAGAGATAGACCTAATGGAGACAAAAAAGTGGGTGCAATCCTGGTAGCTGGTGCAACAGGCGGTGTCGGGAAGCGAGTCGTGCGGCGACTTGTCGATCGCGGTTATCAAGTACGTGCCTTAGTTCGAGACTCTCAAAGAGCCAAAGAAATGCTCGGCGACAAAGTGGAACTGTTCGAGGCTGATATTACTATACCAGAAACCTTGACCGCCGCACTGATGAGCGACGTAAGAGCCGTAGTCTGTTGCACTGGCGTGCGCGTACAACCAATCGAAGGAGACACACCCGATCGGGCCAAATACTATCAAGGCATCAAATTTTATATGCCAGAAGTAGTTGAAAGCCCTGAAGTAGTTGACTATCAAGGCATCAAGAACTTGGTGCAAACTGCGGCGCGATATCTCGATAAATCAGACGAAAAAGTGATATTTGATTTCACACAAGTAACCGACGACCTAAAAAATACTTGGGGTGCTGTCGATGATGTCGTCATGGGTGGAGTCAGTCAAAGCGGTATTCAACTGGTAGATAACACAGCATTATTTGCTGGCAACGTATCAACTGCCAATTCCGGCGGTTTTGCTTCCGTTCGTACCCGCAATTTCGATACTCCCCTCGATTTGTCTGGATACGAAGGCGTCGAATTGCGCGTCAGAGGAGATGGCAAGCGATACAAATTTTTCATCCGCACCGAAAGTCAATGGGATGGCGTTGCTTACAGCTATTCTTTCGACACAGTAGCAAACACCTGGATAAATGTGCGCGTTCCTTTCTCTGATTTAATTGCTGTCTTTCGCGCCAAAACTTTGCCAAATGCTACTATTATCAATTCCCAGCAAATTCGCTCCTTCCAGCTAATGCTGAGTAAGTTTGAATATGACGGAGGACTCAACCCGAACTTTACACCAGGTGGTTTCGCCTTGCAAGTTGAATCTATCAAAGCTTATGGCAACTACCGTCCGCAATTTATCATGGTTAGTTCCGCTGGCGTCACTCGTCCCGGTCGTCCTGGAATAAACTTAGAAGAAGAACCGCCAGCAGTGAGAATGAACGACCAGTTAGGCGGCATTCTGACTTGGAAATTGCGCGGCGAAGATAGCGTGCGGTCAAGTGGCATTCCTTATACTATTGTCAGACCTTGTGCGTTAACAGAAGAATCGGGTGACAAACCATTAATTTTCGACCAAGGTGACAACATTCGCGGCAAAGTAAGTCGGGAAGATATCGCCGAACTATGTGTGCAGGCGCTAGAACAACCAAAAGCGTGTAATGTCACGTTTGAGGTGAAAGAGACAGAAAATAGCAACGGTAGTAAAGATTGGGAGACTTTGTTTGGTAGGTTGCAACCTGCTGCTTTAGTTAAGCGTTGATACTGTAGGGTGCGTTATTAACGCACTCTCATCCCCACAAGAGTTTTTATTAAACTTAAATCAACTCAAATCGATCGATTTGAGTTGCCCGTATTTGTCAAACTAAATTGTTACCATTCCGTATCTTGACTAATTATTATTGTAACGGCTAGTGAGTACATCCGCCATCTAATTCGCGAAGAACAGGAACGCACAGATCATCGGCGGTTGGAGGAACTATTATTAGAAGGTCTTGATAGTGGCGATTCTATTCAGGTAACAGATCAATGGTGGGAACAAAAACGAGTTCAACTAATGGAAAGATTTCGCCAAAAAAATAAATGACACGACGCATTTCGATTTCGCCAAGGGCAAGGGTTTGGACATTGGGGAGGGCGGGTTTTGTTGGGAGGTTATCTATTTTTGTCCAGACATATCTGCTAAACCCGCCCCTACCAATCATTTGGGTAACGCGATCGCTATTGTGAAAAAAGGCGTTCGCTATTTCGTATACACACTGGCGTTGGCGATCGCCTGCCGGAGGCATATCGCACTCTCCAATTCCCCAAAGGCGATAAAAGCTACTAAACTTTATATATGGCTTAGACGTAGGTTGATACTTATGAAATTAATGACGGAGTATACCATTGTTCTTCGGCCTGATGACAATGGCACTTTTGTCGCCTACATCCCAGCAATTCCCGGTTGTCATGCTTGGGGACAAACGCCTGATGAAGCGCGTGCGGAATTGGTGAATGTTTTCGACATGATCCAAGAAGAATATTCCGAACAAGGTCGCGAATTGCCTGATGATGTTAAATTGGTGATTGCCCATGCCAGCTAAAGCAAGCGAATTGGAACGAGTTGCCAAAAAATTGGGTTTTACTAAGGCACGGCAAAAGGGTAGTCACGCTCGTTGGAAGCACCCGGATGGACGAGCAACAACTATTCCTATTCATGGTAATGCAGAAATTGGTAGTTGGTTATTTTATGAAATTCTTAACCAATTAGGTATTACGGAAGAAGAGTTTAATCAATTTCGATGAATAATGCGATCGCACTTTGATTAAAGACAGGCGATATGCCTACGGCACGCTGCGCGATCGCACTCTCTAATTCCCCAAACACGATCGCTCAAGGGCTAATTGAAACAACATCGCCAGCATCATTAATCCGAACTGTCGAACTTGCTGGAAGCGACACTATCATAGCGCTAACTTGCCTCATCAAAGGGACAAGATGGTCGGGTCTTGTACTGCTAGAATCTAATCCCACAATTCTTATAAAACGACTTGCTAGATTTTGTTGATAGGGAAGATTTTTATCAGCCGTGATAAAAACATCAAAAGGATGATTTTCGGCTCTATCCAGAATTTCCCTGTCTTTTAGCCCTCTCCACCCCATGTCATAAACATTGCTGATTGAATGACCGTCGTCTAAGAAAGGCTGCTTGAGTTTTTGACTCAAGAGATTTTCATCAAGCAGTATAAGCATTGGACGTATTTTCTACAGACAACATCATCTTAGTTACATTTTCTAGCACTTCAATTGCCTGACTTTCTAGGTAAGGAAAGTCATTAATAAACTCTCTGAAACCGCTTTCACCTTCCAGGTAGTCGAAAAAAGTTTTTAAGGGGACGCGGGTGCCGACAAATACGGAGACACCGCTCATAATTTCTGGATCGCGGTGAACAATTCCTCTTGTTTGCAGTAGTTCTTCTATTTTCACGGGTTTTACTCCTTTATATCAAAAGAAGTGGGTCATTTTAACTGTAATTGATGAGTAATTATACCATAAATTTAGCAGAAGCGATCGCGAATTGATTTCAAATAAAAAGCGATCGCTCTTTTCGGATAGTTGAAAAAAGGCGATCGCACTCTCTAATTCCCCAAACACGATCGCCTACGGCACGCTGCGCGAACGCCATCACAGGATTTTGGGAAAAACGACGCATTTAACCACCAATTATCCTGTAGGGGCGGGTTTAGTCAAAAATTTGGATACTAATATTAAATTATCTCACAAAACCCGCCCCTACCAATGATTTGGTTAACGCGATCGCACTTTGATTAAAGACAGGTGATCGCACTCAAAAATCACTCAGATTCATCGCCTAGATAAGATTGATGACTGTGCCGAACATGAAGAATCGCTACGACATCTTCTTCGACCACAAACAGAACTCGATATTTTCTGCGTTTTCCAATCCATAATTGCCGAATTTCACGACCAATCATCGGTGCTTCTGGTGCTGTTGTACAGCGATTGGGAAATTCTTGAAGCGATGAGATGGCATCTTGAAGTTCGTAGTACCATTGGTCTGCTGCTTCAGCACTCAGGTTGTCGCACATCCAACGATAGGATGCTTCGATTTCTTGAAAGGCAGTCGGTTGAATCAGAACCTGGTAACTCATGGGCGAGGCGGAATCCTAAGTTTTTGTTCTAGAGTTGCCAACGCCTCAGAGGCAGGAATTCCTTCACCCCGCTCAAACTCTTCGAGTCCTTTACGAATACCTACTATCGCTTCAAGGTAATCAATGCGTTCTAAGAGTTCTTGGTATGTGGCTAGGCGATGTTTTGGGGCCTTTTTGAGCGACTTCAAAAAGCCAAGCAGATCGTCTAGCAGTTCGGTTGGAGTGCTTTCAATTTCTTGCCAGAGTAATTCTTTGATGGTCATCACGGCTTACGGATGAGATTTCTACTTCTAGTATAGCGATCGCACTCTCTAATCCCACAAACACGATCGCTATTGTGAAAAAAGGCGATCGCTATTTCGTATACCCACTGGCGTTGGCGATAGCCTGCCGGAGGCATATCGCACTCTCTAGATCGCCATCACAGGTATTTTGGCAAAAACGATTACGGCACGCACTCGCGTTCGCATTTGACCACCAACCATCCTGTAGGGGCGGGTTTAGCCAAAAACTATGCCAATCACCGATAATCTTAATCCAAAACCCGCCCCTACCAATCATGTGGGTAACGCGATCGCTATTGTGAAAAAAGGCGATCGCGTAGCGTGCCGTAGGCAATCGCTATTTCTTATATGCACTGGCGATCGCCAGTGCATGTTATAATCTATTTAGCACTTGTTCGGTTTGCATAATGACAACCCAAACAACAGAAATAGTTAAAATCTTACTACGGTTAAAAAAAGATATCAACATATAGGTGTAATCCCAGGATGAAAATATATTTAGATACTAGCGCCTTAAATAGAATATTTGATGACCAGTCCCAAGCTAGGATATATTTAGAATCTGTAGCGATGGAAGTGATATTTTTATTGATTGAAAATAAAAATATTGAAATTGTATCCTCAGATGCTTTAGTTTTCGAGACTAATAATAATCCCTATAGCGATCGCCGAGCTTTTATAGAAAAAGTTCTGGAAAAAGCTACATCGTTCCAAAGCTTGAATGAGAAAATATTAACGAGAGCAGAGGAAATGGAAACAACCATGAAAATTAAGGGTGTGGATTCACTGCATTTAGCCTGTGCTGAGGCATTAAAAGTTGATGATTTTATCACTTGCGATGATAAAATAATTAAAAGATATCGGGGAGTGCTGGCGGTGAAAAATCCGACTGAATTTGCTAATAACGCTATGATCGAGCAAAAGGAGGAGGAAAATGGTTAATAAATTAGTTGTGCCGAAAATGTCAGAGGTAAGGGTTGAAGGGATTACAGCTATTATAGAGCAATTGGGAATTGCTAAGGCAGCTTTTTTCTTGCGAGAAAATATGTCGCAAAATGTGGATTACTTGGAAGTAAAAGAGGAAATGTTTGTCAATAAAACTGCGCGGGAAATATATGCAGAAATAAAAAGGAATGGGTAGGGGTAAGAAAATTGTGACAAATGCGATCGCACTCTGTAATTTAACAAAAACGATCGCACTCTCCAATTCCCCAAACACGATCGCTATTGTGAAAAAAGGCGATCGCTATTTCCTATCCGCACTAACGATCGCACTCTCCAATCCCACAAACCCGATCGCTGTTATGAAAAAAGACGATCGCTATTTCGTATCCGCACTGATGATCGCACTCTCCAATC
>CASBRD010000345.1 GCA_949128025.1 Oscillatoriales cyanobacterium PMM_0008 | reverse complement strand
GGGGGGGAGGAGAGTATTTCTCGCTTCTTCCCCCCCTCTCCGAGGTCGGAGAGGGGGGTAGGGGGGTGAGGTTCTTCCATTTTAGGTCGGTAGCTGGTAATTGTTAGTAGTCAGCAGCAACTAACAAGTTACCCATTAACAATTACAAATCAAAAATCAAAAATTAACATGAAACTACCTGCATCAAGCCGATCGCAATTCACCCCCGATCTGAATATCTGCCGGATCTTAAACGGGATGTGGCAAGTATCTGGCGCACACGGACGAATCGACCACAAAGCCGCCATTTCTACTATGTTTGATTACATGGATGCAGGCTTCACAACTTGGGACTTAGCAGACCATTATGGCCCAGCAGAAGATTTTATTGGCGAGTTCAGGCGGCAATTAATTGCCACCCGTGGCAAAGAAGCTTTATCGAATATCCAAGCTTTCACCAAATGGGTTCCTCGTGCAGGAAAAATGACTCGCAAGTTGGTCGAAGACAACATCAATATATCCCTGAAAAGAATGGATGTTGATTGTTTGGATTTGCTACAGTTTCACTGGTGGGAATACAGCGATAGAAACTACCTGGATGCACTTAAATATATGTCGGAACTCCAGGCGGAAGGAAAAATCAAGCATCTTGCTTTAACTAATTTTGATACTGAACATTTAAAAATTATCTTCGATGCAGGGATAAAGATTGTCTCGAATCAGGTGCAATTTTCTTTGGTTGACCGCCGACCGGAAGTAAATATGATTCAATTTTGCGAACAGCACGATATTAAGCTGTTTGCTTACGGGACACTTTGCGGCGGTTTGTTATCAGACAAATATTGGGGTCGTCCCGAACCGCGAGGTGGAGATCTTGCTACGGTTAGCTTGAGAAAATACAAGAATATGGTGGATGCTTGGGGAGGGTGGAACCTATTTCAAGAATTGCTGAATGTACTCAAACAAATTGCAGATAAATATGGAGTTAGTATTTCCAATGTAGCTGTGCGTTACATTTTGGACAAGCCAGCTGTGGCGGGTGCGATCGTTGGTGCTAGGCTTGGCATATCGGAAAATATGGAAGAAAATGCCAAGGTGTTTGGTTTGACGCTGGACGCGCTGGATTACGAACAGATTAATGCAGTTTCTGGTAAGTCGCGTAATTTGTATGAGTTAATCGGTGACTGCGGGGATGAATATCGGCGGTAAGTTCTGATTTGACAGATCGCACCACGCCAGCATAGCAGTCCCGCAACCAAATTTCGATCGCCTGTCCGATAACTCCGTAACTGCTGTCTCGCGGTGCGGTGGGAGGTCGTCCCGCCGGATAAGGCCCGGTCATAGAAAACATGATCGCCAATCGCCAACCACTTTCGGTTTTTGTCAAAAATAGCCAGTGGTAATCTTGTATTTGAACTGCTTTTGCGATCGTGTATCTTCGCTGTAGGGTGGTGAAGAAAACTTGCTGAATGTCGCTTTCCCCCTGTGATGTTGCTGGCGTATACTCGCCGGGGCCAAGATTCAGGGGTGCAAACTCGGCTTGGCCTGCCACAATAAAGTAACCGTAGACATCAAGACTGCGATCGCGAAGTGTGGCGTAAGCCGTATCGCGCGATCGCAATCTAGCACGCTGAGTTACCCTATTGGCATAACTGGGTAAATCCCGCAGCATAAGAGTTGTTAATATTTCTACATCAGCAGGACAAGAAAATCTCTCTCTCTTTTCTGCGACAGCTGAAGTAACAGGGAATAGGCAAAAGTAAAAAGAGAAAAGTAAAAAGAAAAAATTCCATCTTTTGACTTTTGACTTTTGTACGGGCGGGTTTAGTCCACACATCTCATTACTAACAGAATATTTGACAAAACCCGCCCCTACTGACTTTTGACTTTCATAGTTCATTGCAAATTCGTTCAAAAGCGGCAACTGGATCGGGTGCAGCAGTGATGGGGCGACCGATCACCAGATAATCAGCACCAGCTTTAATAGCTTCCGCTGGGGTGAGATTTCGCTTTTGATCTCCAGCTTCGGCCCACTTGGGTCGCACTCCCGGACAGACGAGGAGAAATTCATCCCCGCATACCTGTCGCAATTGCGATGCTTCTTGGGGCGAACAAACTGCTCCATCCAAACCCGCTTCTTTGGCTAGCAGCGCCATCTGTAGGGCGTATTCTGGCAGTTCCAAGGGAATTTTGAGGTCAAAAGCTAAATCCCGCGAGTTCAGGCTGGTGAGTACGGTAATGGCTATTAATTTGGGTGGTGGATACCCAGCAGCTTCGGCTCCTTCTTGTACAGCAGTTTGAGCCGCCTGTAGTGCCTTACGACCGGCGGTAGCATGGATGGTAATTAAATCGACGCCATACCGACCAGCAGCACGGCAAGCACCGGCGACGGTGTTGGGGATATCGTGAAATTTGAGGTCTAGGAAAATCCGTTTTTGCCGCTGTTTTAGGATTGTCAGAATTCCAGAACCATTGCTGACAAATAATTCTAAGCCAACTTTCCAGAAAGTGACCTGGGGCAGTTTTTCGATCAGTGCGATCGCATCTTCTTCAGTTGGTACATCCAGAGGGACAATAATTTTGCGATCGGTCATTGGTGATTGGTGATTGGGGAAAAGGCGATTGGTCATTGGTGATTAAACCAAGCGGACAAACTTATTTTTCCCAACCTGTAAAACCCGTCCCTCTAAGTCTGTGGGAGAATCGAAAGAGAGATTTACATCAGTAACCTTTTCGCCATCAAGTCGCACACCCCCGCCTTGAATCTGCTTTCGAGCTTCTGAACTACTTTTGCACAGTCCGCTAGCACTGACGAGATAGAACAACTTAGCGGGAAACTCCACATTAGATAGGGAAAACTGGGGAACTGCTTCAGCCTGTTCTGTGTTGCCGCGAGTTATACTCTGGGCATCCTCTTTGGCTTTTTCGGCAGCTGACTTGCCATGATACTGAGTGACGATATCCAAAGCGAGAAGGATTTGCCGAAGGCGCGGATCTTCTGGCAGTATATCCAGAGGTCTATCCGTCAGCAATTCAAAATACTGCTCCACCAAATTATCTGGCGTTTGTCGCAACTTTTGGTACATCGTCAGCGCATCGGACGATAAACCCACATAATTACCCAGCGACTTCGACATTTTCTGCACGCCATCAGTCCCGATCAAAATCGGCATCAGCATTCCAAACTGAGGCGATAGACCGAAATGTCGTTGCAAATCTCGTCCCACCGCCAGATTAAACTTCTGGTCAGTTCCTCCCAACTCTACATCAGCTGCGATCGCCACAGAATCATAACCCTGCATCAACGGGTAGAGGAACTCGTGCAGATAAATCGGATTTTCCTTCTCGAAGCGCAGCGCAAACCCCTCCTTCGCCAGCATCTGTCCCACAGTCATCGTAGACAACAGATCCAGAATCTGTCCCAAATCCAACTTGGAAAGCCACTCCGAGTTATAGCGAATTTCCAGTCGTCCCGGCGTGTCAAAATCTAGAATAGGACGCACTTGGTCGAGATAAGTTTGGGCATTCTGTGCCACTTGTTCAGGTGTCAGCTGCTGACGAGCCTCAGATTTACCTGTTGGATCGCCGATCCGAGCGGTAAAATCACCAATAATGAGGACAGCTGTATGACCGGCATCCTGAAATGCCCGCAGCTTTCGGACTGGGATACTATGGCCTAAGTGGATATCCGCACCAGTCGGGTCAATCCCCAACTTAACCCGCAAAGGCCGATCTGTCTGAGCTAACCGTTCAACCAAATTCTCATGAGGATTTTTAGAATCTGTCAGATTTGGAAAAATTTCACTGACGCCACGGTACATTCGGGCGAGATTTTGGGTAATACTAGGTGATTGATAGGATGCCATACTTTGCCGATGTCCAGTTTAGTTCGCTATTAAACAGTCATTTGTCAGTTGTTATTTATGCAGTAGCACTATTGTCAGTGTCTTTCCAAGGGTAGATGAAACAATTTTACAGGCGCTATAGTTTGCCAGAAGCAGTCAACTCTCCGATCTCCTGGCAGGACAGGTTTAACCACAAAGCTTGACCCACAGACTAGCGCCGCGCCCCAGAAATAACCCACCAGTTCAGAAGTAGTTAAATACCTTAGAATTAAAGTATTTTTGACTGAGTGAATGAGTGAATGAGTGACTTCCGCGTAGTGGCACTAGCTTGTTAAACCCATCTTGACCCTAGAATCTTCCTGTCACCGTGACAAATAGTTTGAATATAACAATCAAAGGACTCACCCAGTCGCCCTCCATTTTGTTCAGTCTGTTTTCGTTGAGGAAGTTAAATCGCCGTGTCGTCCAACACACTCCGACAAAAGCCATCCGGCACTATTCCACCTGGTTTTCAGTTTCTTCAGACGGTTGCTAAGGTAACTGGCGGAACTCTTCTAGGCTTTACTATGCTAACCAGTTCCATTGTGGCTGGAGGACTGGTGGGCCTAGCGATTAGCTTCCGCAACCTCCCGGATGTGAGAGTTTTGCGTTCTTACGCTCCCTCAGAAACAAGTCACATCTACGACATCAAGGGTAAATTGCTTTCCAGTATTCACGGGGAAGTAAATCGCGAAGTTGTCCCGCTCAACAAAATTTCTCCAGAACTCAAGCGGGCGGTGATGGCTATAGAAGATAGCCACTTCTACCTCCACCACGGCATTAACCCCAGCAGCGTTGGTCGCGCCCTCAGAGCCAACTGGGAGAAGGGCTCGGTGGTAGAAGGCGGTTCGACGGTGACTATGCAGTTGGTCAAAAATATATTTTTGTCTCACAAAAAAGCTTTTAGTCGCAAAGTAGCAGAAGCGGTGATGGCAATCCGCTTGGAACAAATCCTCCCCAAAGACCAGATTTTGGAGATGTACCTCAATCAAGTCTACTGGGGGCATAACAACTATGGTGTGGAAACTGCAGCCGAGAGCTATTTTGGCAAGCACGCTTCTGATTTAAACCTGGCGGAAGGGGCGATGATGGCCGGTTTGATTCAGGCTCCGGAGGATTACAGCCCCTTCCTCAACTACAAACTGGCGAAACAGCGACAGGCACTGGTTTTGGCTCGCATGAGGGATCTCAATTGGATTACGCCCGAAGAAGAAGCCGCAGCTCGCAAGCAAGCGCTCAAACTAGGCAAACCAATTTCGTTTCAGAAAAGTGTTCTTCCTTATGTCACCGATGCCGTCAAACAGGAGCTAATTCAACGCTTTAGCCGCGCAACGGTGGAAAAAGGTGGGATGCGAGTTCAAACAACCATCGACCTCAAGTTCCAACAAATGGCGGAAGAGTTCATAGGTCGCGAACACGCCAGACTACAGCGTCGCGGACTCTGGGGTACGCAACTAGCCCTGGCTGCTGTCGATCCCCGCACCCATTTTATCAAGGCAATAGTGGGCGGTTCCGATTATAGCAGGAGCGAGTATAACAGAGCGACCCAAGCCCGCCGTCAGCCCGGATCTGCTTTTAAGCCGTTTGTTTATTACGCGGCTTTTGCTAGCGGCAAATATACGCCGGATTCTACTGTCTACGATACTCCTGTTCGTTATCGCGATGGCGATCGCGGCTACGCTCCCAGAAACTACGATAATACTTTTGGCGGTGCCATGAGTATTCGATCGGCCCTTCAAGTATCGCGCAACGTTCCGGCTGTGAAGATGGGACGCGCTGTGGGTTTGGATAAAGTTATTGAAATTTGCCGGACTCTTGGGATTAAAAGTCCGATGGAACCAGTGATTTCTTTACCGCTGGGTGCTAGCGGTCTTTCTCCTATGGAAATGGCAAGCGCTTATGCTACCTTCGGTAGTATGGGTTGGCAGTCAGATACTACGTTGATTGTTCAAGTAACTGATTCTAGCGGCAACGTTTTGCTAGATAATACGCCCAAACCCAAACTGGTTCTCGATGCTTGGGCGGCTGCTTCCATCACTAGCGTGCTGCAATCTGCGGTTACTAGCGGAACTGGGAAAGCGGCTCAGATAGGTCGTCCAGCCGCTGGCAAAACGGGGACAACGTCTTCAGAAAAAGATGTTTGGTTTGTCGGTTATGTACCGCAACTGTCTGTCGCGATTTGGATAGGTAGAGATGATAACAGACGTTTAGCCTCTGGTGTGACAGGCGGTCAGTATGCAGCACCAATTTGGCGCAATTTTATGGTAAAAGCCTTAGATGGCGTACCAGTGGAATACTTCCCATCAGCTTCGCAATTTAAGCGCCCTCGTCGGTAACCAATTTTAGATTTTGGATGCAAGGATTTTAGATTGGGGAAGCTGGTGAGAAGCCAAAATTTTTCAGAAACTAACTAGCCTCATCATCTAAAACCTGGAATCTAAAATCTAAAATCGGCTAGGGCTGCTTTTCCAATTCAGCCTTCATCCTCTCTAGGGTTAAACTCATTTGGTCAAACATTTGCTGAGGCGTAATGCCAAATTGACCCAGCTGAGTTCTAAGTTGCTGTATTGTCATTTGAGCCATAAAATCCTCAGAAAGCTCAAAGCGCTTCATAAAAATACGGTAGCGCTCCATAATGGCTTCCCATTGCTCGATGAACAGCTTTTTGCCTTCGCGGTCAAATTTGCCGTAGTTATTGCCTATTTGGATGAGGGATTGATAATCCTCAGCCAATTGCTTGAGTTCTTGCTGAACAATCTCAGAGTCAAAAAATCCCATTGCGCTTCCATTCAATCGAAGGTTTGCATTCAGAGGGAATACAGTTGTATCTGGTACAATTCTAGTCCAGTCTGCTATTATCTTTCAAAAAATTTGCTTCGGTAATGCGTTCGCTTGCTCATCTGGTTCCCCCACTCGTAATCGATCGCGCCACTCGTCGGGCAGCAGAGATTAATATTATATAAGAAGACGGCAGGTTATAGAGGCGACACCATGTTGAGTAAGCCGAAAGGTCGAAGAGTGGCGGCGATTTTGGCTTTTAGTGGGGCAGTTATACCTCTTTCGGGACTCCACAAGTTTTATTTGGGACAGCCGGTGTGGGGTATTCTGTATTTGCTGCTATCGTGGACACCCATTCCCCATGTGGCTAGCGCTATTGAAGGGTTTTGGTATTTAGTCCAAGATCCAGATCAATTCGATCGCAATTTCAATCTAAATTCGCCAGTGACGGTACAATCCTCTGTTGACCCCTCCCAGGTGGCGGCGATGGCAGAGGCTTTGCGCCAACTGGAACAGTTGCGCCAAGAGGGGTTGATTTCTGAGTACGAATTCGAGCAAAAACGCCGCAAGCTACTTGACTAAATGGTTTAAATATGGGAATTAGTAACTGGCTAATCTCGGTACAAAAGCAGCTTGGAAAGACGTTGCCCAAAACGTCGGTAAATCCTCAGCAGCAGTCAATCCGGGCGCGAATTCTCAATGACCCGTACTATCGGCTGCAATCAGTTGAGGAAATTGCGATCGCAGCCTCGTTGGGGATCAAAATTGACCCGCATCGGGCGACTGTAGATGATTGGCTGAGATTGCCCGGATTGTCAATTCATCAGGCCCGATCGCTTGTTTCTCTGTCTCGGTCTGGGGTAGAGTTTCATTGTCTGGAGGACGTTGCAGCCGCGCTCAGCTGGCCTCTTGAGCGACTCAAACCCCTTGCGCCGGTACTCAGATTTTGTTACTACGACCCGGAAAGCGTCTTTACCCCCCAGCAGATTAACCCGAACACAGCCTCAATGGAAATGCTGAGTAAAATTCCGGCGATCGATTCTTTTCTGGCAGACTCGATCGTACAAAATCGCGAGAATGGCGGTAATTACCGAGATTTGGCGGATTTTCAACTAAGATTATCTCTTTCGGCAGACACGATCGGCCAGCTGATGCACTACTTGCGCTTCTCTTAGAGTTTTTAATTTTGAATTAACTAACTTCTTTAACTCAAAATTCAAAATTCAAAACTATTTTAGAAGACCAATGCGATCGAGCGGCCAAAACCGAAAGCAAGCACGACCAATGATGTTTTGTTTCGGTAAAAAGCCCCACATATGGGAATCATTGCTGTTGTTCCGATTGTCTCCCATCACAAAAAGTTGGCCTGACGGAACGGCCTGTGGCCCCCACTTATAGGCGGGAGGTTCGGCAATGTAGCTTTCCTGTAGAGGTTTGCGATCGAGATAGACTTTGCCATCGGTAATGCTCACGAGTTGGCCCGGTTCGCCGATTACCCGTTTGATAAATGCCTGATCTTTAGCATATCCCTGAATTTGCAGCTGTGGCGGCGGATCGAAGACAACTATATCGCCCGTTGTGGGGGGGCGAAAATGGTAACTAACCTTCTCGACTATCAAGCGATCGCCCACTTGTAAGGTCGGCAGCATAGAATCAGAGGGAATGTAGCGGGGTTCTGCCACAAAAGTCCGCAGCAAAAGAGCCAAGGTAAGGGCGATGACCAGGATTAGGAGATTTTCCCTGACTTGACGCCATACCCGCAACCAGAGAGGAAACCCTGCCAAATTCTTTTCGTTATAGTCCATAGAAGGTATCAAGGAGGAGAACAAATACAGGACTTACCGCTGATTGGTTGTACTCGCTGCGTAAGTCCTAAATTAGTTTCTCACAATCGCAGGAGCGATCGGCTTGTAAATGCCCAGAGTCAATATCATTCTTCCGGAAGAGGCGTCAGACGATCGGCGTCACAGCCGATACCTCGATCGATCACCTAAGACTTATATCAGTTGTCACGGGCTAGTCAAAAAAACATCACAGGATCGCAGAGAGTCGCGTCAATAGGCTGTCTACCGAAAAGTCTCATACTTACTCTTGTCAGTCAGCGAGTTGAGAAAAGTTATATGATTCTGATTCGGGATGTGGTACAACAAGCTATAGCAACTGGTTATCTAACCGTTGAAGCCGAAAATCAATTGCGACAGCTTCTGGGCAGCAAGTACGATTTAGAAGACTTGAATGCCTTTTTGACGTTGCAGCAAGCAGCCATGTCCGGCTATGTTAAGCAAGAGTCTCGCGAATTAATAGCTACCAAACAGATGAGTTGTCAGTCACGTAACTGACTGAGTAGTCTGCTTGATGCCAGAGAATGTCAGGGTGTTTGTCAGTCAACTGGAAGGTGCAAGGCCAAAAGCCCACGCTATAATCTTTGATTTGGTGATGGGATCTGTCACACTAAATATTGTTGCTTAGAATATTTGATCGGGAATGAGATTCAACCGGAAACGATATAGCTTATTTCCACTAAAAGTGGGGTCGGGTTTAATAAAGAAGCCCGCCCCACAGACATTCCGGTGAAATAGCACTTTACGAAATAGCGATCGCCATACCTGTACAATCAGACCTCTCCATCTCTCCCGCTTCCGAGACTGGTGCCACAAAAAGTTTCATCTCCTCCATTTGCACCGCTCCAAATAAAGTCCCAAAAGAAACATCTGCCGCATCGCGACCCGTACCGATTCGGATTATACTGTTTAAAGGCACCAAGCGGGTAGCATCAAACAGATACCAGCGATCGCCCAGATAAGCCTCAAAACAAGCGTGAAAATCCGGCGGATTCAGACCGTAAGCGTAGGCGCTAACAAAGCGTGCGGGAATATTCAAAGCACGACAGAAAGTAATGCCTAGATGGGCAAAATCCCGACAAACACCCGCCCGTTGCGTTGCTGTATCATAAGCTGAAGTCTGAGAATTGGTACTACCAGATAAATAAGTGACTTTGTTATAAATCCAGTTGCAAATAGCAGTAACCTTGGAATAACCAGGTTGTAACTGCCCAAATTCACTCTGCACCAAACCGATCGCTCGATCCGACTCACAGTAGCGACTGGGGTAAAGATACTGTAGCGTCTCCATCGGTAAATCTGCGATCGCTACTTCAGCAATGGTGTTGGGCTCGGCGTAAAAATGCACCAATTCCACCGTCGCTTCATACTTTACTTCCAATTTGCCCGTCGGTGCGTCGATCCGTATATATCGAGTTAAACTTGAAGGTGCAGTATATTCGTCAAACTTTACTTCAGGGTCTAATTGTAGCTGTTCGGTGCAAATCCTTTGATGGTCGTTGTTAACAACTTGGATATTTAACACTAAAGTGCTGGGTTCGTCAATTCTGTAACGCAGTACTGAGCTAAGATTAAATTTCATAATTGTGATAATTGTTATTTTTCACGGAATTCATCTAACTGTAGTTTAGACTAACCGAGCTTTAAGGCGCGTTTAGTCTAAACTTCTATCTTCAGAATGCTGCTGCAAAACCGCTAGCATCTCTTCATAGAAGGGTAGTCCTCGACCTCGGCTGTCGCTGGCAGTTGCTATGATTCGCTCTTAGAATGAGTGTGTGTGAATCTGTTTAATCTCCCATTCACCGATGAGAGTGTCCGATTGCATTAGGGTTTCAATGTAGTTGATGGCATCCCGATGTCCGATCGCTTCCAGGTGTTCTCGCAGGGTTTTTCCACCAATGGTGATTCCGGTTTCTAGGACTAATTCAGTTTCACGCTGTGTCAAGGTATTCCCCTCGATCGCATTGGAGTGATACGTGAACGCGAATGTCGTAGAGTTTTTTCAGTTCGGCAACAACAGTGGGGGAAAGCGGTCGAAAGCTATCTAACCAGCTTTTTAGCGGATCGACCAGTTGCAGCTTTTCAGAAAGGTTCATTGCTGACGAGAACGCCAAATGCCGATCGATAATTTCACCCAGACGTTGAGGATACAACCGCACCAACATCGCCATGAAATCATCATAGGCTGGATGGGCGATGGCGGGTTGAGTGGTTAGGAAGGGCTGCATGGTTACAGTTTAGCGTATATTGAATTAAGCGAAAAACGGTAGAACTGAGTTCTACCGTTTTTCATTTAAGAAGTTTTGGTTTTACATTAAAGTCTCGTTAATGCAAAACTAATTACTTTTCAACAGCGCTAGGAGTCAGTGCTTTTTTCTCGCCCTGTAACACCCTAACCTTACCCTGATCGTCCACATCCACTATGGCAGTGTCTCCCGTTTGAACCCGTCCGGAAAGGATTTCCTCGGCTAGGCTGTCTTCCAGGAGACGCATAATGGCTCGACGCAGCGGTCTCGCCCCGTAGCTGGGGTTGTAACCTTCTGTGACCAAGCGATCTTTGAAGGCTTCCGTGACTTCCAGGGTGATTCCCTGTTCCATCAGGCGATTAAAGACTTCCTTGAGCAGAATGTCGCAGATTTTCTTGATCTCCTCGTTGTCGAGCTGGCGGAAGACGATAATTTCGTCGAGCCGATTGAGGAATTCTGGGCGGAAGTACTGCTTGAGTTCTTCGTTGACCAGAGTCCGAATCCGAATGTACTGTGCTTCCGCTTGGGTTTCCGATCCTGCATCAAAGAAGCCGAGTTGGCTACCGCCTTTCTCAATTACCTTCGAGCCGATGTTGGAAGTCATGATCAGCAATGTGTTCTTGAAGTCTACGGTGCGTCCCTTGGCGTCGGTCAGACGACCATCTTCCAAGATTTGCAGCAGCATATTGAACACATCGGGGTGGGCTTTTTCGATTTCGTCGAATAGCACCACGGTGTATGGACGACGCCGCACGGCTTCTGTGAGCTGACCGCCTTCGTTGTAACCGACGTACCCCGGAGGAGAACCGATCAGCTTGGAGACGGTGTGACGTTCCATGTATTCGGACATATCTAACCGAATCATGGCTTCTTCGGAACCGAAGAAGTAGGATGCTAATGATTTAGCGAGTTCTGTCTTACCGACTCCCGTGGGGCCAGAGAATACAAAGCTGGCGATCGGGCGGTTGGGGTTTTTCAAACCGACTCTGGCGCGACGAATGGCGCGAGATACTGCTGTCACCGCCTCTTCTTGACCGATGAGCCGCTGATGGAGGGTGTCTTCCATGTGCAGGAGCTTTTCGGATTCGGATTCTGTCAGCTTGTTGACTGGAACGCCTGTCCAGGAAGCTACGATGTGGGCGATATCTTCTTCGGTGACAACTGGTAAGACATCTTTGTCGGAGGAGTCAGTCTTCTTGTTTTGGGAAATAGCGCGGATTTGGGATTTAATTTCCATTTCGCGATCGCGCAGTTCTCCAGCTCGATCGAAGTCTTGCGACCTGACCGCATCGTCTTTTTCTTTAAGTACCCGACGCAGTTCTTTGTCGAGTTCTTTTGCTGCTGGTGGCAATTGGGAATTAATCAGACGCACCCGCGATCCAGCTTCATCAACTAAGTCGATTGCTTTATCTGGCAGATAGCGATCGGAGATATAGCGATGGGATAGTTTTGCTGCCGCTTCCAAAGCTTCGTCAGAAATTTTCAGCTTGTGGTGCTGTTCGTAGCGTTCGCGCAAGCCGTAGAGAATTTCTATAGTTTCTACTACTGTTGGTTCGCCCACCATCACCGGCTGGAAGCGGCGTTCCAATGCGGCATCCCGTTCGATGTGCTTGCGGTATTCATCCAGTGTTGTTGCACCGATGCACTGGAGTTCGCCTCTAGCTAGTGCAGGTTTGAGGATGTTGGCTGCATCGATCGCACCTTCCGCTGCACCAGCACCGATCAGGGTATGCACTTCATCAATTACGAGGACGACGTTACCCGCAGAGCGGATTTCGTCCATGATTTTCTTGAGGCGTTCTTCAAATTCACCCCGATATTTGGTGCCTGCTACTAGCAAACCAATATCCAGAGTGACGACGCGCTTGTCTTCCAAAATGTCGGGTACATCGTTGTTGGCAATGCGTTGTGCTAAGCCTTCTGCGATCGCTGTTTTCCCGACACCCGGTTCCCCAATTAACACGGGGTTGTTCTTAGTGCGGCGACCCAAAATTTGGATCACCCGTTCGATTTCCCGCTGACGACCCACTACGGGATCGAGCTTGCCCTCGGTGGCCATCACGGTCAAATTTGACCCAAATTCATCAAGAGTTGGTGTCTTCGTGCGGCCTTGACT
Organism: Oscillatoriales cyanobacterium PMM_0008; assembly: GCA_949128025.1. Lineage (GTDB taxonomy): Bacteria > Cyanobacteriota > Cyanobacteriia > Cyanobacteriales > Aerosakkonemataceae > Argonema. The sequence goes on along the minus strand of CASBRD010000345.1, from coordinate 21,113 downwards.
TGCACCTGGGGTAACTTCGGTATTTTCGCCCAGCATCCGAATCACTTGCGTGCGGACTTTGGAGAGGTCAACGCCTAGATTTTCCAGTACTCTTGCTGCCACGCCTTCCCCTTCCCGGATTAGGCCCAAAAGCAGGTGTTCCGTGCCGATGTAGTTATGCCCTAGTTGACGAGCTTCTTCTAGGGATAACTCCAGAACGCGCTTTGCCCGTGGAGTAAACGGAATTTCGACAGCAACGAATCCAGAACCCCGACCAATAATTTTTTCTACCTCAATCCGAGCGTCTTTGAGATTGACGCCCATTGATTTGAGTACCTTGGCGGCGACGCCGGTCCCTTCTCCAATCAGACCTAATAAGATCTGCTCTGTACCTACAAAGTTGTGCCCCAGGCGACGTGCTTCTTCCTGGGCCAGCATGATCACTTTAATTGCTTTTTCTGTAAAGCGTTCAAACATGGCGGCTTTCCATCACCTGCTGAGTTCCGGTAAGCATGATTCTAGCATAGGCAATCTGTTCGGCTGTCATACTCTTGGAGTAGAGAATTGGTACGGATAGCCGATGAGGGAACTTATATTTTAGATTTAGGGATCTAAGTGGTAATTCAGTGCCTGTGAAATTATCTTTTTGATTTTTCCTCTGTTATTTTTTCATTTTTAATTTCGTTGAGTATAAATTCCAGCCGGATGAAGCTAGGCGAGTGCGAACTTGCCGATCCCAGTCTGCTAAAGTTTTGTCAAATTCTGGATGTCCGATACCGCTAAGCCAGAGAATCAGGGCATCTTCACCCGTATCCTGGTAATAACCCCGCCGCCGTCCTGCGATCCGAAAGCCAAACTTTTGGTAAAGAGATAGTGCGGTTTCGTTAGAGGCGCTTACTTCCAGGGTTGCTCGTTCCAACCCGCGTTGCTTAGCGGAGGATAGCAACGCTGTTAGCAGTGCCATCCCCAAGCCTTGAGCGCGATTGTGGGGATGAACGGCCAGAATGGTGATGTGAGCTTCATCTAAAATCGCCCATAAGCATCCTAATCCCAAGATTGGGGTATGAGAAGGATCTGGAGAGAGAGATTCTTCGCCATTCTCTTCTTTGAGAAGAATCAGGATATCGCTGTTTGGACTATCTAACTCTCGTTGATAACTTTCCAGAGTCCAAAGTCCACCAAAACACTCTCGATCGAGTTCTACTACTGCTGGTAGTAGTTCTGGTGTCAGGGGTTTTAGATTTAAAAAGTTAATAGCGCTCAATTGTAAACTGATTAACGAGACGCACTCACGCCTGTCATTTTAACGTTGGATCGTTCCCACATTATGGTATCAACTCACTCGGTAGGGGTTCGCAATTCTGGCAGTCAGTATTTGCCATCTACCACCGATACATCAGAAAATCGATCGCCTAACCAGCAACTTTTACCGCTCACAGCCAGGGTTAACAGCCAAGATTGCCTAGAAATTGGCGGTTGCGATGTGACCGATCTGGTGCGGCAATTCGGATCGCCCTTGTATATTTTGGATGAAGAAACACTGAGGACAGCTTGCTCGCAGTACCGGGATGCCTTTAAGCGCTACTATCCCGGCACTTCTGTGGCGGTCTATGCTTCTAAGGCTTGGAATTGCCTTGCTATTTGTGCGATCGCAGCAAGTGAAGGCTTGGGCGTAGAAGTAGTATCTGGCGGTGAATTATACACTGCCATACAAGCAGGTGTCAACCGTGAATTGCTTTATTTCCACGGCAACAATAAATCCCGCGCCGAACTTGAGTTTGCCGTAGAATCGGGCTGCACGATCGTAGTCGATAACTGGCTAGAGCTAAAAACTTTGGCTTTGCTGGGGGGAGGCAGGGATTCTTCCCCAAACCCGATTAAAATCATGCTGCGGCTTACCCCCGGCATTGAATGTCACACCCACGAATACATTCGTACAGGTCACTTAGACAGCAAATTTGGGTTCGATCCCAACCAAGTCGAGGAAGTGTTTGCCTTTGTCAGTCAAACTACTTCGCTTCATTGTGTGGGACTGCACGCTCATATTGGCTCTCAAATCTTCGAGTTGCAACCCCATCGGGATTTGGCTGGGGTAATGGTACAGTGGCTGGATAAAGCATCTTCTTTCGGATTGCCAGTGACGCGCTTAAATATTGGTGGCGGCTTAGGCATTCGCTACACGGAAACAGACGATCCGCCGAGTATTGAAGAGTGGGTAAAAACAGTCAGCGAATCCGTTGCAGCAGCTTGCCAAACTCAGCAAGTACCTTTGCCTACGCTGATGTGCGAACCGGGTCGGTCTTTAGTCGGGCCTACTTGTGTCACAGCTTACACCCTCGGCAGTCGTAAAGAAGTTCCGGAAATACGGACTTACCTGGCGGTTGATGGTGGTATGTCTGACAATCCTCGTCCGATTACCTACCAATCAGTTTATCGAGCTGTGGTGGCAAATCGGATGTCGGCTCCTTTAACGGAAACAGTCACGATTGCGGGGTTACACTGTGAATCGGGAGACATTCTGATTAAAGATATCCAACTACCTCAAACCGATCCGGGAGACATCCTAGTAGTCATGAGTACTGGTGCTTACAATTACAGTATGGCCTCTAACTACAATCGGGTGCCCCGACCGGCGGCGGTTTTAGTTAAAGATGGGGAAGCCAAAGTTATCTTGCAGCGAGAAACTTATCAAGACTTGGTGCGGCAGGATCGCCTTCCAGAACGACTCAAACTAAATAGTTGATAAGCTATTAAGCATCTAAATCGAATACAAGGACGGGCAGGATGCCCATCCCACAAGAAGCTCAGAAAAACTGACTGTGAAATTAGATGCGTAGCAGCTTAGTAGTTAGTGGTTAGTTGGCGGTCACCACTAACTACTAACTACGCACTAACCACTAACCACCAACGATTACCAGATCTAATGGGAGATGCGCTTGGGCGGCTACTGACAAACCTAAACTGGACTCAATCCCTTGATGTAGGTTTGGTTCTAGCTCTCACTTATATGGTGCTTGTCATCATTGGTGAGCGACGCACCCTTTGGGTTGTAAGGGGATTTATTGTCTTAATGCTGGCGACGGCTGTGAGTAACAGTCTGAAGCTGACGCTGTTGAATTTTGTCCTCGAAAAGCTGGTGGTGGGCTCTGCTGTGGCTATGGCGGTGATTTTCCAGTCGGAATTTCGCCGATTTCTGGAACAGTTGGGGCGGGGTGAATTTATGCAGCTGTTTCACTCCGACCGTCGAACTACGGCCCAGCCAGACAGCGTAATCGATGAGATTGTGGATGCGGTTAAAGAACTTTCGCAAAATCGCATCGGTGCTTTAATTGTGATGGAAACTAGCAGTCCGATCGATGACCGGGATTTTTCGGTACTGGGTGTGAAACTGGATGCGGAAGTGTCTAAGGAACTATTGCAGACGATTTTCCAGACGACTACTCTATTGCACGATGGGGCGGTTTTGATTGGTGGTTCTCGTATTATGGCGGCTGGAGTGATTCTGCCTCTTTCCGAACGCACGGCTTCGCGGCAGCTGGGTACTCGTCACCGAGCGGCAATGGGAATTACTGAGCGAGTCGAAAATTGTTTGTGTATTGTTGTATCTGAGGAAACGGGCTCTATTTCCCTAGCCGAAAAGGGAACTCTAAATAGACCGTTGACCAGCAGTAAACTGAAGGAACTGTTGGAGGCACGATTCTCGCCATCAAGCGATGAGCGGGTTGTGGCTCCGAATCTCTGGAGTTTAGGCCGCAAGATTGGTTCAAGGGCTCAGCTGGTCTCGCGTTTACTCCGTCTGCCATCATGGGCTTGTCGAGAAAAAAAATGACTCAAGCGCAAACTCTGTTACAAGAACTGCCTGCTGATTTAGTGCGAGAACGACTGCCCAGGCACGTGGCAGTGATTATGGATGGAAATGGTCGGTGGGCTAAGCGACAAGGGCTACCCCGGATTATGGGCCATCGCCGGGGAGTTGATGCGCTTAAGGATCTTCTGCGCTGTTGTAGGGATTGGGGTGTGGAAGCGCTGACTGCTTATGCTTTTTCTACGGAGAACTGGGGACGCCCTTTGGAGGAAGTCGATTTTTTGATGACTTTGTTTGAAAGGGTGTTGCGGCAGGAACTGCGGGAGATGATGGAGGAGAATGTTCAAATCCGGTTTGTGGGGAATTTGAATGCTTTGCCGCTCCCGCTCCAAGCTTCCATTGAGCGATCGATGGATGAGACTAAGCAAAACCAGGGTATAAAGTTTACTGTAGCGACGAACTACGGGGGACGCCAAGAAATTTTGCAGGCAGCTCGTGCGATCGCATCTCAGGTGCAGCAAGGTCTTTTGCAACCGGAACAAATTGATGAAGCTTTATTTGAACGTCACCTTTATACTTCAGGTATTTGCGACCCGGATTTATTGATCCGCACGAGTGGGGAAATGCGAATTAGCAATTTTCTGCTCTGGCAAATGGCTTATGCAGAAATTTATATTACTGAAACGCTATGGCCTGATTTTGACCGAGCGGAGTTTCATCAGGCTTTGTGCGATTATCAGAAACGCGATCGTCGTTTTGGAAAAGTGTAACAATTTTGGATTTTGGATTTTGGATTTTGGATTTTCAATCTAAAATCTAAAATCTAAAATCTAAAATCCAAAATCGAATTAGGGGCCAGCAAAAACTGCTTCTTCGATATCCTGGCGAGTTAGAGAGTATTTGAAGGAGCGTTGAATGTCTTTACCGTTTTCACCAGCCTGTACATAACGTACTGTGATTTGATCTATATCTAGCCACAGTTCGGCTTTCCAAGTCGCTCGATCGACTCGCCAGCAATGGAGTTCGTTGCGGTCTTGTTCGCATCCCTGGTTTTTGAGCCACTGCTCAATTTGTGGGAGGGGGTGGTTATACAAAGGGGTATCAGCAGGAGGTATCGCCATGATCGAGGATTAAGGATGAAAAACTATTAAGTTACTTATTAATTATTGTGACTGCTGTATTTGGGGAAGTGGGTTGGCAGTGGGTGTCGCGGTGGTCACAGATGCTATTGATGGCTCGGTTGTGGCAGTTGTGGTGACCTGCTGCTGTGAAACTTCATTTTGCAGTGCTAAGGGTTGGAAGACTGTTTCTGGACGGGTTAAGCCGATCGCGATCGCAATTAGCAAACATCCGACAAAGGTAAGTAGCAGCATAAAAAGTGCAAATATTTCCCCGGCGGAAAGCGGTCTGTCTGTAGGATCGAGGTAAGCTGAGGAAGATTCGTATCCTTTGTGGGAAACGGGACGATCGAGGTTTGGCGGTGACCCAATCACGGGGATGCGTGAATAGCCGATTCTATTATCGTAGATTAGGCGTCGCTCTGGGTTGCTGAGGGTGGCGTAGGCTTCGTTGAGTTGTAGGAATTTGGTTGTGGCGATCGCTTGTGGCAGTTCTGTTGTATCTGGATGATAGCGCTTACTCAATTCCCGATAAGATCGGCGGATTTCCACTGAGGATGCAGAAGGATGCAGCCCTAGCAGGCCGTAATAACTAGAACTTAGGGGTATTCTAGTTGAAAACTGGCGATTTTGATTGTTCTGAGTTGCCCTGTTGCTAGTCACCTCAGTTTGCCTCTGCCTAGTTCTGAAAGCATCTCAACTATTTTAACTCGGTGACGGACACAGGTTGTATGGAGGTGGTGGGCGATCGCATAGTGTAGGTATAAGAGCATTGGCGACTGGGTTAAGGCACTGAATTTACAATTAAGTTGCCTGTAAAAGGATGAGCGTGAGGCCAATGTTCTCTCATCGTTAGACTTTAGCAATATTTCAGCAATCGAGGGGCATATTAATTTATACAGGCTAATGTCAAAGATAGGATAAGCAGATGAATGCAGATGTAGATTTAACAAGCGTAATTGCCGGATATCGTCCGATCGAGCAACTTTACTGCGGTTCGAGAACCCTAGTTTATCGAGCCATCCGAGAAACAGACCAGCATCCGGTGGTCATCAAACTGCTGAATCGAGACTATCCCAGCTTCAGCGAACTGCTGCAATTCCGCAACCAATATACCATTGCTAAGAATCTTCACCTGCCGGGAGTCGTTGAAGCCTACACTCTAGAATCCTACCGCAACAGTTATGCCCTAGTGATGGAGGATTTTGGCGGTATTTCCCTACGAGAGTACACCCAAGACCGATCGCTGACTCTCACAGAAGTCTTGGCGATCGCCATTCAAATAACCGACATTCTCAACGGACTCTACCGAAACCGAGTCAATCACAAAGATATTAAGCCAGCTAACGTCCTAATTCATCCCGAAACTAAACAAGTCAAACTGATCGACTTTAGCATCGCATCTCTACTGCCGAGAGAAACCCAAGAAATCCAAAATCCCAACGTTTTAGAGGGAACCCTCGCCTATATTTCTCCCGAACAAACCGGACGAATGAACAGAGGGATAGACTACCGCACGGACTTTTATTCTTTGGGAGTTACTTTGTATGAACTGCTGACGGGCGAACTGCCGTTTGGGTGTGACGACCCGATGGAGTTGGTTCACTGTCATATTGCCAAACACCCTCCTTCAATCAACAACGAAGAAATTCCGCCGGTGGTTTCGGATATGGTGATGAAGCTGATGGCCAAGAATGCGGAAGAGCGCTATCAGAGTGCTTTGGGATTGAAGCATGACTTAGAACGGTGTTTGCATCAGTGGAAAGAAACCGGAAGCATTGAATTGTTTGAATTGGGTCAGCGAGATTTGTGCGATCGCTTTCTCATCCCCGAAAAACTCTACGGTCGAGAAACGGAAGTACAGACTCTGCTGAGCGCATTCGATCGCGTGGCGAATGGCAGATCCGAATTAATGCTGGTTGCGGGTTTTTCCGGTATTGGTAAAACCGCTGTTGTCAACGAAGTGCATAAACCAATTGTCCGGCAACGGGGCTATTTCATCAAAGGCAAATTCGACCAGTTTAACCGCAACATTCCCTTCTCTGCCTTTGTCCAGGCATTCCGCGATTTAATGGGACAATTACTGGCTGAAAGTGATGCCCAACTCAAAGAATGGAAAACCAAAATTCTAGAAGCGATCGGTGACAGCGGACAAGTCATTATTGAAGTCATTCCCGAACTAGAACGGATTATTGGACAACAACCACCAGCCCCAGAATTGTCGGGGATTGCTGCTCAAAATCTGTTTAATTTGCTCTTCCACAAATTCATTGCTGTCTTCACCACAAAAGAGCATCCCTTGGTGATGTTTTTGGATGACTTGCAGTGGGTAGATTCGGCATCGCTGAAGTTGATACAGTTGCTCGTCGGTGAGTCGCAATCTAGTTATCTACTGATGATTGGGGCATACCGGGACAATGAAGTTTCACCAGGTCATCCGCTAATGTTGACTCTAGATGAAGTCAGTAAGGCAGGAGCAATTCGCCATAGGATTGTATTAGCACCGCTCGCTCGAACCAGTTTGAATCAATTGGTAGCGGCTACGCTGACTTGTTCTTCTGAATTGGCACAACCGCTGACGGAATTAGTGGATCGCAAAACCCAAGGAAACCCGTTTTTTGCGACGCAGTTTCTCAAGGCATTGCATCAGGATGAATTGATTAGTTTTGATATTAAAGCAGGACATTGGCAGTGCGATATTAGCAAAGTTCGAGAGGCAGCGCTCACCGATGATGTAGTTGAGTTTATGGCGCAGCAGTTGCAGAAATTGCCGACAGAGACTCAAGATGTTCTCAAATTCGCGGCTTGTATTGGGGCACAGTTTGATTTGAATACCTTAGCAATTGTCAGTGAGAAATCGCCGGTAATTACGGCGACGGCTTTATGGAAAGCATTGCATGAAGGTTTGGTGATTCCTACTACCAGAATCTATAAATTTTTTACCCAATCTGATAGTTCAGATTGTGAGGAAGTATTCAAGGCTTCAGGTAATCCCACTTATCGATTTTTGCACGATCGCGTTCAGCAAGCCGCCTATTCGTTGATTCCTGACGATCGAAAACACGCAACGCATTGGAAAATCGGACAACGGCTATTGAAAAATATCCCCGAAGCCGAACGAGAAAAACATATTTTTGAGATTGTTAATCAATTAAATAACGGATTGAACGTAATTACTCAGCCGCACCAGCGATATGAATTAGCTCAATTAAACTTACTCGCTGGACACAAAGCAAAAGTTTCCACCGCTTATAACGCCGCATTGCGTTATTTAACTGTCGGACTCGAACAGCTAACACCTGATAGCTGGCAAATTGATTATCAACTAACCTTAGCACTCTATTTAGAAGGGGCGGAAGCAGAATATTTTAATGGTAACTTCGCTCGCAGCCAGACACAATTAGAACTTATATTGACTCAAGCTAAAACTCTGCTAGACCAAACCAAAGCCTATATCCTGAAAGTTGAAGTTTACATTGCCCAAGTTCAGATGCAGGCTGCCCTAGAGCTAGGACTTTCAGTTATGGAGAGATTGGGGGTGAGCTTAGAGGAAGAACCGCCCCAACTTCAGGAGATTGAGGCGTTAATCAACCTACCTGACATGACCGATCCAGAGAAACTTGCTGCTCTGAGGATTTTGCACAGGATCTCTGATACCGCGTGTGTCGTATATCCGCAGCTGCTGGCACCCTTCGCGTTGACAATGGTGAATCTCTGTATTAGACACGGGAATTCGCCGCTAGCGGCAAGCGCCTATGCTGGCTATGGGATACTTTTATGTGGGGTGCTAAATGACATTGATTCAGGATACCGTTACGGTCAATTGTCTTTGAGACTCTTGGAAAAACTGCAATCTCTAAAATTTAAGGCCCATGTCTGGGCTGCATTTAATGGCCATATCAGGCTGTGGAAAGAATCCGTTCGAGAAACCCTCAAACCTCTGCTTTTAGCTTATTCCAGTGGTTTAGAATCTGGAGAAATTGTGCCTGGAGGCTATGCTATTCTCAACTATTGTAGCCACAGTTTATTCGTGGGTGAATATCTTGAAACTGTCGCTCGGAAACATCGTGATTATATTGATGAGTTTCAAAAACAAAAACTAAGTTACCATAGTATTTTTGCTCAGATTGGCAGACAAGGAATTCTGAATTTGCTGGGTCAGGCAGAGAATTATTTGTTACTAATAGGATCGGCATTCAATGAGTCGGAGATGATGCCCGTGCTGCTGGAACAACAAAATGGTACATCTCTGTTTTATGTTTATCTGATTAAAGCAATACTTCATTATTTTTTTAATCAGCCGGAACAAGCGCTCGCAAATTTACAAGCAGCAGAACCTTATGAGCCAAATGTGTCGGGATTATTCATTAGTGCCCAACGTATTTTTTATCAGTCTCTAGCAAGCCTAGATATGTATCCCTATGCAGAAGCCAACCAACAACAGCAATTGCTTGAGCAACTTACTATAAATCAGACCAGAATGCAGCATTGGGCGTACCATGCACCCATGAATTTTAAACATAAAGTTGACTTAGTGGAGGCAGAAAAATGTCGGATTTTAGGCAAGAATTATGAAGCAGGAGATTGGTACGATCGCGCGATTTCTGGAGCCAAAGAAAACGAATACATCCAAGAAGAAGCGATCGCCAATGAACTGGCAGCAAAGTTTTACCTGGAGTGGGGCAAAGAGCGCATCGCTCAGTCATACATGATTGAAGCCTACTATAGCTATAGCCGCTGGGGAGCTAAAGCCAAGGCTGCCGACTTGGAAACACGCTATCCCCAACTGCTTGCTCCTATTCTCCAGCAAACCCGTTCTAGGCTCTCAACCCACGAAACTCTCTTCACATTAGGAACTGTCACCTCCACTTATTCCTCCTCCAGCAGCGTCTCAAATTCTCTGGATTTAGCTGCAATTCTCAAAGCTTCCCAAACCCTTTCTGGCGAAATCGAACTCGAAAAACTGCTCTCGACATTGCTGCATATCGTCATTGAAAATGCGGGAGCAGATAAGTGTGTGTTAATGATCTTGCGAGACGATTCGCTACGCGACACCAAAGGTGAACGCCTGTCGATCGAAGGGTCAATGGCCGTGGGGACGGAGCCAGTAGTGTTGCAACGCCTTCCTGTTGAGGAGAGCCAGGACATTCCCCTGAAGCTGATTTACAAAGTGAAGCACAACAGGCAGACTGTTGTGCTGCTGGATGCGAGTGCCGATCCGACTTTAGCCAATGACGCCTATATCATTCGTCAGCAGCCGAAGAGTATCTTGTGCAGCCCGATTTTGCATCAGGGTAAGTTGATGGGCATTTTATATCTAGAAAATAATTTAGCGACGGGGGCGTTTACGAGCGATCGCGTGGAACTGCTCAATTTGCTATGCGCTCAAGCTGCCATTTCCCTAGAAAATGCCCAACTTTATGAGCGATCGCAGAACTATGCTCAACAGCTAGAGCAGTCATTAGCCGAATTGAGCGCCAGTAACTCTCGGTTTGAGAAACTTGTAGATAATGTTCCCGGTGTTGTTTATCAATATCGCATAATTCCCGATGCGGTCATATCGTTGAGCTATATTAGTGCCGACTGTTACAGCTTGCTCGAAATTACCCCTGAGCAAGCCATGTCCAATTGGCAGTTTTTCGACAATATGGTGCATCCAGACGACATCGCAAGTTATCAACAGTCCCAAACTCACACTATTCAAACCCTATCTTCCTGGCAATGGTCAGGGCGAATTGTCACCCCATCAGGAATTATTAAGTGGATTCATGGGGAATCTCGAATCCAAAAACTTGCCGATGGGTCTATGGTTTGGGATGGATTATTCTTGGATATTAGCGATCGCAAAGTTGCAGAAATTGCCTTACAGCAGAAATCCCTTGCCTTAGAAAATGCCTTAAACTCGTTACAGCAAGCCCAGATCCAAATTGTCCAAAGTGAAAAAATGTCAGCTTTGGGAAATTTAGTTGCCGGAGTTGCCCACGAAATCAACAATCCCGTCGGCTGCATTATTGGCAACGTTGGTGCTGTCCAAGATTCCGTCAATGACCTATTTGATCTGATTGACCTCTACAACGATAAATTCCCTCAACCTGGGACTGAAATTGAAGAGGAATTAGAGACAATTGACCTGGAATATTTACGCTCTGATTTACCCAAGTTAATCAGAGCCATGAAAGATGGGGGCGATCGCATCACAAGCATCAGCAAGAGTCTCCGCACTTTCTCCCGTGCCGATAGCGACCAAAAACAAAGCTTCAATCTCCATGAAGGAATTGATAGCACCATCTTGATTTTACGCCATCGCCTCAAAGCTAATGATACTCGTCCCGCGATTGAAGTTATTACCAATTACGGTAAAATTCCTGAAATTAATTGCTTTCCGGGTCAATTAAATCAAGTGTTTATGAATATTATTGCTAATGCGATCGATGCCTTAGAAGAATCGAATCAAGGGCTGAGTTTTGCGGACATTAAAGCCCATCCCAATCAAATTACGATTCAGACAATAGCAGCGGGCGATCGCGTTTACGTGGCGATCGCAGATAACGGAAAAGGAATGACAGAAGAGGTGAAAGCCCGGATCTTCGACTATCTATTTACCACTAAAGATGTTGGCAAAGGTACGGGATTGGGGCTGGCGATCGCTCATCAAATCGTCGTAGAAAAACATAGAGGGGTAATTAGTGTCAATTCAACCCCTGGAAAAGGGACTGAGTTTGTATTGGAATTGCCGATGATAAAAAATTAAACAAAATTTAAACGGGAATGTCAGAAGAAGTGAAAAACCGAATTTTTTATTACCTATTTACGCCTAAACGAGTGGCAAAAGGTACAGGATTGGGATTAGCGATCGCGCGTCAGATTGTGGTAGAGAAACATGGGGGCGCGATCGAAGTCAACTCCGTCCTGGGTCAAGGCACTGAATTTGCGATCGTCTTACCTGCGAACTGATGAAGTCGATGCTCGATCGTCATTAAAAAAGCCCGCCTAGACGAGCTTTTTTCGCGTAGCCATTAGGTTTCAACCTGGGGGCGATCGCATCAAACTATCGCTATTTTGCCAACATTAGCGATGCCTCGGACACCTTAGAGCCATTATCCTTGAGTAATTCTTCCTGCGGCTCAGTATGATACAAAGCTGATTCCACGCGACAGCCACGATATGCTAAAACAAACAATTCTTTCAAATCCTGAATTAAAGGATAGCGAGGATTTGCCCCCGTACATTGATCGTCGAATGCTTGCTCTGCCATCTCTTCTACTTGTTCGTAGAAAGCCTTATCATCTTCCGATAGTGCTTCTTTAATCGTCAGCGGAATATCTAACTCGCCCTTGAGAGTTTCGATCGCCTCAATCAGCTTCTCAACCTTCTCCTCTTCATTGTTGCCACCCAGCCTCAAATAATCCGCTATTTGTGCATAGCGCCACTTGGCATTCGGATACTTGTACTGCGGGAAAATCGCTTGCTTAAACGGCATATCCGTTGCATTATAGCGGATGACGTGAGAAATCATCAGCGCATTTGCCAACCCATGCGGCACGTGGAATGTAGAACCCAATTTATGCGCCATCGAGTGACAAACTCCCAGGAAGGCATTAGCAAAAGCCATCCCCGCGATCGTTGCTGCATAATGCACCTTTTCCCGCGCCTTCGGATCGTTCGCACCATTCTTGTAGGCAGAAGGCAAGTATTTAAACAGCAGCCGAATCGCCTCTAATGCTAACCCATTAGTAAACTCCGAAGCGCATACGGAGACGTAAGCTTCCAGGGCGTGAGTCAGCGCGTCAATCCCGCCGAAAGCCGTTAGCTTTTTGGGCATATTCAGCACCAATTCCGGATCGACGATCGCCATATTAGGCGTTAGCGCATAATCCGCTAAAGGATATTTAAGCCCCGTGCGATCGTCCGTCACTACTGCAAACGGAGTCACTTCCGAACCCGTTCCCGAAGTCGTTGGAATCGCTACCATCATCGCCTTTGCACCCAGCGGTGGCAATTCGTACACCCGCTTACGGATATCCATAAACCGCATCGCCAGCCCTTCAAATTCAATCTCTGGATGCTCGTACATCAACCACATGACTTTTGCCGCATCCATCGGCGAACCACCGCCGATCGAGATAATCACATCTGGATTGAAGATATTGATTTCTGCCAATCCCTTATTAATCGTCGTTAGCGACGGATCGGGCTCCACATCAAAAAAGATTTGGTGCTTAACCCCAATTTCATCCAGAACTGAGGTGACTTTCTCAGCAACTCCCAAGTCGAATAGCGGCTTATCTGTGACGATAAATGCCCGCTTTTTACCCGACAATTCCCGCAGCGCCACCGGCAAAGAACCATACTTGAAATACACCTTTGGCGGAATGCGGAACCAGAGCATATTTTCCCGTCGTTCCGTCACCGTTTTGATATTCAGCAGGTGATGAGGGCCAACATTTACGCTGACGGAATTGTCGCCCCAACTACCGCAACCCAATGTCAGCGACGGATCGAGTCGGAAGTTATACAAATCCCCGATCGCACCCTGCGAAGACGGCGTATTAATCAACACCCGCGACGTTTCCACTTTCGATTCAAAATATTTGATGCGTTCTTGATTCGACTGATCCGTATAAAGCACCGACGTATGCCCGTGTCCTCCAAACAAAATTAGCTGCTCGGCTTTGTCTGTTGCTTCTGGAAAATCTTTCGCCCGATACATTGCCAAGATCGGCGACAGTTTCTCGTAGGAGAAAGGCTCATTAGCGCCGATTTCTTCTACTTCGCCAATCAGAACTCTGATACCAGCAGGCACTGCAATCCCCGCTAATTGAGCAATTTTTTCCACGGGTTGACCGACTATTTCAGGATTCAACCGCCCGTTAACTAGAATCTGGCTGCGGAGTTTATCGCGTTCTTCTGCTGTCAGGAAATAAGCGCCGCGATCGCTAAATTCTTGCTTAACAGTTTCGTAAACCTCATCCACGACAATAACCGACTGTTCCGACGCGCAAATCATCCCATTATCGAAAGTTTTGCTGAGGATAATCGAGCTAACTGCCATTTTGAGGTGCGCGGTTTCGTCAATCACAGCCGGTGTATTTCCGGCTCCCACTCCCAGCGAAGCGTGTCCCGACGAATAAGCCGCTTTCACCATACCCGGGCCGCCAGTTGCCAGAATTAATTTAATATCCCCATGTTGCATTAATTGTTGAGAAAGCGGCACCGTAGGCTCGTCAATCCAGCCGATAATATTGGCGGGAGCGCCAGCTTCTACAGCAGCTTGCAGCACGATTTTTGCCGCTTCAATGGTGCAGTTTTTCGCCCGTGGGTGGGGAGAAAAAATAATCCCATTGCGCGTTTTTATGGCAAGGAGCGCTTTAAAAATTGCGGTCGAAGTGGGGTTGGTTGTCGGCACAATTCCCGCTAAAATACCTACGGGTTCGCCAATTCTTACAAAGCCAAAGGATTTGTCTTCTTCGATGATCCCGCAGGTTTTCTCATGCTTGTATTTGTTGTAGATAATTTCCGAAGCGAAATGGTTTTTAATTACCTTGTCTTCTACAACGCCCATGCCAGTTTCGGCAACGGCCATCTTAGCGAGTGGGATGCGGGCTGCGTTGGCTGCCAAGGCAGCTTTTTTGAAGATTACATCCACCTGTTCTTGCGTGAAGGTGGCATAGTGGGCTTGAGCCGCCTTGACTCTCTGAATCAATTCTTCCAGTTCTTGAACGTTCGTAACTTTCATAAATTTCTCCCTATGTCTGAATAATCATTTCACTGGACTTTAAGACCGTGTTTTCTAAAAATATCTTGGGTGGTTTTCACCATTTCGGGCGTGGGCGGCTGCGTGTCTTTTAGTTGGTACTCGTATCCTAACTGCTCCCATTTGTACTCGCCCATTTTATGAAACGGAAGCACTTCTACCTTATCTACATTATGCAGCATTGCCGCAAACTTAGCAAGTCCCTCAATATTCTGGGGGTCATCTGTTAGATTGGGCACTAATACAAATCGAATCCAAGTAGGCTTTTTAATTTCGCTGAGATACTCAGCGATTTCTAGGGTGGGTGAGAGGGGAACGTGCGTAACTTTCAGGTAGGTTTCTGGAGCGAAAGATTTGATATCCAACAGTACCAAATCTACATACTTAAGTACGGATTTCGCCGTCTGTAAATCTGCATATCCCGAAGTATCGAGAGCTGTATGGATGCCGAGTTGTTGGCAGCGCCGGAAGATTTCTGTGACAAATTCTGGCTGGAGTAATGGTTCGCCGCCGCTGACTGTGACACCACCCCCGGAGAAGCGCATATAGGAGCGATATTTTTGAATTTCCTCCATCAGTTCATCAACTGTAACTTCTTTGCCATCTGCCAAATTGCGGCAATCGGGATTGTGGCAGTAGAGACAGCGGAGGGGGCAGCCTTGAGTAAAAATTACGAATCGGATACCCGGACCATCTACTGTTCCGCAGCTTTCTACAGAGTGAATTTTGCCAACAACAGTCATAACAATTTTGGAGGTTGAATTTTGGCTCGATCGGAGTCAGGCAGTTATTAGGGAAGGGTTAACAAACCGGGTTTGTTTGGCTTTACGAGCCTGTTTTTTGGGATCTTGATAGAGAGAAACCCGGTACGATTCTTTAACTGATGCTAGATGCGATCGTGAAAAGTGCGTTTAATCACTTCAAGTTGTTGGTCGCGGGTTAACTTAATAAAATTAACGGCGTAGCCAGATACTCGGATGGTGAGCTGCGGATACTTTTCAGGATGCTCCATTGCTTCTAAAAGCGTTTCCTTGTCGAGGACGTTGATATTAATGTGATGTCCGCCATCGTGAAAATAACCGTCGAGCATTCCCACTAGGTTATTGATTTTGTTTTCCTCGGTTTTGCCGAGTGCTTTCGGCACGATAGAGAAGGTGTAGGAAATGCCATCTTGGGCGTGTTCGTAGGGAAGTTTGGCGACGGAGGCGATCGCCGCGATCGCGCCATTTGTATCCCGTCCGTGCATCGGATTTGCCCCCGGCGCAAACGGTTCGCCCGCCTTGCGTCCATCCGGCGTGTTGCCAGTCTTCTTGCCATACACTACGTTAGAAGTAATGGTGAGAACCGACTGCGTTAGTACCGCCTTGCGATAAGTCTCGTGCTTACGGAGTTTATTCATAAAATCCTTGACCAGATTGACGGCAATTTCATCTACCCGGTCATCGTTATTCCCATACTTGGGATAATCGCCCTCGACTTGATAATCCACCGCTAAGCCTCTCTCGTCGCGGATAACTTTGACTTTGGCATACTTCATCGCCGATAGGGCATCTGCCACCACCGACAAACCCGCCACGCCACAAGCCATAGTCCGCAAAAT
This sequence comes from Oscillatoriales cyanobacterium PMM_0008, assembly GCA_949128025.1. Lineage (GTDB taxonomy): Bacteria > Cyanobacteriota > Cyanobacteriia > Cyanobacteriales > Aerosakkonemataceae > Argonema. The sequence goes on along the minus strand of CASBRD010000345.1, from coordinate 4,857 downwards.
ATCGCGATCGTGCAAGGCAAATTCTAGCCGTTCGTAGCAGTATTTGTCGTGCATATAGTGGATGACATTCAGGGTGTTGACATACAACTTGGAAAGCCAATCCAGCAGTGTGTAAAACTTCGCTTTTACCTCGTCATAGTCCAGGTATTCAGAAGTCACTGGGGCTAACTCAGGGCCTACTTGTTCCCCCGATTTTTCATCCTTACCGCCATTAATGGCATACAGCAATGCTTTGGCTAGGTTAGCACGGGCCCCAAAAAATTGCATCTGCTTGCCAATTCGCATTGCGGAGACGCAGCAGGCAATCCCATAGTCATCGCCATAATCTGGCCTCATTAAATCGTCGTTTTCGTACTGAATCGAACTGGTATCAGCCGAAACTTTGGCGCAGAACTGCTTGAAATTTACTGGCAATCTTTCCGCCCACAAAATAGTTAGATTAGGTTCGGGTGCGGGGCCGAGATTATATAAAGCGTGCAGGAAACGGAAGCTAGTTTTAGTGACTAGAGGACGGCCATCTTCTCCGATTCCGGCAATCGATTCCGTTACCCAGGTGGGGTCTCCTGAAAACAACTCGTTATAATCGGGCGATCGCAGGAAGCGCACCATCCGCAGCTTCATCACAAAGTGGTCGATAATCTCCTGCGCTTCCGATTCTGTCAGCGTGCCATTATTTAATTCCCGCTCAAAATAAACATCTAGGAAAGTCGAAACTCGTCCCAGGGACATCGCCGCACCGTTTTGCTCTTTCACCGCCCCGAGATAAGCAAAGTAAGTCCACTGAACGGCTTCTTTTGCGCCCTCTGCTGGCTGGCTGATATCAAATCCGTAGCTGGCTGCCATTTTTTTGAGTTCTGCCAAGGCTCGAATTTGTTCGGAAATCTCTTCGCGCTGCTGGATAATCGGCTCCAAAATATACTCGACTTCCAGCGATTCCAGTTGCTCTTTTTTGTCAGCAATTAAGCGATCTACGCCATATAAGGCTACTCGTCGGTAGTCGCCGATAATTCGACCGCGACCGTAAGCATCGGGCAAGCCTGTAATAATCCCGGAATGCCGCGCCTTTTTCATATCGCGGGTGTAGGCATCGAAAACGCCGTCGTTGTGCGTTTTGCGGTAGTTGCTAAATATCTCTTCCGTTTGGGAATCGAGTTTGTATCCGTAGGCTTCTAAGGAGCTTTTTACTATGCGGATGCCACCCAATGGCATAATAGCCCGCTTCAGGGGTTTATCGGTTTGCAGTCCAACGATTTGCTCTAGGTCTTTAGCAATGTAACCGGCACTGTGAGACGTGATGGTTGAGGGAACTTTTGTATCGGTTTCCAAGACGCCTTGTTCCCGCTCTAGCTGCATCAGAAATTTCACTTTATCCCACAGCTTTTGGGTGCGTTCCGTGGGGGCATTCAAAAAAGATTCATTTCCTTCATAGGGGGTGTAGTTCTTTTGGATGAAGTCTCTAACATTAATTTCTTTCATCCATTTTCCAGGAACAAAATATTTCCATTGCTCCAACATAATCTTTTATCTCCCCTTCTTGGTTACACAGGTGGCTTTTCCCCTGTGCTACTTTTATTATAACCACTCAAAAGTCTTTCGGGAGCGTTGTTGCAATAAAACTATACATTGTTTGATTTTGCTTTATAAACAACGCGATTGTTGCTAAAAGCTGATCTATTTAGCAAGTTAAACAACCTTTTTATTGCTTAGCTTGCTAAATAGAAGAAAAGCTGGATCAAACGAGCTAAACGCTATATATAATAAATCAGAAGCAAGTTATATAATTAAAAGGTAGAGGCTATCTATTCAAAGATTAAAAGACGGAATGAAGTTACCGATCTCTTGCAATAATCTTCTGTGGATGCAAAAAAATTATGCAAAAGCCCATCACTCTCACCACCGACCTCGATCTCGACGTTCGGCGCTACGAACGCCAACCCCTTGACGCGATCTTCGCACCGCAAACCGTTGCCGTGATTGGCGCGACAGAAAAAGAAGGCAGCGTCGGGCGCACGATTCTGTCAAATCTGCTCGGCAATCCTTTTGGCGGAACTGTGTTTCCTGTCAATCCGAAGCGCCGCAGCGTTTTGAACGTCAAAGCCTACCCAAACATCGCCGCCGTGCCCGATCGCGTCGATCTCGCCGTCATTGTCACCCCAGCCCCTACCGTACCGAGCATCATCAGCGAATGCGTAGATGCTGCCGTCAAAGGAGCGATTATTATTTCTGCTGGCTTCAAAGAAACCGGTGCTGTAGGAGTCGAATTAGAACGACAAGTCTTGCAGGAAGCACGGCGGGGGCGAATGCGAATTATTGGCCCCAACTGCCTGGGCGTGATGAGTCCGATCGCCGGGTTCAACGCCACCTTCGCTTCCAAAATGGCTAAACCGGGCAAAGTTGGCTTCATCTCGCAGAGTGGAGCTCTGTGTACCGCCATCCTGGATTGGAGTTTCCGCGAAAACGTCGGTTTTAGTGCCTTTATGTCGATTGGTTCGATGCTCGATGTCGGTTGGGGCGATTTAATTTATTACCTCGGCGATGATCCGCACACCGAGAGCATAGTTATATATATGGAATCTGTCGGCGATGCCCGATCGTTCCTCTCAGCGGCGCGGGAAGTGGCGCTGAGCAAACCGATTATCGCTATCAAAGTGGGCCACACAGAGGCCGCTGCTAAAGCTGCCGCCTCCCACACCGGATCGCTGACGGGTTCTGACGAAGTGCTTGATGCCGCTTTTCGCCGCAGCGGTGTGCTGCGTGTCAATAATATTTCCTACCTGTTTTATATGGCGGAAGTGCTGGCCAAACAGCCGCGTCCCAAAGGCCCAAATCTAACAATTCTCACGAATGCCGGGGGGCCGGGGGTAATCGCAACGGATGCTTTGATTACAGAAGGGGGCAAACTGACGGAACTTTCAGATGAAACGATTGACGAACTCAACAACTTTTTACCCCTGCACTGGAGTCATGGCAACCCGATCGACATTTTGGGAGATGCCAAACCCGAACGCTATGCCCAAGCGTTGGAAAAGGCAGCTAACGATCCAAAAAGTGACGGTTTGTTGGTAATTTTGACCCCTCAAGCGATGAGCGATCCGACGGGAACGGCGCTGCAACTGAAACCTTATGCCCAGATTAAAGATAAGCCAATTTTGGCGAGTTGGATGGGTGGGGAAGACGTTAGAGAAGGTGCCAATATTCTCAATCAGGCAAGCATACCGACATTTCCTTATCCTGATACGGCAGCGCGGTTGTTTAATTATATGTGGCGCTACAGCTACAACTTGCGATCGCTCTACGAAACGCCAGTATTGGGAACGGATGTAGGAAGTTGCACTGATGAGACGTGCGATCGCCCTGTCGCTGAAACTATTATCCAAAATGCTCGCCGATCGGGTCGAACGCTATTGAGCGAATTTGAATCTAAGCAATTGTTGGCGAGTTATGGAATTCCGATCGTAGAAACTCGCATTGCCTCCAATCAGGAAGAAGCGGTTAAGTTGGCTGGGGAAATAGGTTATCCGGTGGTGCTGAAGTTGTTTTCTGAAACGATTACTCACAAAACAGATGTGGGGGGCGTGCGGTTAAATTTGATGGATGCCGATGAGGTGAGACAAGCTTATCGCGCTATTCAATCTTCTGCGAGTGAAAAAGTGGGCGCTGAACATTTCCAAGGCGTGACTGTTCAGAAGATGATTAAATTAGAGGGCTATGAATTGATTATTGGTAGCAGTCTCGATCCGCAGTTTGGCCCAGTGCTGCTATTCGGTATGGGGGGTCAGTTGGTGGAAGTGTTTAAGGATCGGGCGCTGGCGCTACCGCCGCTGAATACGACTCTGGCGCGGCGGATGATGGAGGGGACGAAAATTTACAAGGCGCTTCAGGGGGTGCGGGGCCGATCGCCTGTGGATTTGGCAGCCCTGGAACAATTGATGGTAAGATTTTCGCAGTTGGTAGTCGAACAGCCTTGGATTAAGGAAATTGATATTAATCCGCTTTTGGCATCTAGCGAACAATTAATTGCCCTTGATGCTCGCATAGTATTGCACGAACAAGAGTTAACGCTCGATCAGTTACCTCGTCCGGCAATTCGCCCGTATCCAACTCAATATATATCGCGGCTGACTCTAAAAGACGGTATGCTTGTCAAGATTCGTCCGATTCGTCCAGAAGATGAGCCACTGGTAGTGAAGTTTCACGAGACGCTGAGCGATCGCTCGGTTTATTTCCGCTACTTTCACCTGCTCAAATTAAGCCGCCGAATTTCTCACGAACGGCTAACGCGCACCTGCTTTATCGATTACGATCGCGAGATGGCTTTAGTGGTTGAATACGCGAATCCGCAGACGGGCGATCGCCACATTCTCGGTTTCGGACGTTTGATCAAATTGCACGGCACTAACGAGGCAGAGTTTGGGCTTTTGGTTGCCGATCCATTCCAGCATCGAGGATTGGGTACAGAATTGCTCAGCCGATTGCTACAAGTCGGGCGCGACGAAAAACTCAGTCGTATTAGTGCTGACATTTTACCAGGAAATGTGGAAATGCAGCGCCTCTGCGAAAAATTTGGCTTCCGCCTGCAACGCACAGAAGATGTAGTGAAGGCAGAAATTGATTTGTAAGCATCTTTGGTAATTTGTCCTTTGTTCTTTTTTACAGATCTAGCAAATCGCGCGATCGCATCGCCATTCTCAACATCCTCTGCTCCCAAGCCGCCATCTCTCTGGAAAACGCCCGCTTGTATAGCAACCGCCAAGGCGACTCTTGACAGTAGGGGCGAAGCATTCGGGTAGTAAATCTTCGGTTTTAACCAATAAATTATATGCCCGAATGCTTCGCCCCTACTGTCAAGAGTCGCCT
>CASBRD010000344.1 GCA_949128025.1 Oscillatoriales cyanobacterium PMM_0008 | reverse complement strand
GGGGGAGTGGGGGAGAATTGCTTCCAAGCTTTTAGGTTTAATTAATAGTTTACATAAATAGATGAGCAAACCGACGATGGGTACTAGCAATAGCGGCCAAGAAACTATGTATGGTAAGTCTTTCCAATAAAATGTCCAGGCGTCGAGGGTATTGAGGGCTGGGTCGCCTTCTGCGATCGCAGAATCCACTGTTGCCCGTTTCCCAGAAGTCAGTATCAGCAGCCAATTGGTGCGATACCAAGGGCCGAACACTAACACTGACAGCAACAAAGCACCGATTAGCTGCCCTATTCTGTTAATTGAATTGCCGAGAAAATTATTCTCATGTTTAATTTTAAATCTTATATTTTTAATTAAATCGCCAATTTCCCCAAACCCTGCCCACAATAGTGGTATTAACAAAAAGAATAAGGCTGTTTGCTTCACCATTAAGGCCAAGCCCAAAAAAATACCAAAACCTGCTGCCCAAAACCATTCTTTTCTTCGTGTCTTCGTGGTTTTTATATTCCACCAAACCGTCAAACAATAGAAAGATAGGGTTACTACAGATGTCAGCGGATAATCCAGTAAAAAATCTATGCGAAATCGATATAATCCCGGCAAAACCTGACATATCGCCGCCGCCAATAACCCGACTTCAACGCTGAACAATTCTACGCCCAAACCATAAACGGAGACTAATAGAATAGCGCTAAAGAAGAGGTTGACAAGTGTAGCTTTATCTGCACCAGTGCCAAATATATTTTGGATAATACCTGCGGCAATATAGGTAAAAGGCGGGACTTTGGAGGTGAGTTGCCAAAAACTCGTCCACCATTCACCGTTAAACCACTGGGGGTGCTGTAAGGCTTGCCAGTAGTTTAACGAACCTGTGAGGTAGTCTGCCTGATCCCAGGCGGGGATAGAATGGTCTAAGGCGAACCAGATGCGATCGCATACCGCACCCACTAGCCAAATTATAGCCAGGACTAGCAGACCTTTGAAAGGGCTTTTTCTATTTTGTTCAATCACAAATTAGCGCTAATAGTTACTTGTCATTTCCAGACAATAACACTGCCAACGGATTTTTGCTAGTGCCTGTTTGCAATTTTTATATTCTGTTGCAGTTGACACTTTTGGATGGCCTATGTTAAAATTTAATTTGTTTATATGTACTCAGATATTATGCCTAAAACAAAGCTTCCAGGATCTGAACCCTCAGAAGTTACTCTACATTTTATAAATGAAGTTAATCGGGTTTCAGGCGATCCAAGATTATCTATTCTAGTTATTAATGGTTTTATGGAATTGCTGGTAAATATTTTAATTCGCAAGAAGCTCAAGCATGGTAAAAGAATTGAAGAGGACAGTCGCGGTTATCCATATTCAACAAAAATCATTATTCTTAATGAGATCGGGATCATTAATGACGAGCTTTTTAATAGTATAGACAATTTAAGAAAGTTGAGAAATGATGCTGCTCATCAAACATTTTTTGAAATTAAAGATTCTGACTTAGATAAATTTAAACCAATAGTTCTTGGAGAAAATGAATGGAAACAAATGGTAGAAAAACAAGGTATTTGCGGGATTGCTATTTTAATTTGGGGTTGTTTATGGAATCAATATACAGAGATATACTTAGAAGCGTTTGGAGAAAAACAATAAAAAGTTTAAAATAACGGGTATTCCAAAAAAAGCGTGTAGCATTAAACTTAATTTAGGAAAATGGGGCAATGAACAAAAATCAAATCTCTAATATTACTCCTCAAGAAGTTGTCCAAGCTGCTAAATCAGCGATGTATGCTAATCCTTATGAAAGGGAAAAATATATAAGGCTGGCTCGATTGTATGCAGCACAAACAGGACTGACAGAAGCCGTCCAACAATGGCTAATGGAAGGAAAAAAAGAATTTACACCAGAGCAGTATATAGCTTGGGCAGAGAGCTTTCCTATACCATTCTATATTTGAAACTGGTTGCTGTTCCCAGCTTTCAACCCGTGAATATGCGTTACCAAATATGGGCTGGATTGGAGCATATTTAAGGCAATCGCTTTTTGTTCAATATACTGTGGAGAAAAAGTTTGAGGATAACCTCCCAATCCTAAACGATAAATCACCTCTTTAGTAGCTGTACTCCTGTGATCCCAACCCATAGAATCGGCTAAAAGCGCCTTTAAAATTTCCGCCTTTAAAATTTCCGAATCAATTATTTGTAACAGTTTGCGCCAATAAATAATTGCTGCATCAACCTGTAGCGCTACTGTCAAAGCAGTTGCTAATCTAAGATAGGAGTCATAATAATTCGGATTAATACTAATAGATCTTAGGTAAAACTCGCAACTAATAACTAAAGACTCTTGAGCGTTTTTAATTATTTCTTTCGCGCCTTCTTCTCCTACAAATCTTCCCATTCTCCCCAGAAAATTAGCTAGAAAAGCTTGATAGTCAACTCCCCCAAAAACATTATCTCCCCAGAAAGAACTATAACTTCTGTCATAGGCATCACCTGCTTTGAAAAAAATTTCAGCACTTTGTTCTTTTTCAGCCTGTTGGTAAAGTTCATAACCCTTAGAGTTGAGTTCTTGCATTTTCTCATCTAAAAATGCTTTTGAATTAGCATAATTATTACCAGCTAAATCCTGGCTATTACTATGGTCTGCTTTAGCACCTTGAGTATTTTCAGCATCTAACCTACTTACTTCTGGGGTAAATGATTTATCAATAGCATTGTTACTATTTCGAGGCTGTAAAGAGGAGTGGCTGGAATTATCTTGTTCCCAAGAAAGCCAGACTAAATAAAAGCCAATTCCCAGAATTATTAAAACTATTATGAATAGCATACCGCTTTTATCCCTGAAAATAACTATCGGTTATAACTAATCTAAATTATTACATACTTTAGGAACAATTTTATAACCTGTTCAATTTTGAAAATCTGATTGACTAACTAATCTTTTATTTACAACAATTATTTGCCTATATTTGTCAGTCAATCAGATTTGATTCTACTCTTACTCTGCCCCTTCAATCGGTGCAAAACCTTGACGTTGAATATTCTCCGTCACCCCACGCGGTTCCAAGAATTGTAGCAGGTAATCCGGGCCACCCGCTTTAGAACCAACACCAGAAAGTTTAAATCCGCCAAAAGGTTGACGCGACACAATCGCACCAGTAATCCCGCGATTGATATACAAATTTCCCACTTCAAATTCATCTTGTGCTTGTTGAATGTGGGAAGGAGTACGAGAATACAAACCACCAGTTAAGGCGAAATTTGTACCATTAGCAACATCAATTGCTGACTGAAAATCCTTGACTCGAATCACAGACAATACCGGGCCAAAAATCTCCTCTTGGGCAATTATACCCGTCGGAGATACTTCGGAAAAAATTACTGGCCCAATAAAATAGCCATTTTCCGGTGCAGACATTTCCAGCGCAACTTTTGCTTCCTGACGCCCTTTCTCGATATATTCTTTGATGCGTTTATGGGCATTCGCATCTATCACAGGGCCTACTTTTGTACTGGGTTCTTCAGCAGCACCAACGTTCAGACTGCGAGTAGCTTCAACTAAACGCGCTACAAACACATCATAGATAGATTCCAAGACAATTACTCGCGAACAAGCGGAACATTTTTGTCCGCTATAACCAAAAGCAGATTGCACTACACCCGCAACTGCTTGATCTAAATCCGCACTTTCATCAACGATGATCGCATTCTTACCACCCATCTCAGCAATCACTCGTTTCAAATGTTTTTGTCCGGGTTGTAAAATGGCAGCGTCTGCGTAAATTTGGCAACCAACTTCTTGAGATCCAGTGAAGGTGATCATGTGAACATCGGGATGTTTCACCATGTAAGAACCCACAGTGGAACCTTTACCAGGTACGTATTGGAATACGCCACTTGGAACCCCAGCTTCGAGCAAAATCTCGGTTAATTTCGCCGTAATTACTGACGAAACTTCCGCTGGTTTCATAAGCGTACAATTTCCCGCCACTAAGGAAGCAACTGTCATCCCCGTAGGAATAGCTAACGGGAAATTCCAAGGCGAAATAATCAGCGAAATTCCACGCGGTTGATAGTTATAGCGGTTATTTTCGCCAGGAATATCGTAGTTATATCCCTGTTCCAAACGTTCCATTTCATCGGCGTAATAACGGCAAAAATCGATCGCTTCCGAAACTTCCCCATCGCCTTCCCGCACTGGTTTTCCTGTTTCCAAAACCATCCAAGCAGTTAATTCAGCGCGGCGTTCTTCCATTAATTCTCCTGCTTTCCGCAATACGCCTGCGCGTTCTCGTACAGGGGTTTTTCGCCAAGCGGGAAATGCTGCTTTTGCTGCTTTAATTGCTTGTTCTGCTTGTTCGACACTAAGCAATCCAATTTTGCCAACTACTTCGCTGGGATTAGAAGGATTGACAGAATCTACGGTTTGTGATGTGTTTACATATTCACCATTAATTAGAGGTGAATATGTCTTACCCAATTGTTGACGAACGGTTTGGATTGCTTGCTGCGATCGGACCCTCTCTTCCTGATCAGAATAATCAGTATCAGCTACATTGGGAAATTTATTCTTACTCCCCCCTTTTTCAAGGGGGGGTAGGGGGGGGATCTCCTGCGGCGGTGCTAACAATTCCTCGATTGGTCGTTCTTCCAAACTTTGCCGTAAGAAAGAACTATTCGCAGTATTTTCTAACAGTCGGCGAATCAAATATGCCATACCGGGAATTAAATCCCCATAAGGACAATAAACCCGCAGACGATAACCGCGATCCACAATTGATTTTGCCAGTTTATCTGCCATCCCGTAAAGAACCTGCATTTCAAAACGGCGACGAGGTACATTTAAAGTTTCGGCAATTGCCATCGCACGCGCTTGACTACGCACGTTATGGCTACCAATTGCCGAATAAATATACTCATGATTCTCCAACATCAACTGAGTTATTTTCTCATAGTTGATATCTGTTGCCGCTTTATTGTTGTAAACTGGTTGCGGCCAATCTCTCTGGGCAGATTTGATAGTTTCCTGATCCCAATAAGCACCCTTCACCAAACGGATAGTCACCGGATTACCGCGCAATTTCGCCCATGCAATCAAATCGCGCAAATCGCGTTCACTGTCGCGTAAATACGCTTGTATTGTGATACCGATATCCGTGCGCGATCGAAATTCCTCTTCCAACAAAACCTGTTTGAGGATGCTCAAAGTTAGGTCTTTGTAGGCATATTGTTCCATGTCAAAGTGAACGGCTGCACCTAATTCCTTGGCGCGGCGCAGTAATATGCGAATGCGATCGCTCACTTTTTCCTGACTGCCTTTCTCATCCAGCGGATCGAACTGGGAATAAAACGCCGTTATTTTAACAGATACTTGCACTTTTGGCAATAGTTCGCCATCAGCATGATCGATCGCCTCAACAGTTGACCAACTTTTCGCCGCCTCTGTTAACTGTTCCATCAGTTCCAGATAGCGATCAAGATAAGACTGCGCTTCCTCCTCCGTAATCACCGCCTCTCCCAAGAGGTCGATCGTAAAAGCCATTTTATCCTTACGCAATCGTTCAACCGTCTTAATTACCTGCCTAATATTTTCCCCAGAAATGTACTTATGCGCCAAAGTTTCCACAGCCGTCGAAACCGTCGTTGCTGCCAATTGTCCCGGCATCGAGTCCGCGTTAGCAAAGTTTAGCAGACCTTTGAGTGCGGCGGGGAGTTCAACCGACTCATCCCCCAGGTACTCCTGCAAGTGACGCGCAATTTCCGGTTTACTACGTAGCGAAGGCAGACAATCGATGAAACGGAACAACTGCACCCGCAAACCAGGGTTAGACATAGCCCATCCCAGTAATTTATCATCCCAGCGCATCTGATCGCGCATTTGGGCAAAAAATGAGCGATTTTCCTTAGTTGCAGCCAGAAGTTGTTTGGCAATCTCCTGGGTTTTAGTTTCGTATGTATTATTTGATACTTGTACAACCACAGCTAACGGACTCCTAATTGACAGTAAGGGCAAAAGTACTAGAACCCTTTATTTTCTATTTTCTCGCTTTATTACGCTATTAGAAAGGTGGCGTTATGATAAATTTGCATATTTGTTGTCAAAGACGAAGTTGCGAGGTTGGTTTTGCCTTGTCATCTGACACAAGGGTAAACTCATCCTCATCTTTGGGGACGATTGACTCTAATCAATTTACATTTCAAACTTTCTTCAGCAGAAATAGCTTCATTAATGCGTGTTGCCAGCCTTTCTAGATTTTTATCGTCTGTGCAAACAATAATGCCATGATGGAGAGGTTGTTGAATGTGTAGCTGCATGAAATCACGACGGTTTTGCGTCAAAACAGATCTTTCATTACTTACGGCAAATGCTAAAACATCTGGATCTGAACCTCCCGCATTTCCTGCTTCTTGAACCGTGAGTACATTATGACCTGAAGTTCGGAGTAATTTCACTACTGGCAGTGGGAATTGTTCATCAGCATAGAGATTTGCCATAACTTATACTTCATCTTCCATTGCTTCATCTTGATCTCGCAGTGCTTGTTCAATTTCCTCTGTATGTGCATCACCATAAGCCCAGACATTCACCAAGTCGGCAGCACTAATATGCGGATAAAACTGTAGAAGTTCGGCATCATTCGCACCTTGACGACGCAAACTCACGAACAACCAAACTGGAAGGCGAGTTTTGGCAATACAAGCCTCACCACCCATAACACCTGGAGTTTTTGTAATCCCTAGCGAACCCTTGTTTAAAGTTTTGGTCAAAATTTGGATAGCTTCAGCTTTTTGGGCGGGAGTTAAGGCAAGTAGTTGTGCTTCTAATTCTTCTTTGACAAACATAGATTTGTTCTGATTTGTACTAAGGAAATATCTAATTTACAGTTTAGCTCGATTTGAGCGATCGCATCACCCCAAGTGCCACAGCAGGCGATTGCCTCATCTTCATCCTGATGGCAGGTTGACTCGAATCAATTTCCCTCTTAAGTTTTCTTCAGCAGAAATAGCCTCATTAATACGTCTGGCTTGTCTTTCAAAATTATCGTCTTGCGTGCAGACAATGATACCAGTATGGCCTACTTGTAAGCGGTGCAATTGGATGAAATCACCGCGATTGCGCGTTAAAACTGCTCGCTCATTATTTACCGCAAAAGCTAACACATCCTCATCAGGAATCCTAAGATTTGCATTTCCCGCTTCTTGGGCTGTTAAGACATCATGACCCAAAGCGCGTAGCAATTTGACGACTGGCAGTGGGAAGTTTTCATCTGTATAAAGACTTGCCACTTTTCAAACTTCCTCATCTTCTTGCATTGCTTCATCATTTTCTAGTATTGCCTGTTCAATTTCCTCTGAGTAAGCATTAGCATACGCCCAAGCATTTACCAAATCGGCAGCAGTAAGTTGGGGAAATGCCTCTAAAATACGGGCATCACTCATACCTAAACGGCGATCGATTACTAACGACCAAACTGGAATGCGAGTTCTGCCGATACAAGCATCACCACCCACAACGCCGGGAGTTTTTTGAATCGCTGGCGAACTGCTAGTTAAATTCTCGGTCAAAATTTGGATAGCTTCAGCTTTTTCAACCGGAGTTAAGGCAAGTAGTTGAGATCCTAATTCTTCTTTGACAAACATAAATGTAGGTTCTGATTTTTACTAACAAACTACTTAATTTACAGTGTAGCCGATTTGAGCGATCGCATCGCCAAGGGAAAAAGGCGATCGTTCCTTGAGTGCCAAAATAGGAGCGTGGTAAAATAAGACAGTACCCAGCGGTGAGACTATGCGGCAAGTAATTATATATCCAGGTGAAAATGGTTACTGGGTGGTTAAATGCCCCAGCCTACCAGGTTGTATCAGCCAGGGTAAGACAAAACAAGAAGCTATTGCCAACATCAAAGAAGCGATCGAACTTTACATCGAAGTGTTGCAGGAGAAAAGTCAACCTGTTCCCGAAGAACGCTTTGAAGCATTTTTAGTGGTTATGTGAGAAAGTACTACAGTATTAAACCCGCGTCACAAGTTATTTCTCTATATCTCTTCCCTTCGCGTCCTTCGCGTCTATGCGCCTTCGCACATAGACGCGAACGTGGTTCGTTTCTCTCTCACCCGCTTTACCACATCCCGCGCACTGAAGAAAATATCTTAAAAAAGAATTCGGGATCGAGCCAAATCAGCCATTAATTAAAAATTTTCTAATATTCGCAACCTTTATTTACGAATAAATTTTCAAATCTTGATAAACTAAGCTTTAGAAAAAAAACAGTCATTAAAGCTCTCAATGCTAAAATTTTGAAACAGAAAAGGCCCGATCGCACAAAAAGTCACAGAAAAAGAGCGATCTGGGCAATAACTCCAAATACATAAGATTGTTGACGCACGCTTGGAACTCATTTGAATGGAAACAAAAACAGCTATGAAGGTTGGAATCCCCAAGGAAATCCACCCCGGCGAATGTCGTGTGGCAGCAACGCCAGACACAGCCAAGCGGCTTATGAAGCTAGGTTTTGAAGTACTTATACAGTCTGGGGCAGGCGAATTAGCCAACTTCCCCGACGAAGCCTACAAGCAAGCTGAATGCAAAATCCTTCCCGATGCCCCTTCCCTTTGGGCTGAGGCGGATATTGTACTCAAAGTCCGTCCGCCCGAAATCGCACCAGACGGCAAGCACGAAGCCGAATTGCTGACTCTTGGGGGTACACTGATCAGCTTCATCTGGCCAGCCCAAAACCAGGATTTGGTAGAGCGTCTGGTTTTGCGGAAAGCCACGGTGCTAGCAATGGAAGCGATTCCGCGTATTAGCCGCGCCCAAAAGATGGACGCCCTCAGCTCGATGGCAAACATCGCCGGTTACCGCGCTGTAGTCGAAGCAGCGAGCAATTTTGGTCGCTTCTTTACCGGACAGATTACTGCCGCCGGGAAAGTGCCCCCAGCGAAAGTACTGGTGATTGGCGCTGGAGTCGCGGGACTGGCAGCTATAGGCGCGGCAAAGGGCCTGGGTGCGATCGTTCGCGCTTTCGATACCCGTCCTGTGGTTAAAGAGCAAGTGCAAAGTTTGGGCGGAGAGTTTTTGGAACTCGATTTCGCAGAAGACGGCACAGGTCAAGGCGGCTACGCCAAGGTGATGAGCGAAGAGTTTATCAAGGCGGAGATGGCCCTCTTTGCTGACCAAGCCAAAGAAGTTGACATTATTATCACAACGGCTGTGATCCCTGGCAGAAAAGCACCTGTCCTGATTACCAAAGAGATGGTCGAGAGCATGAAAGAAGGCTCTGTGATCGTCGATCTGGCCGCAGAACAGGGCGGTAACTGCGAGCTTACTAAGCCGAAAGAAGTTTACTCTCACAATGGCGTAACGATCGTTGGCTTAACAGATCTGCCTAGCCGTCTGGCGCAACAGTCTAGTCAGCTTTATGGCAGCAATCTTTGGCACTTGCTCGACGACATGACCAAAAAAGGCGGTCAGTACAAAATCGATATGGACGATGAGGTGGTTCGCGGTGCCCTCCTAATCTACGAAGGCGAACAACTACCTCCGCCGCCGCCAAAAGCAGCACCTTCACCCACCCAACCCGCTGCTACACCAGCAAAACCAGCGGAAGCAGCGGTAAAAGCACCAGAAAAACCGACATCTAGCTTTGGCACCAACGATTTAGTTGTACTGGGACTAACTGGCTTAGCCCTCTTGGGCGTCGGTATCGCCGCCCCTCCTTCATTCCTGTCTCACTTCACCGTATTTGTGCTGGCTTGCTTCGTTGGCTGGCAAGTGATTTGGAACGTCAAACCCGCTCTGCACACACCCCTGATGAGCGTCACCAATGCAATCAGCGGAATTATTATCATTGGCGGCATTCTCCAGATATCCAGTTCGCTAACTTCTCCCAGCACCATCTTGGGCGCGATCGCGATCCTAATCGGTACAATCAACATTTCTGGCGGCTTTCTCGTCACCCAACGGATGCTTAAGATGTTCCGCAGGTAGTCATTGGTCATTGGTCATTTGTTAATGACTGATGACTAATGACTAATGACTAATAACCAATGACTAATCACAAATAAAAAATGACAAGTAGTATATTGACAGTTTCTTACATTGGTGCAAGCGCCCTGTTTATCCTCAGTCTGGGTGGTCTGTCCAATCAAGAAAACGCAACCAAGGGCAACCTCTACGGCATCATCGGGATGCTTTTAGCGATCGCAGCCACCATGTTGGGCCTCGGCGCTGGCATCACCGAATACGGCACCTTGGCAGCAGTGATAGTTCCCGGCGCAATCATCGGTGCGATCGTTGCAGCGAACGTCGCCATGACTTCCATGCCAGAATTAGTGGCGATCCTGCATAGCTTTGTCGGGGCTGCCGCAGTTTTGGTTGGTGTCGCCAACTACCTACAACCGAATCAATCCCTAATTGGTGTCGAAGCTACCATCCACGAAATCGAGATTTTTATCGGCGTGTTTATCGGTGCTGTCACCTTCACCGGATCGATCGTGGCATTTGGAAAACTGCGCGGCATCATCAGCGGCAAACCGTTACTTCTGCCAGGACGTCATTTAATCAATCTCAGCATCTTGGCTGCTTCCGTCGGACTCGGCACCACCTTTATCGGTGCCGAAGACTACACCGGACTGCAACCGCTGTTGATTATGACAGCCCTCGCCGGAGTTCTGGGCTTTAATCTGGTCATGGGGATCGGCGGTGCGGATATGCCCGTTGTTGTCTCCATGCTCAACAGCTACTCTGGATGGGCAGCAGCAGCCGCTGGCTTCATGCTATCCAACGACCTCCTGATCGTCACAGGTGCGCTTGTCGGCAGTAGCGGCGCGATCCTCAGCTACATCATGTGCAAAGCGATGAACCGATCGTTTATCAGCGTCATCCTGGGTGGCTTTGGCACCGGATCGGGAACAGTCTCAGCAGCCACCGAAATTGTGGGCGAAGTAATCTCAACCACAGTTGATGATACCGTCGAACTCTTGCGCGATGCCAAGCACGTCATCATCGTTCCCGGCTACGGTATGGCAGTAGCTCAAGCTCAACACTCCCTCTCGGAAGTCACCAAGATATTGCGAGAAAAGGGCGTACAAGTTCGGTTTGGCATCCATCCCGTAGCGGGTCGTCTACCCGGACACATGAACGTGCTACTGGCAGAGGCAAATGTGCCTTACGACATCGTTCTGGAAATGGAAGAAATCAATGAAGACTTCCCCGAAACCGATGCGGTACTGGTGATCGGTGCCAACGATACCGTTAACCCAGCGGCGATGGAAGATCCAAATAGTGCGATCGCCGGAATGCCAGTATTGGAAGTGTGGAAGTCCAAGAAAGTTATAGTCATGAAACGCAGTATGGCTAGCGGCTACGCCGGAGTGGAAAATCCTTTGTTCTACAAGGAAAACTCCCGGATGCTGTTTGGCGATGCCAAGAAAAATGTCGATGCCATCCTCAGCCAGCTGCGCCTACCAGCTTGATATTGATGATTAGGGAATTTCAGATTAAAGAATTGAAAATTTCAGATTGAAAATCCTCAATTCAAAAGGCGGATCGACGAGAACGGGCAACCCAGGGGTAATTTAAAATTGAAGATTGCAGATTTAATTTCAACTCTTCAATTCTTTAATCTAAAATTCCCCCTTCCCCCCACAAATTTGAAATCTAAAATCTAAAATCTGAAATTTCCCCGGCCTGATGGTTGACAAATGACTAATGACTAATGACTAATGACTAATTAGCGCTTTCAATTAAGAGCCTATGTCTTTCAGACGACGTTTACTTGCTGCCTTTGCTTGTACTGCGGTACTAACCGGGGTTCCCACCATCAGCTGGGCTGACAGCTTACCCGGTTTCACTCTATTTGGTGGCCCTCCGCGCGAAAACCAACTACCCTTTAGGTTGGATTTTGGTGGTACGCCCAATACTTGGGATCGTTACCGTCTGAGAATTCCCGCTAAAAAAATGCAGTTGGCAGTCGCCCAATTTTCGATCTCCTATCCGAATTATTACAGAGGGGAATTTGATACCAAAGAGGTTGAGGTGCGGGTAAGAGGCAAATCTGTGCCGCTGCAAGAGGTGGTCTGGGATAAAGAAAACCGCGTAATTCAAATTTACCCCCAAGAGCCAGTACCAGCGGGTTACAACGTCGAATTAGTCTTGTCTAACGTGAAAAACCCGAATTTTGGCGGGATGTTCTACTTCAACTGTCAAATTCTTTCCCCCGGCGATGTGCCTTTACTGCGTTATATTGGCACTTGGCTCTTGAGCATTAATTAGCTGCCAAATAGCTGATAAAATAGTAGGTTGTCGCTTTTTTATCCAGTAAACTCGCCAGATAGGAGAAAAAATAATGACGAAACGCACGTTGCACGGCACGAGCCGTAAAAGAAGAAGAACTTCCGGTTTTCGCGCCAGGATGCGAACCAAAAATGGTCAGGCAGTGATTAAAGCCCGCCGCAAAAAAGGACGTCATCGTCTGACTGTAAGCGGTTAGCCAACTTCGGTGAGAGGGAGGAACGCACGACGCCTGTGGCTTTGCGTAAAGCAAATCGACTCAAGCAGAGACAACATTTTAGGGCCGTATTCCGCAAAGGAATTCGTCGCCAAAGTGCTAATTTGACCTTGAGAGCCTTGAAGCAGTCAGCCGAGTCGGAGGGAGGGAAGCTAGAGCCAGCCACAAGGCAAGAAGTTCCCTCTCGCATTGGCATTTCCGTCAGCCTAAAAGTGAGCAAGCGGGCGGTGACCCGCAATCGAATTAAGCGGCAAATCAGGGCGGCTTTTCGTCACCTACTGCCCCAGCTTAAGTATGGCTGGTGGCTGGTAGTTGTCGTCAAACCGAAAGCCGAGCAGTGCGAATATCAACAATTTCTGCAAGAATTAGAGCAGTTGTTGGCAGAAGCTGAGGTACTCAATGGGCATTCGCGAGGAAGTTTATTATGAAGGCGGCCCCCATATCGGGGATCTGATTATTAACATCCTGATGGGGCTGACGGTGATTGGCTTGCCGTTAGCTGTAGGAGCGATCGTCAGAGCCATGTGGTTGCGCTACCGAATTACCAATCGTCGCATCTCGGTCACAGGCGGTTGGATGGGACGCGATCGCAGCGACATCATCTACTCAGAAATAGTAGACATCAAAAAGGTTCCTCGTGGCCTTGGCTTCTGGGGAGATATGGTGGTGACCCTCAGAGACGGTAGCCGCTTAGAGCTGCGGGCAATCCCCAAGTTTCGCGAAATTTATGACTACATCAATGAAAAAGTGGCAGTCAAATCCGCCAAAACAAATGGAACGCCGAGTCGCTAAAAAAACAGCACCACAGGCGTTCCCCTCCGTAGTAGTTTGTGGCCGCTAGATTTCGGTTCTGACTATAGTCCCCTTCGCTCTCGCGTGCCACTTACCCCTGCCCCAGCCGCAGATTCCTGCCTCTTAGCTAGATTAGATTTAAACAATACAGCGCTTGTAGGTTGACTTCACACGCATGGATTTTGGTATCGGTTTTCTATCCAACAACGTAATGCTGCCGATCCTGGATTTCTTTTACGGGATCGTCCCCAGCTATGGGCTGGCTATCGTCGCGCTAACGCTGGTAGTTCGCTTTGCACTCTATCCTTTGAGTGCTAACTCGATTCGCAGTATGCGACGCACGCGGGTCACCCAACCAGTAATGCAAAAGCGGGTAAAGGAAATTCAAGAGCGCTACAAAGAGGAACCTGCCAAGCAGCAGGAAGAAATGGCCAAACTCTACAAAGAATTTGGCAACCCTTTGGCAGGATGTTTTCCCATCCTGGTGCAAATGCCGGTGCTATTTGCATTGTTTGCCACCTTGCGAGGCTCCCCCTTTTCGGATGTCAATTACACCGTCAATCTGGAAATTTTTCCCAAAGAACAAATTGAGCAGATTCAACCCCAAGCCTTTGCGACAGCACCGCAAAACATATATATTGCCGATGGCGTTCACTATCCCGTTACAGCGCTAGTCCCCAGCGGTAACCACTTAATTGTGGGCCAGACAACCAAACTGGAATTTCAGACTGTAGACGGAAAACCGTTAAATCAGATTAAATCTGAGTCTGCTTCCAGTAAAACTCCTCATTGGACGGTTACCAAAGGAGAAGATCGGGTACGAATTGATGAAAACGGCAACATAGAAGCCTTACAGCCTGGGGAAGCAACCATTCAAGGCACAATTCCAGGGCTAGCAACTGATAAAGGCTTCCTCTTCATCGATGCCCTCGGTCGCGTTGGGGCTATGGATGAGAACGGAACCATACACTGGGATATTGTCGGCATGGTGCTGTTCTTTGGTCTGAGTTTATACCTAAACCAGCTACTTTCAGGCCAGCAGGGTTCCACCTCGAACCCGCAGCAGGATACAGTCAACAAAATTACCCCGATTATATTTTCGGGGATGTTTTTGTTCTTCCCACTGCCTGCTGGGGTATTGATGTATATGGTGATCGGTAACATTTTTCAGACTGCTCAGACCTTTATTCTGTCACGGGAACCCTTGCCGGAAAACCTCCAAAAATTAGTGGAGGAGCAGGAAAAAGAAGCCGATGCAAAGGGAAGAGAGGCCCTCCCCTTTGAACCGGGTCGTTCTAAGAAAAAAGCCTCAGGGTAATGTTCATGACTGATAGTCGAATGCAGCGGGGTCAAAAGTGGCTGGAAGAACTGCTGCGGTTGATGAAAATTCCTGCCAAAGTTAAGCCAGAAAGCCAAGCAACGCTAGCAGAACAGGAGGATGTTTCAGAGCCAGAACTAGATAGCTACTGGTTGACGATCGATCACACACACTTGACGCCAGCGCAAGTCCAGATTTTGCTCGGTGCAGAAGGTGAGACGTTAGATGCCATTCAGTATTTAGCTAATGCTATTCTCAACCTTGGTCAAGAGCAGCAGGAGCAAGCTACTTATACTGTTGAGCTAAATGGCTACCGCGTCCGCAGACAAGCAGAACTCCGCGCCTTGGCAGAGTAAGCCGTTGGGCAGGTGCGATCTAACGGACAAGAGTTTGAAATGGAATATCTTTCTTCAGCTGAACGGCGTCAAATCCATACCTTTTTGAAGGAATTTACCGATCTAGAAAGCTACAGTCGGGGCAAAGAACCAGACCGCCGTCTCGTCGTGCGGCGGCGCTGAGTCAATTTTGGATTTTAGATTTCAAATTTTAGATTTCAAATTGGAACTTTGAAATTTGAAATTTGAAATCTGGAATTTAAAATCAAAGAAGGATGACTCAAAATATGGAACCAATTTACATTCCCCAACTGCTCAAAGCAGTCGAAAAAACAGAGGCGATTCAACTCCAGGAATTTATAGCTGGTTTGGAAACCTTAACGCCAATTCGAGGGCTCATGCGAGTTACCCATCAAGGAAACTACCTTGATGTTTGGGTTCAAGCAGAAGCAATTATGACTTTAACCTGCCACCGATGTTTGCAACAGTACAACCATCGCCTGGTGCTAAAAACTTCCGAACTCATTTGGTTAGATGAAGCAGCTAATCAATCTGATGATGGCCCTTTGGAACGGGAAGTGGCTTTGGAAGATTTGGTGGAAATGCTACCCCCAAACGGTTATTTTAATCCCAGCGATTGGCTCTACCAACAAGTGTCTCTGGCTATTCCTCAACGGCAATTGTGCGATTCTAAGTGTCCGGGAATTCCACTAAAATCTGATTCTACCCAGTTAGAACCTTTGGCTGACCGACGCTGGGCTACTCTAGAAGCACTTAAAAAGCAACTGCCCTAAAAAATCTAAAATCCAAAATAGCCATGAGTTTCAGTGAAGATTTTGAACTGCTGCTGCGAGCCCGCTACCCTTTGATATATATTCCAACTTGCGAAGAAGAAAGAGTGGAAGTTGCGATCGCAGCCTGTGCGAAAAAACAGGGCAATCGCGGCATCTACATTTGGGATTTTGTCGATGGCTACCAGGGTAACCCTAACGATGCAGGATTCGGACGCCGCAATCCCCTGCAAGCGTTGGAATTAGTGGAAAAAATAGCGGCGGGGGCCCCAGCTGTTTTTATTCTGCGAGACTTCCATCGATTTTTGGAAGATGCCGGTGTTTCCCGCAAACTCAAAAATCTGGCGCGGTTGCTAAAATCTCAGCCCAAGAATTTGGTAATCTTGTCGCCCAAAATCGCTATCCCAGAGGAACTGGGCGAAGTAATCACTGTCTTGGAGTTCCATCTACCTACGGCACCTGAGATTAAAGCGGAAGTGGAACGCTTGTCAGCAGCTACCGGAAAATCTCTGGAAGGCAAAGTTCTAGATGAAGTTGTCCGATCGTGCCAGGGTCTTTCGATGGAGAGAATTCGCCGGGTGCTGGCAAGGGCGATCGCTACTCACAGCGAACTGCGTCCTGAAGACGTGGAACTGGTTTTGGAAGAAAAACGCCAAACCATCCGCCAAACCCAAATCTTAGAGTTCTACCCCGCCACTGAGAACATTTCTGATGTTGGTGGTTTGGATAATTTAAAAGATTGGTTGCTGCTGCGAGGCGGTGCGTTTTCGGAACGAGCTAGGCAATATGGCTTACCCCATCCCAGAGGCTTGCTGTTGGTGGGGATTCAGGGAACGGGCAAGTCTCTGATGGCAAAAGCGATCGCGCACCACTGGCACCTACCCCTACTCCGCCTGGATGTCGGGCGTCTGTTTGGCGGTTTGGTGGGCGAATCTGAATCCCGCACTCGTCAAATGATTCAGCTGGCAGAAGCTTTATCTCCCTGCGTGTTGTGGATTGATGAAATTGATAAAGCTTTTTCTGGAGTTGATGGTAAAGGCGATGCTGGGACCAGCAACCGCGTATTTGGAACTTTTATCACCTGGTTGGCTGAAAAAACTTCGCCTGTGTTTGTTGTCTCCACCGCCAACAACATCCAAACGTTACCGGCAGAAATGCTCCGCAAAGGCAGATTTGATGAAATTTTCTTTGTCGGTTTGCCCACCCAGGAGGAACGCAAAGCAATTTTTGCCGTCCATTTATCCCGGTTGCGCCCTCACAACATCAAAAATTACGACCTCGATCGCCTTGCCTACGAAACCCCCGATTTTTCTGGCGCTGAAATAGAACAGTCTTTGATTGAAGCGATGCACATTGGCTTTAGTCAAAACCGGGACTTTACGATCGATGACATTTTGGAAGCCGCCAGCCAGATAGTCCCACTAGCGCGAACGGCTCAAGAGCAAATCCAGTTTTTACAGGAATGGGCAGCAGCCGGTAAAGCTCGTCTAGCCTCTAAGCATAGCAGTCTGAGCTGTAGAATTCAGAGCCAATTTCGATAGCCCAGTCGCTATGTTTTGTGGTAAACAATATAAAGTTATCTCTCCATTTTTATTAAATCGAGAGTACTATGGTATAATAATCGACTGACTGGGAGTAGGCATGAGTTTTTCTGGCCTTGTAAAATTTTTGATCGGTTTTGCGATCGCGATCGCCCTAATGATTGGTGCAGGCGTCGCGGCGGCACTCTACTTTGTCACAAAATTAACTGCACCTCCTGAGAAGCCCATCTTTGCCAATGACAAACCAGTAGTCAAAGCCCAGGCAACAATAGCCAAGAGCCTGCCAAAACCGACACCTACGCCTACCAAGCCCGCCGCTACCACTCCAACACCTCCAACCCCAAGCAACACTCCCTCTGCTGAACAAGCTATTGCTACCCCAACACCGAACGATACTCCTTCTCCAAAACCATTAGAGCCGGGAGCCTACAGAGGCCGCGTCACCTGGTCGAAGGGCCTCAGTCTTCGGGGTGGGCCGAACTTGGAATCTGACCGTATTGGCGGTGTAGCTTATAACCAGAACATCATTATTTTGGTCGAAAGCGATGACAAAAGGTGGCTGAAAATTCGCGTGGAAGATGGAGATACCGAAGGTTGGGTCAAAGCAGGTAATATAGAGCGAGTAGAATCACAGTAGACTAGGTAACCCTACCTTAAAACCCCCCTCGATCGCTTCGCCCACAAAAATCCTGATTCATGGCATTGCTTGCGAAAATTGAGCTAGGGGGTATAAACAGATTTATTATGCCAATATGAACTTATTAGCTGCTGATATGTTTGTCTAGATGAATGATTAGGTTAAACTGTTGTTCAAGTAAGAATATATGTCAGCTAAAATCAAAAATGTACAACCCTCTGTAAATAGAGTGGCTAGTAAAAGTTTTACAGGACAATTATGGAAACCCTTGTCTATATACATCTTGCAAGTGCCTATGAGGCAGCTGGGGCAACTGAGAATCCGGCCAGTACCAGGGTGCTAAAAGTTTCCCAGCACAGAGTCAACTGGAAAACACTTTCCAGAAAAGTCGGCGTTCATTTGCTAAGTTTTGCGATCGCATCCCTGGGCTTAGGAATGGCAGGTCAAGCGATGGCCACCCTGCGCCAAGGATCTAAAGGCCCAGAGGTATCAGAACTCCAGCAGCAATTGCGACAACTAGGCTACTTTAATCGCCGTGCGACTGGGAGTTTTGGCCCGATCACCAAGACAGCCGTCATCAAGTTCCAGCAAGATCTAGGGCTGACGCCAAATGGCATTGTAGAAACAGAAACTCAACAAGCTTTACAGAATAAAATTGGCGGCAGCGAGAAGGCCGCCCCTGGCAGTCCTGACAACCGTCCCACCCTGCGAAAAGGGTCAAAGGGTTCCCAAGTCAGCTACCTCCAGCAACTGTTGACAGATGCAGGTGTTTATGACGGACAAGTTAATGGCGTCTTTGATTCGCCAACTAATACCGCTGTTAAGCAGTTCCAGCGCTCCAGCAGTTTAGCCGTTGATGGAATCGTCGGCAAGCGAACCTGGACAACCTTGGCCCAGGGGGACGCGCCAACTGCTAATCAGCCCTTTGACAATTCTCCTTTTACCAATCAAACCAGCCCACAGCAAGGCTTTAGCGAACCAGTAACCACACCTGTACTGCGGGTGGGGGACAGAGGCACAGCAGTTAGTACTCTCCAGAAGCGTTTGCGAGATTTAGGCTATTTCAAGAGTAGTCCCACAGGTGGTTTTGGCTCGGTAACTAAAGCTGCTGTGATCCGCTTTCAGCGAGATAATGGACTCAGAGCGAATGGAATTGTGGAGCAAAAAACCCAAGCAGCATTACAAAACACTGGTTCGTCCGGTAATTTTAATGTGAGCGAGTTACAAAAGCGCCTCCAAGAAAAGAACTTCTATCGAGGGCCGATAGATGGTAATTTCAACGCTCAAACCAAAGCGGCGGTTAAAGAAGCCCAGCGTGCCTACGGGATCGATGAAAGTGACATTCTGAAAGTGAAATTCTAAGGATTCTGCAAACGGAATAGCTCTCAGATATGCGATCGATCTGGGAGCTTAAAAAAGACCCTAGTTTTACACGGGTAGTAAAGCCCGTTGGCAGGTAGGACAAATGGCGTGGATGGTTAGCTGGCAATCAAGCAGGTGATATCCTTCTTTTTCTGCTGTTTTGGTTCCTATTTTTAGAATCGAATCGTTTTTGAATTCGATCGTCTTATTGCAGCGAACGCAAATAAGATGATCGTGGTGATGCGGATAGGGCTGATTGAGTTCGTAGTGTTTGTGTCCTTCCCCCAGTTCCAGTTCCCGCAGGATGCCCATGCGGGCCATTAACTTGAGGCTCCGGTAGATGGTGGACAGGCTGATCGGTTCTCCTTGATTCTCTAGCAGATTATAAAGATCTTCTGCACTGAGATGCTTACCTTTAGGAAGCTGTTGAAAAACATTCAGTATGGTCTGGCGTTGGGGAGTCAAACGCCAGCCTCTGTCATTAAGTTCCGCTTTCAGTGCGGATGTCGTGTAGACAGTCATCTTCACCTTCTCAACAAAGGTACTCTATTGAAAATCATACACAATTAACGACTTATTTTCAACAAACATTGTTTATTGACAATAAGTCTTAATTAACCAATTTACCTGGCTCATACCAGGACTCTAACTAAGTTGAAGGTGAAGAACCTGTTTGCGAGAAGGTTCTGAGGCATGACCAATTGCTAGGGAGCAAGGAAGGCCATCCCTGACGCAAAGCTTCCGGACAGATGGTATGAATGGTCAACTGGCAGTCCAGCAGATGTAATCCCGTTTTTTCAGATTGCTTGAGGCCAATTTTCAAAATCGAGTCATTTTTAAATTCGATCGTCTTGTTGCATTGAATGCAGACTAAATGATGATGGTGATGGGGATAGGGCTGATTTAGTTCGTAATGCTTGTGTCCTTCTGCCAGCTCCAGTTCTCGCAGCAGGCCCATCCTCACCATTAATTTGAGAGTTCGGTAAATAGTAGACAGGCTGATCTGTTCTCCTCTACTCTGTAGCACATTGTGCAGGTCTTCAGCGCTGAGATGGTCGCCTTTGGGAAGATGTTGAAAAACTTGCAAAATCGTCTCCCTCTGGGGAGTCAAACGCCAGCCTTTCTCATTGAGTTCGGCTTTAAACGAGGTCGCTGTGTAATCAGTCATAATTGACTTTCTCAAAAAGTCTTCTATATCAGGTAAGGATACACAATTTAGCAACTAATTTTCAACAAATCCGGCTTATTGAGAATAAATATCTAAAAGAATTTTAAGCAATTTAGTTTATTGAGAAAATCTATAATTAGTTCAATAATTAATAAAAATTGGCATCAAAAAAGATTGGTGATAAGTAGGTGGGCGTAAATAAACTGAACTCCCAGAAACCCGGTAACTCCTGCCAATACCTTCGCCAAAAACCTAAAATGCCTAATTTGTAGGTTGGGTTGAGGCACGAAACTAGGGCAAATGCGTTGGGTTTCGCTGCACTCAACCCAACCTACAAAGAAATGGCTCCGGTATTGTCCAAGAAACCCGGTTTCTAAGGGCCTGGCAGTTTTACGTTTAATTATGCCCACCTACTGAGGCGATCGACAAAAAGTTAGGGACTAGAGAAAACTTCTCTAGTCCCCAGTTCCTAGTCCCTCTCTAGCGATCAGCTGAAAGATTCTAGATAATCCCGCACCCGATTGCGACGCTTAGGTTGTCGCAACTTTTGCAAAGCTTTCGATTCAATTTGGCGGACTCGTTCGCGAGATAGATCTAAGGCCCGACCAATTTCTGCCAAGGAATAGGCATGACCATCTTCTAAACCAAACCGCATGAGGATGACATCGCGCTCCCGGCTGGTTAAATCGGCTAACAGGTGCTGCAAGTCGCGAGAGAGAGCTTCTCGCATTAAGGTTTCTTCGGGAGATACGTCCTCAGTTTCCAAAAGATCGCCCAGCTCGGTGTCTTTTTCTTTGCCCACTTTGGTTTCCAAAGAAACAGACCGTGGCACTCGGAACAACACTTCCCGCACTTGCAGGGGTGTCATTTCCAATTCCTTGGCAAGATCTTCCAGAGTCGCTGTGCGGCCTTTTTCTTGGGAAATTTTCCGCTGAGCTTTCTTGATTTTGTTGAGTTTTTCGGTAATGTGAACCGGCAGGCGAATCGTGCGGCTTTGAGTTGCGATCGCGCGCGTGATGCCCTGGCGAATCCACCAATAGGCATAAGTGCTAAAGCGGTAACCTTTGGTAGGATCGAACTTCTCGACAGCTCGCTCCAAACCCATCGTTCCTTCTTGGATTAAATCCAATAATTCTAGGCCGCGATTTTGATACTTCTTCGCAACTGACACGACCAGGCGCAAGTTTGCCTTGATCATGTGTTCCTTCGCCCGCACACCTTCTGCTTGGATCTTGTCTAGTTCCTCAATATCCAAAGCAGTCAGTTCTGCCCAGCGTCTTTTTCCGGTAGCCAAAGTTTGCTTGAGTTCGGGAACTGTCACGGTGGCGGCAGCAGCCCACCGTTCCCAAGAAGGACGGTGCCCCAGATTAGCAGCCAAACGATCGTGGATCTCAATCAATCGGACATAGAGCCGAATCGTTTCATCTTCCTCCTGGGCGGCGAGTTCTCGTAATTCCAGCAACCGCATATAGCGCTGGACTTGTTGTGCTTCGGAAACTTCTTCATCTCGCCCTAGCAAACGCACGCGACCGATGTCTTGAAGGTACAAACGAACCAGATCGGTAGTGCGACGGCTGGTGCCTTGCTGAGGGTTGGCAGCGTCTGCCTCCTCCAAATCCAGATCGACCATATCCCTGGCTATTTGTTCAGCGCTGTCTTCTAGCTCAAAGCTAGCGGCATCTAGTTGACTCTCGTAGGTGGCATCGGCGGAATAAAAGGTTGCTGGCATACTGATTGCCTCAACTGCTCCAGGTGACAAAGGGGCTTTCTTGAAAAGCCTATTTGTTTCTAGTTCTGGTATTTTCCAAGACTAGAAACACGGCTTGGTTTTGCCTAGTCGGCTTAATTACTGGTGATGCACTCTTGTGTTAGACACTGACGATCGTCTTAGCTTGCTCGTACTCTACGTATCGAGAGTGACTCGAATCGATAGAAATGCTGGCATTGAGCAGCTACACGGTCGGCAAGGAAGTTTTTTGACTTTCTGCATTCGTCAGCTAGTATAAGGAAAAGATCGATGGGTTAAGGGTGACCTCTGTCAAAGGCTTAGTTAATCTACATCACTAGATAGATACTTTCCCGATCACTGTTAAAATAGCATCGGTTGTATTCCCCTCATACCGACTGTCAAATGTCTTTGGCTACGACGTTCAACTCTCTGACCGACTGTACTCTGGCTTAACGTCTCGCAGCATTAGGGCTTCCACGGCGACTTGGGGAGTGACTTCTCCCTTGAGCAAGCGATACACCTGATAAGAAATAGGTACAGAAATTTCCTGTCGCTCCGCCAGATGAACTAATACTTCGGTTGTATTCACACCTTCGGCGGTTCCTTCCAAGGACGCCAAAATTTCTGGTAAGGTTTCGCCTTGGGCGAGTTTGTAACCAACTTGGTAGTTGCGACTGAGGGCGCTGTTGCAAGTTGCGAGTAGATCGCCTAATCCTGATAAGCCATAAAATGTATCGGTCTTAGCACCCCAACGATCGCCAATGCGGATGATTTCGGCTAAGCCACGGGTGACAAGAGCCGCTTTGGCATTGGTTCCGAGTTGCAAACCATCACAGGCACCAGCTGCGATCGCTATTACATTTTTTAGTGTACCACCTAGTTCTACACCCAAGGGATCGGCATTGGTATAGACGCGAAACCGATTTGAGTTAAACACCCCTTGCACCACAACTGCTGCATCCGCGTCTTTACTCGCAACAACAGTAGCTGCTGGCAATCGGGCCTGAATTTCTTTAGATAAGTTTGGCCCTGCTAGAATTACGACGGGATGAGATGGAAATGCCGCTTGCCAAATTTGAGACGGTGTGCAAGTTGTAGACGGGTCTAATCCTTTGGTAGCAGTGACAAAAATCGTGGTAGGGGAAATCGCTAAGGAAGAAACTTGCTCTACAACTGGTCTGACGCCTTTCATTGAGACGGCTGAGAGGATAAGGTCGGCACCTGCTATGATATCGTCTAGGCTTTCAGAACTCTGACGAGACCACAAACGCACGCGATGACCGTTCGCCTCTGCCAGGGTCGCCAAAGTCGTACCCCAAGCACCTGTTCCCAGAATAGCGATCGATTTTGGATTTTGCGCGAAGTGGGCGTCTTGGCGGTTCCCGTCACGATGCCCACCTTCGCAAGAGAGGATTTTGGATTTTGGATTATTCGTTTCTTCGTTAGTTTCCATTAGCGTCAGCCAATAAAAGCCTTGTAGAATCTATCCTTAAAGTAGGTTTTGGCTATTTTTTACCACACATGAACGCTCCGGAATGGAGATGTTTGCTTTCTTGCGATCGCATTTAGAGCGATTTTGGATGAGAGGATTTGGGATTATTCGTTTAGAACTCAATCTAAAATCGACTGCGGGGGTAACGTTCCATCAATGCTCTTACTTGCTCTGCATGATATGAGCTACGAGTCAAGGGGGAAGCAACAACTTGTAAAAATCCGATCGCTTCGCCAAACTCTTGCCATACGGCGAATTGTTCTGGCGGGACGAAGTTATCGACTTTTAGATGTTTTTGACTGGGTTGGAGATATTGTCCTATGGTCAGGATATCGCAATCGACGTTTCGCAAATCCTGCATGACTTCCCGAACTTCGGCGTCAGTTTCTCCCAGTCCTACCATAATGCCAGATTTAGTATAAACCCAAGGAGCTAATTCGCGCGATCGCTTCATTAATTCCATTGTCCGCTGATATTCCCCTTGCGGACGCACTCGCCGATACAAACGGGACACAGTTTCTGTATTGTGATTTAGCACTTCTGGTTCTGCTTGCAAAATACCTGCGAGTGCTTCCCAATTACCGCATAAGTCAGGAATCAGCACTTCAATTGTCGTACCGGGGGAACTAGCGCGAATTGCTTCAATGCAGCGCACAAACTGAGATGCGCCGCCATCCGGCAAATCATCCCGGTTTACCGAGGTGATGACAACATGATTGAGTTTTAGCCGCCGCACCGCTTCTGCCAAACGTGCTGGTTCTGTGGCGTCTAGCGCTTTCGGCTTTTTCTCAAAATCGATATCACAATAAGGACAGGCTCGCGTGCAAGCTGGCCCCATAATTAAAAATGTAGCCGTGCCATTGTGGAAGCACTCGCCAATATTCGGGCAAGAAGCTTCTTCGCAAACGGTATTCAGGGATAAATCGCGCAAAATCTCCTTAACAGCACCGACGCGCTCCCACTGAGGCGCTTTTACCCGCAACCACTCTGGTTTTACTACCACGCCTGCCTCTAACTGCTGAACTACGATCCTTTGTAGAGGCTGGTTTTGGATCGAGATCGTGATTGTTGCGATCGCAAATCATTGCTAAACCCGCGCCTACAAGCCTCTATGATAACAGCCATTCGATTTTTGATTTTGCGCGAAGTGGGCGTCTTGGCGGTTCCCGTCACGATGCCCACCTTCGCAAGAGAGGATTCTAGATTTTGGATTTTGCCTGGGTATTCACTCTAAAATGTGGTATCGTAGAAAAACTGGTGTTTAAAGCCGGGATGTAGCGCAGCTTGGTAGCGCACCTCGTTCGGGACGAGGGGGTCGCAGGTTCAAATCCTGTCATCCCGATATTTAAAATTATGAATAAATGTAACTCTAGAAAAAAGAGTTAGTTTGGTGCAGGAGGTTAAAATTTAATGCCTGATGAGCCATCATTAGACCCTTTTTGGGTAAGGTTGTGTGCAGGATATAGTGAAGCAGAAGTTAAAGAAATTGAGCAGCATTTAACGGCGTGGGAAGCTTCTACTTATACAAGTATCCCCCATAGTATTCTAGATCATGCTTTCAGGAAACAAGTAGACCCGTTAAAATATCTCAGAAAAGCACATAATTTTACCAAAAAAGGAGCAGTTAGAATTCCTAAATCAGGATATCGTGGAGATAATACAGCCGTTTATCGGAAGGGTAATGAATATTTAATTGTGAAAACAGATGCTTTTGGAGTTGAGAAAATTGTTACTTATGGGGTGAATGATGAATAGTGTAAATTTAGGGCTACAAAAGGCTGAGAGAACAAAAAATCAGATTGTTCAGGTTTTAGAACAATTAACTAGGGATTATCAAAATATTCAACCAGAACTTAGACTAATTGCGGTAAATTTTCCGGCAGGTGAGGATGAATTTTCAATTTTAGAGGAAATTGAACTATTAACAGTGAAGATTCGCGGTTATGCGAGTCAAATACAAGTTAGAGATAAAATCGACAATCCACAGCTAGCGATTGAAGATTTAAAGAATTTAACTATTTTTGATATACCTGCTATTGCTGATTTTTATTTTGGTAGTGATGGAGAATACCAAAGGATGAAGGTTTATTTGCAAAAGTTGGATTATTTACGATTGGTGGTGATTGAATATTTAAGCATTTGATGAAATAATTAGGGAGTGAAGAGGTAAGAATGGGTGAGATACAATTATAATTTTTCTACAAGGTGATAATTTTGTGCTAAATAGCATTTTAATGGAGTGTAATCAAAATGAATACTTTGACCCTGAATTTACCTCCTGTCCTAAAACTTAGCGATGAAGATTTTGAACAATTGGCTGTTGCTAATAGTAACTTACGCTTGGAATTGACAGCGAAAGGAGAATTAATTATTATGCCGCCAACTGGGGGAGAAACAGGCGAACGCAATTTTGAACTAGATGGCCAATTATGGTTTTGGAATCGCCAAAACCGCTTGGGTAAAGCCTTTGATTCTTCTACAGGTTTTCGATTACCAAATGGGGCTACTCGTTCTCCAGATGTGGCATGGATAACAATGGAAAGATGGGAAGCTTTAACTGCGGCAGAAAGGAAGAAATATTTGCCTTTATGTCCTGATTTTGCAGTGGAATTAGTATCTGAAACCGATGAAGTAGCAGATGTGCGAGAGAAGATGCAGGAATATTTGCAAAATGGATTGCGTTTGGGGTGGTTGATTAATCCGAAAGTTAGGCAAGTAGAGATTTATCGAGTTAATCGAGAAGTGGAAATTTTAGAATCTCCTACGAGTTTATCGGGGGAGGATGTTTTACCTGGGTTTGTTTTGGATTTGCAGCCGATTTTTGATGGGTAGTGAGTGTTGTTGGATTAACTTATGCTAAGGTTAGTGCTAAACTGGATATTGGAAAACGGTTTTTAAGTTCGTCTCCAAAGGTAATAAAATAATATGCAAAGTCAGAACATTGAGAACAAATATTTCCTAGAAGCAAAAGACAGAGAAAAAAGCCAGACAGCCCTAGAGAAGCATAAGAAGGAATTCGCGATCGACGATTTAGGCTGGTCGGAAGAAGAGACTAGAGAGACTTATTATCGGTTGTTGAATTTTAAGGAAGATTGGGAAGCACCAGGGATGGAAGCTTACGATGAATTATAAGCGTGGTGATGTTATCCTGGTGCGATTTCCTAATTCGGACTTTAAGACTTTCAAAAAGCGTCCAGTTTTGGTAGTTCAAGCTGATGGCGTGGAAACGGGACTGCGCCAAAGACTCGTAGCAGCTATTACCTCTAATTTGAATAGAACAGGATCGACGCGAGTCTTAATTCTGAAAGATAGTCCTGAAGGTCAGCAAATGGGATTAGCGGCAGATTCGGTAGTGGTAGCTGATAATTTGGCTACGGTGTTGGATCGGGAAGTGGATCGGGTAATTGGTACTTGTTCAGTGATGGATCGGGTAGATTTTGCTTTGAGAGTAGCTTTGGGATTGTGAATGTTTTGGGTGAGGACGGTTTTATGAGAAGTTGAGGAGGTGTGGGGTGCGATCGGTTTTTGTTTGGGAAGTGGGGTTAATGGGGTTAGGGAAGCCGAAACTTGCTTTCCCCAAAAATATTATGTATGCTATACTCAATAAAATTAGTCAAATTCACGTAATCTTTATTTAGAGAAAAATCAAAATGCTCAAAGAGATTGAAATACAAAACTTTAGATGCTTTGAAAAAACTAAGATAAACGGCTTTGAAAGAGTAAATCTAATCAGCGGTAAAAATAATGCTGGTAAGACCGCTTTGCTAGAAGCTATACTATTAAACAATTCTCCACGGCCTGATAATGTAATGTTACTTAAACAAATAAGGAGAGAGTCATATCGTTTTAGCAAAACTCTTCCTGAAAACGCATGGGATAATTTATTTTTCAATCAAGACAAAAGCCAAAAGATAGAAATTATAACCCGTAACGAGCTAGGAAGTTCTACTTTACTTGAATTATCTGTAGATAAATCAGTACAAAATTTTATCACTCAGGATGAAGAAGAGGATGACGAAAAATTTATGACTTTATTATCTAGCAGTGAAACTGCTAAATCCGTATTGCATTTAAAGGCTAAATTCAATGAACAAGATTCTTTTGGTTCTTCTATAATTGCCAGTTCTAAGGGAATTATTGCCAAAGATGTTAAAGTACCAGACGTTAAACAAGTGTCTTTCATCCCATCTTTTTTAAGGATTGCCAATAAAGATTTAACTGAGGAATATGATAAAGCCCGTTTAAGTAATAAAGCTGATGAAATACTAGCTGCGTTTAAGATGATCGATTCATCCATACAACAAGTGGAGAGTTTTAGTATTGGCGAACCTACAATTTATTTGAAAAGAGAGGGTGAAAATCGCTTACCTTTGTCATTGTTTGGAGATGCACTAAATAGGGTGGCCGACATTATATTAAGATTAGTGAATAATAGAAGTAGCATTTTACTGATAGATGAGATCGAAAATGGTCTTCATTATACCAATCAAAAAAGCTTTTGGCAAATTTTATTTAGGCTAGCTGACGATCTGGAAGCTCAAATATTTGCTACAACTCATAGCCTGGAAATGCTAAAAGCATTTGTAGCTGCTGGTTTAGAGAACAAAGGTGAAGTGGTAGGATCTCATTTTGAGATGGCAAGAAACCCTAAAACGCAACAGATAATAGGCATTAAGCGTGATATAGAAACCTTGGATTATGGAATAGAGCATGGACAAGGAGTTAGAGGTGAGTAATATTTTGATTGTCGAAAGTAAAAATGATAAACATTTTATACAAGCGTTTATTAATTACTTGAACTGTAATATAGAAATTCATCCTCCAATTAAGATAAAAGAAGATGACTACGAACCTTTGGAAGGGTTAAACCAAGCAAAATTGAAAACTGCCCTTAAAGCTTTACAGGCTGAAATTCAGAAAAAAGATATTAAGAAAATAGGCATTATTATTGACATCGATAATTACACGAAACAAGAAAGGTTAAACTTTATTGACGACTGCATAAAAGATGTATTTAACGAAGCTGGTACTTTATCAAATACCGGACAATTTAGTAATATCCCAATAGGTAGTGGAGATGATATACAATTAAGCTGTTACCTAACGAATGTAGATGGTCAAGGTGAGTTAGAAACAGTTTTAAAAACTATAAAAAAAGAAGATTCCCCTCATGCCGATTGTTTAGAAGCATGGAAAGATTGCATACAAAGAAAGGGGAAATCAATAAAGGATAAGGATTTTGATAAATTCTGGGTAGATATGTATATCAGATTTGATACTTGCTCTAACCAAGAAAAAAAGCAAGCTGAAAGAAAATGTAGCATGAAAAATTTTAATTATGTAATGGAGAACAAAAAAGATATTTGGGATTTTGAACATCCAGCTTTAAATGATTTAAAAAACTTTTTAAGGCTATTTTGCGATTAATATTAAATTGCGTGGTTAGAACGTCTCGCATCTGGCGAAGTCCAAATCATCACCCGCCCGAAAATTATTATCCCCATTCCAGATACCAACCTACCGTTATCAGCATTCAGGATATGTGGAAATTTACCCATATCCGTGCTATCAAGACCGAGAGATTTTAAAACTTAGATTATCTTAGAGGCGATCTGGGCCCCTGCCCAGATCTGGTTTTATTAGATCGCACCCTATATCACTACGGCTTCAGTACTGGCGTGCTGAAGGCTACTAAGCCTCAATCTCAGTCATCTTTCGGGCCAAAAACCATCTGTAAAATCATCTGCTCTCCGCCCTCTCGGTGATGTCGATCGGCCCATTGGCGAATGACCTCATCAAGTTCCTCTAAGGCCCGATCTACGCGATCGAGCGGAATATCCAACTCCTCCAAAAGTCTCATCACATAGCGCTGTCGCTCTTGCCAACCTTTCATCAGACGGAAATACCTGGCCGTATCCTCAACCATGATGAAAGTGCGATCCTCATCGTCGGACGGCGAGTAAGTAACGCGAGTGAGGGCGTAGAAAGGTAGCCCCCAAGGACAATCAATTCGTGTCACCGTCCCGGCGTAGATCAGGCGACGTTTGATATGCTCTGCCAAAGCTTCGCTCAAAGGCACTTGTCGTTCCAGCGGCAAATCTTGCTGAGAGCGGTTGTGGAGAAATTCGATCAATTCCATGAATTGAAAAGAGTTGACCAGTTGAGCGTCCGGCAGAAGAGGGGGGAGTTTTTCCTCAATCTGCCGTTTCTCCTCGGATGTGAGGCTAGTACCGGAAATGCGCGATCGCCCTGGCATCCACGGATACTGTTCCATCCAGACATAAGGAAACTGAATCAGATAGCGGGGCTCCTGAGAACCCAGCATCTTCAAAAGCTTACCTTCAGTCAGAGCTTCCCTGACTTCCTCAACTATTGCCTTAACCCGTTTCGGCTCAATATGGTGCAAATGACCTGTCATTCGCAGGTTTTGGCCCTGCTCCAGATAGGTCATGTAAATGGCGCATTTTGCCGCTGTCGCCGCTGCATCTAGAAACGCCCCATGCCGGTGCCCACTCGTTCTCATGGCACTAAAGGCCAGATAAAGCATGATCTGATCCATTGCACTAGGGCTGAGGCGTTTGATCAGATCGAGGTCATTGCTCATGTTAGTAGGGATGGTATCACTATGATACAAAATTTGGAGGCACGGACGATCATTTCACGCTGCGGATAGCCAGACCTTTCAAGCTATTTGTAGAACACATTTAGCTTAAAGCCTACCGATGCGGCAAAAATGAAATGATTGCTTTCCCGCACTCATTATTTCTTGTTTTACGACTTTTAGGTCAAGTTTAAGACGAACCCTGCTTTCCAAAATTTAGCCTATCTAAGGCGTTCCGTGCTTACTATGCTATGGCAGAGGGGCAGAGGAGAAAAGAAATAAAAATGTTCTTGAATGAACAAAAGCATAACAATTCCGAAAGAGCCAGAAAAATTGCGATCGCCTATCGATATCTGCTGATTTGACAGGCTTCGCTGCATAAAAGCGGATAAGTTTTAAGGCTTGGCTGTCTGTAAAATCAGAAGTAAAAGATATCAACCGCGATCGCTTGGTTTACAAGCAGAGCTTTAAAGCGTCACAAAGCAAATTATTTACACTCACTTCTGCCGCTGCCTCGATGGCAATTGGCATCAGCTATGAAGTGTTGCGCCAAGGGGAGGCTTTGGGATATAAATTGTTCCGAACTGTTAAAATCCAAAGTCTTGGTTGAGCGATTTCCAAGGTCTTCGGAAATAGGAGTGAAGAGAACCAAGAATAAACCCATCCAAATAGTAGAACTGTGATGTCCCATAAAAAATCGTTGTGTTTGCGTCTCTAATTCCTGTTACAGACACTCCGATTTCCCATCAGGACAAATTTTTAGGAGTTATCCTAAAATTCGTTCTAGCTGAAAACATAGATCGGTTTTTACGTACTGATTTAACTCATTTTAAAACTCTATGAATTACGCATTTCAACTAAGTAGGTGCAGGTAAATAAAGTGAAAATAGTTATTTAAAGATGGGGCAAGGCGTCCTGCCCCCCAAATGCCTGAATTTATTTACACCTACTTACCTACCAATCTTTTCCACATTCAGAACCTGCCACTGCCGCAATCGGGACGCAATGCGCCCCGATTGCAGCAAAATGGTAAAGTTTAATATCGGTGGGCAAAAAAGGATAGGTATGAAAGCACAGGTATTCAGAGGCGTCAACCAGCTGAGCTACGAAGAGGTGCCAATTCCGCAACTGGAAGCGGATGAGGTGCTGGTACAGGTGCAGGTGGTCGGCTTGTGCCAGTCAGACATCAAAAAGATTCGCTATCCGCTTTACGAACCACCCCGCATCTTCGGACACGAAACTGCTGGTGTGATTTCGGCTGTGGGAGATGGAGTCAAAAACGCTCAGGTGGGACAGCGAGTTGTGGTGATGCACCACATCCCCTGTATGCACTGCGAATACTGTCTGAATGACAATTTCTCGATGTGCGATGTTTACAAGAACATCACTACAACTGCTGGGTTTGCTCCCAGCGGTGGCGGCTTTGCGGAATATGTGAAGGTTCCGGGTCACATTGTTCGCAATGGTGGATTGATTTCGATTCCGGATGAGGTGACTTTTGAGCAGGCTAGTTTTGTTGAGCCTACTAACTGTTGCCTTAAGGCGGTTAAAAAGGCTCAAGTTAGTCCGGGTCAAACTGTGCTGGTGACTGGTGCTGGGCCGATCGGTCTGATGTTCGTGATGTTGGTAAAATATTTTGGAGCTAGGGCTATAGCTACAGACCTCCTCCCATCCCGCATTGAGAAAGCCCTTGCTGTAGGGGCAGAAGCTGCGTTTGATGCTCGCGATCCAGAGTTACCGGCCAAACTAAAAGCACTGACGGGAGGTATGGGGGTTGATACCACTCTCCTAGCTGTTCCCAGCGAAAAAGCTTTCTTCCAAGCACTCGATTGCACGCGCAAGGGTGGGAAGATTCTGTTTTTTGCTGAGTTCCCCGATGAGGTGGAAATTCCCATCAATCCCAATATCCTCTATCGTCGCGAAATTGACTTGATGGGCAGTTATAGTTCTTCTTACCGGGTTCAATCTCTGGCAACTGATATTGTGTTCAATCGGCGAATTGATGTGGATGCTTTGATCAGCGATCGCTATCCTCTTAAAGATCTAACTCAAGCTGTGGAACAAGCGATCGCGCCAAACCCGGAAACCTACAAGATTTTGATTTACCCGTGACCCATCTAGTAGTTTTTAAGTTAGCTGTCCGCCGAGAAGCCCCGCGCTATAAACGAGCGGGGTATATCGAACCGCAGGTGAGTACCCGCAATGTTTTAGCGACGGGATGAAAGGCGGGTCAATTGAGTGGCTCGATGCC
>CASBRD010000343.1 GCA_949128025.1 Oscillatoriales cyanobacterium PMM_0008 | reverse complement strand
TGGACATTATGTTTCTCGCTGAGAATAGCGGCAAGATTTTGATAATTATCATTGAAGGGAATTAAAAAGACTGACACATCGGGATCGTAGGAACGAATGCTATTCAGGAGTGCGATCGCATTCTCGCCAACTTTTTCATTTGCTACAATGTAAATTCCGCGATTCATTGTTCAATCCTTAGCGAACTAATCCTAATTTTCTTAAAACTCGGTTGGTAAAACTGGGCGGAGCATCGTATGGTTTTGGTTTAGTTGTAAACTTCGGTCGTTGCTCCGGTGACCGCAGATAGCGATAGTGCAAGAAAGTTTCTCGGTAGGGAAAATCGATATTCTCTCCCGCACAAAGTCGATTGAATAATTTAGAA
Organism: Oscillatoriales cyanobacterium PMM_0008; assembly: GCA_949128025.1. Lineage (GTDB taxonomy): Bacteria > Cyanobacteriota > Cyanobacteriia > Cyanobacteriales > Aerosakkonemataceae > Argonema. The sequence goes on along the minus strand of CASBRD010000343.1, from coordinate 8,241 downwards.
GACAACCCAATGTAATGTAAATATGTTAACTTATTTCCGCGATCGTATAGAATGCGATCGCGTGACTCAAAGTGAGGGGAAGTAACGCAACAGCCAGTTACTTCATTTTCGGTAAAATGATGAGCAAAATTATAGCTAGAAATACCGCAGGTCATCACCATGTAATTGAGTATGCTTTGATCCGGGCCATTCATATACAGTATTTCCGATTCGCCTTCTCTTAGCTTAGATAATAAATAATTTCTTCTTTCCTCATCAAATATCCCTTTTTTGGAAGCATAGAAACCAGCACAAAATATTTCTTTTTCTATTCGCTCTTGGGGAAAAATTTCTAATAACTTCTGAGAATTTACGTTATATACGTGAGTAACATCTTTATATTGAAAATCATAAACTACAAAATCATAACTATCTAACTTATCAAAAATTTTATCTAACGAACTCATTACTAAAGTATCGGCATCCAAGTAAATAAACCTTTCAAATGGGCCGTCAAAACCGCCAAACCGTCGGTGCATTCCCATGCGATAAACCCCAGAATGGCCTTTTTGCTGCCAAATATTAAAAGCATTTGGGTGAGTTTGCCATATTTTGGTTGCAAAATCTTCCCACCGCTCGATACAAGCTGTATCTTCTAGCAGTTCTACGTTTTCTCTAGCCTGAACTTCCTTGTAAACTTGTTCTACGCGATCGTCATAAGGAATCACGCAGATTGGATATTGCCTGCCTGCATTTACTTCTATGCTATTTAGCAAGGCAACCAATTGGTTGTACACCACATCGTTAGCTAGTATGTAAATACCATCGGTCATTGGAGTCTCCCCAGATTTAGCCTTAACTAGCAAGCTCAAACAGTGCATGGACTGCTTACATCTGGCAATCCACTCCCCACTAGCGCTATTATCCTAACACAAAGATACGCTTAGTAGTTAGCTTTCGGCTTTGGGGATGTTAAAGTAGGGTTGTCAATGTTATGCTAAAGTATAGTCCCAACTTATAAATTACTGGCTTTTAAAATTATGACACACAACGGCATATATCTATTAGCTAACGACAATGTTTACGAACAATTATTGGCTTTGCTAAACAGTATCGAAGCTAATTACCGAAACGATATTCCCGTTTGTATAATTCCTTTCGATGAAAATATCGAGAAGATAGGCAAAGAAATTAAAACCAGAAAAAATGTTTTTTTATTCTCAGATCTCCTATCTTTACAGAAATGGGACAATTTTATTTCTAAATGGCACGAGCTTTATCAAACCCATTTTTCTGGACTAGGAGCTAAAACAAAAACCAATCTTATAAATATGCACAGAAGATATTGTGCATTTGACGGCCCTTTCGAGCGATTTATATACATTGATTCCGATACCTTAGTATTCCAGCCTTTAGATATTGTATTCCAAAAGCTTGATGATTACGATTTTATAGTTCATGATTTTCAAAGAGAAACTTCCCTGAGAAGAAAGGAAGTTAGTCATTTTTTTGAAAATTTTCAACAAGTTTATAAGTCGGAAAAAGATATCTATCAGCGATTTCATTGTAGCGGATTTTGGGCATCTAAACGAGGTGCAATTAATGATAACGATCTGGACTATTTCCTGCAAGAACTCGCCAACGGTGATGTAAATATCTTCAAAACTTGGTTGAGCGAGCAGTTGATTTTAAATTACATGACTTTAAAAAAAGGGCTAAAGCTTTATAACTTTACGCTAGATGAAAATTCCGAGTACAACACAGGCGTTTGTATAACTTCCGCGCACTTTGAAGAAAAAAACCATATTTTGTACGATCGGGGTAAGAAACTCACCTACTTACATTACATGGGAGTCAAAAACGAACGGTTGCGGCGGTTATGTCAGTGGGAGAAAATGAACCTCCCTTACAAAAATAAGCTCGTTCCCTTCGTGGATAAATTATTTAAATCGCAAATGGGAAGCATTCCTTACAAAGAGATATTTTTGTACTACAGATTTAGGGATAATCGCTAAAAATTTTTAGCGAAATTAGATAGCCATTCCAGCAAATTGCGCTGGTGAAGAATAATTTGCCTTGCTTCGGCGATCGCATCCTTGGCTGCATACCAAACCTCTGGTGTAGCAGTCACTTCTTTTATGTATGCAACTCCCTTTTCATCCAAGCTAGGTAATCTCAAAAAACTACCTGGTGGCAATAACTTATCAGCCGCCGAACCACCATAATAAATCGGCAAGCACCAAGCGAGTAAAGCATCCCACATTTTTTCGCTGACATACCATTTATTGTCAGCGTAGTTTTCGATCGCCAAATTGTAATAGTAAGGTGCCATCCCATACCATTTATTACTCAGTTCCCCAGATGTTTTAACCCAATTCGGTAAATTCCGTCCGTACAGATCGCACTTGAATTCGCTTGATTGCAGCAATTTCAAAAACTCCAAACGTTCGCGATGATTAGCCGTGCGATTAATACCAGAAGTAATCCAACAGCAAGCCTCTACTTTCTCTGGCGACCCCATTTCATTCAACTCTCGAAAAGAATTAGAATGATACCAAATTGCTGGCATATAATCTGGATTTGGTGCAGCATCATCAGGGCCTGAAATATAGCCGCAATATTCTTTTGCCCACTCATAACAAGCAATATTTCTACTCACAATTTCCTCTAGGGGTGGCTCTCGCCACAAAAAAATAATGCGTTCTTTCGGTACGCCTTTAAGTAGTGGCTGCATCTCTTCTGGCGAGTAGGAAACGTTTTTTCGTTCCTCTTTAGAAAAGAAAAACTTTTTGCTGGATACCTTTCGCAATCCAGCAAAATTATAGAGGAGTAAGAAATCCGGTTTAGCAGCGTTGGCTAGCATTTGAATGTTGCCCCAAACACCAAAACTGTGCGGACTTTGCTGCCACAGCCAATCTACTTGGTTCAAATTTGGGTATCCGCTCAACATCCCGACAATTTTTTTACTCATCTTTACACCTGCTAAATAATTGGTACTGGACGCATAGACTCTTCTACATAACTTAAAATTTTGCTGATGCGATTTTCGCAAGAAAATTGCTGTACGAAATCCATGCTATCTGCATATCCTTCTATTTTTCTGGGATGAGTTTGCCAAACCTGTTGCAGACATTGGGCAAATTGAATTGGGTTATCCGGTTCGCACCAAGCTGCCACCGCTTTTGCTGTTTTGAATTCCATCAAAGGTGGAATCTCGGTAGCGACGATCGGGGTTCCAGAAGCCATGTAATCAAATAACTTTAAGGGAGAGGTAAAAGTTGCCTCTTTCCCAGCACAATGAGGGTGAGCTAAAATATCGGCAGCTTGCAGCAAACTGGCTAATTCATTTTGGGGAAGGTGGCCTAAAAATGTGACGTTTTCAGTTTGTTTTTCTCTTGCTAGTTGCTGATAATATTTTACCTGGGATTCGTTACCGCCTGCGATCGCAAACTGAATTTCTGGCAATTGTTTAGCCACATCAATCAGCAGATCGACGCCTTTAAATTTACTCAATGCACCTGCATAAACCACCAAATGCTGGCGTTCATCTTTCAGCAGTTTGTGACGCCAAGATTGATCTGCTTCAGGCTGTCTTTTGAGGAAAATTTGATTGAAGCCGTTGTGTAGCTTAATGACTTTTTCGGGCGGCATCCCGTTTTGGATTATACTGTCTCGAACAGTATCGGCCACCGTGACAGTAATTTGAAATAGGGGGTTGCTAACAATTTCCGGTTCAAAAATTTTGTCTTCGTGGTGGTGATGTTCGTAAATGGCGGGAACGCCATGCTTGATTGCTGCTTTGACAAAATTCCAATCGCGAGTATGGACAATTTTTGTATGAGGAAGGATATACAATGGGAAATAGTATTTTGAGATCGCTGTGCTACTATTAGTGAATTTTCCACCTATGCGATCGATCGGCCACGGCATCGGCAGAGCAGCGACTTTTAGCTTGTCCTGAAGATTATAAAATTTGGCTAGCCGATCGGCTGGAGGGATTGGTTGAAAAGGATAGAATACCTCCAAGGGATTGAGAGATTCCTCTAGTGGACGAAGATAGACCAAAACAGTTGAGTAACCCAAATTAGCTGCTGCATTGGCAGAATGGGCGACTTGCACCAGGTGAGCCTGGGGTTGAGGTAAAACATTTCTAGTAAAAAAAATATAATGCTTGGTCATTTGCTATTTCGTGGGCAAGTTACTGCTATTTTCAAATAACTCGATTGTGTTGAGAAGGCTGATGGCCGAGCTGTAGGATTCCTCAAGTAATTCATCTTGCTCTTCGGGAGTATCTACCAGGTCGTCAGTCAATAACCGAAGGGAACCAATCATGGTGTTAAGACGGCTACGTACTTCGTAAGAAAGACGATTGCGGAGTTCTTGATTGCGGTTAAATACAACGTCAGGGCGTTCGGCAAATTGCATTGAGTAGAGTCGCGCATAGTAGCCACCTTTGTCTAAAAGTTCTTCATGGGTTCCAGTTTCTACAACGCGCCCTTGCTCCAGTACAGCAATTTGATGGGCATTTTGCACGGTTGAGAGGCGGTGAGCAATTACCAGCGTGGTGCGATCGCGACTCAGATCGTCGATCGCCTTTTGTACCAGTCGTTCCGAAACAGTATCCAATGCACTCGTTGCTTCATCGAGGATCAAGATATCTGGGTCTTGCAGTAGGGCGCGAGAGATCGCCAGACGCTGACGCTGTCCTCCCGATAATAGCACACCGCGATCGCCAATCAGAGTATCCAATCCCAGGGGCAATTTCTCAATAAACTCATAGGCATTTGCCCGCTTTGCCGCCGTAATAATTTCCTCTTCTGTTGCATCGGGTCGCGCATAAGCAATATTATTGCGAACCGTGTCATTAAACAGAAAAGTATCCTGGCTGACAATCCCCATCGCTCTTCTGATACTTTTGAGATCGAACTCCCGCAAATCGATGCCGTCGATCGCGATACTGCCGCTTTTAGGGTCATAAAATCGCGGTAAAAGATCCGCCAAAGTTGACTTACCAGCGCCCGATCCCCCAACCAAAGCCAAGGTTGTGCCGCGAGGCAAATACAGATCGATATCTTTTAGTACCAAATTGGCATGATTGGGATAGCCAAATGATAAGTCTTTGAAATGAATGCCCTCGCGCAATTGCGTGTAATGCTCAGAACCTTTGCCCATGAACGGCTTATTATCGCGCCGCAAAAAGTCATCCACTATCTCCACACTGGCAGAAGTATTGGCAAGTTGACTTCTAGCACCGTTTAACTGGGCAATAAACGGTAGCAGGCGGAAAAGCACCAATAAATAAGTGAGCAGCACTGCCGAGATGGACTCAAGCTCTTGACTAAAAAAGACCCGACCCATAATCACGATCGCCATCAAAGCAATAATCCCCGTCACCTCGCTAATTGGGCCAATAGCGGCAGAATTCATCTGAGATTGGAAATCAGCCTGCTCGCGATCGCGAATTAACTTATGAAGGGATTGATATTCTCGCTCTTCATTTGCCGTTGCCTTCACCAATCGAATACCGCTCAGGGTTTCTAGTACCCGGATCGAATAAGCTTTCGACATATCTGAGAGCATTTTACCGAACAATTTAGAACGGTTAATTGAATATTGATTAACTAACGCAACTAAAGTCAGTAAAAACGTTGAAGCGATTGTTAGTTGCCAGGAGATTGCCACCAGTACAGCCGCAAACACCAAAACAGTGATTGCAATAATAACTATCCGGATCGTAACGCCGATCGTACCAGCAGTCCGACTGACTTCCCCACCCAAGCGGTTGATCAGATCGCCAACTTTCATCTTGGAATAAAAATCTAAGTCTACTTCTAGCAATAACCGCAGTCCCTCTTCACGCAGATCGGATGTTAGCGTCCGCCCCAGCGCACTCGACACTAAGGTACTGGCATAGGTGGCAACGTTCTTCAAAACAATTGTCAGCAAAACCGTCACCGCCATCGCTGATAGGCGATATTGTTCGGGAATGCCATCAAAAGGCGACATAATCGCGTGTATCAGGGGTGGGGCACCTTTTAAATCCACTTTCTGACCTAAAAAATTTAACAGTATGGGCACAATTAGGGTTGTACTCACACCATTAAATAAAGCCCCAGAAAAGCCCAGAACGATCGTTGATAAAATCCAAACTGGGTAACGGCGAGCAAATTTTAGTACAAGCTTAGTATAAGACATACATCTATTCCTGCTATAACTGACTGAGCTTCTATATCTACCCTAAATTTCTTTGCAAGCTTCATCCCATCACATCCCTTTTACTATAGACCGGCAATTACATCTGAAAGTATAGCTGACATCGCATCAATACTATAGTACTTTACACATCTTTCTCTAGCTCGCTTTCCTTGCTCCTGAGCTTCATCCCAATGTAGGAATATCCATTGAATTTTTTCGGCTATTTGGTTCGGACTGCTTGGCTCAACCAAATAACCTGTTCCACCTAAAATTTCTGGAATATCTCCCACTCGTGTCGCCAAAATCGGCTTTGCCATTGCCATCCCATCAGTTAGTTTGAGAGGAAACTGCGCCTGTGCGGCTGGGGTATCTCGCTGTGGAACAACCACAATGTGTGCTGCCGCTACTACTTGAGGCATAACATCGGCAGGATAATTGGGCAACTTGATAATCCAACGTCCCCATTGTTGAATCAGTTTATCATCATAGTCATCATAGGGACTTCCACCAACAATTACTAACCGCAAGTCTGGTTCATTCAATCGTTCTAAGGCTATTAGAAGATCTTCCAAACCCTTGTAAGGGCGGGGGGCTCCCGGAAACATCAAAATTCGATATCCAGCTAAGCCGTAGAGACTTCTGCTTTCCTCTGGATCGTACTTGTTAGGATCGAATAACAAAGTATCCTTGCCATTGGGAACAAATGTCCCACCAAACCGTTTATGCAAAAAATTGGTATGCACGCTAATAGCATCTGCTCTGCTAATTAGATTTTCCATCCACTTCAAATATAAAGGATGATCGGGACGCCTGAGAGACCCTTCTTTTTTTAAAATATCTCTAGCCAATTGTTTGACCGTTGGACGATATTGCCATTCATCACCGCCATGCCAGCTTAGTTCCCAGTCATCAATATCTAGAATAACAGGTTTACCTGTATATATTTTTTTGATTAACGCCACTCCAAAGCTAGCTGGTTGAGGTTTAATTGCATAAATTAAGTCCCCATCAATTTTTTTCAAAATTTTGACTATATATTTGAGTAATCCAGGATAATTAGTGCCTTTCACAGAAATGATTTGCAATTCTGATGGAATTGCTTTGTATAGCTGTTGACCAAACTGAAATCCTAATATCTCAACTTTATGCCCTAGTTTTTTGAGGGCTTGTTCTAGTAGAGATGCTCTAATTATCCCATCATTAGTTGACAAGTTCCATACAAGAATCGATACTTTTATACTGCCTTCTTTTTTCATCTTAGCCGCCACGGATTTTTTGTTTGATTTGGTAAGAATACTTTAGCTAACCGATCGAAAATTCTAGTATATAGGGAACGAGTAACGTTTTTGGCATATTGAGGACGGTAAGGATAAGTACAATGGAGAACTTTAATAGGTTCATTAATATTGTAGTTATTTTTCCATTTATCGAGGTAATTATAAGTTGGTGGCAAGATCTTCAAATTTGGTCTGACTGTTTCAATGGCCGCTGCAAATGCTCCTTGATCTTTCAATAGTAGCACATCTTGATTGTTAACTACTATATCAAAGTAAGTTTTCCATTTATTAAATACTTCTTCATTTTTAGGACTTTTTCTAAACCCCAGAAATCCACCGTTATATTGAATACTGTTCTCGTTGAGCGGTAATCCTACAGATTGAAGAGTTGATAAAATATCTTGTTTAACTCTGAGCAGATTTGAAGCCTTGGTAATCGAAGGTTGAACATCTTCAGTTACCAAAAGATCTACTTCATTTAAATATTCAAAAACTTCATCTATTTTAGAAAGTAAACAAATATCGCAATCCAGATATATGGTTTTTTCAAAGGGTGATTCCCGATATAAAGATAGTTTAGCTTGCCGGGAGGCTAAAACAGTATTCACATTAGAAGGTGCTGGTTTTAATATGACGTTTCCAAAAACTTTGAAAAGAGGATATAGAACGAGGGGAACGCGATCGATTAAAATGACTATTGGTTCTTCTGGATAAAACTTCCTGACTGAAGCTAAAAAGTGAATACAGTCCTGGAAGGAGTAAAGACCTGTCAAAATTGTAATAAATCCTT
>CASBRD010000342.1 GCA_949128025.1 Oscillatoriales cyanobacterium PMM_0008 | reverse complement strand
GCGTGCCGGAGGCATTAGCATTCGGGTAGTAAATCTTCGGTTTTAACCAATAAATTATATGCCCGAATGCTTCGCCCCTACCCCAGATTTATGGCTTAACCGCCTTGGCGGTTGCTATACAACTAGGATAAGAGCGCTAAAGCGCAACAACATACCCAGAAAGCAAGTAACTAATGCGGTATAAAAACCAAAATTGAAGAGTTAAGGGTACGGAATGTGGGTTGGGAGCAAAATTTTTCGTTTACCCCCTTGACTCTCCAGTCTACTGGAGATTGCAACATAGAGTTAGTGCGACGTGGAAGTAGACTCTCTTAAACGAGGTGAACAATGGATAGTGCAACTTTCAAACTGCGTGGTATGTAGTTGCGCTTTAGCGCTATCTTAAAGAGCGCTAAAGCGCAACTACATACCAATTTAAGTTTTGAAGCTGATTGTATTCTTCTGGAGTATCAATATCAACTGTACCTTCTAAAAAAGGAATTGAAAATACTCGATCGCTGTATTTTTCAATTATTTTTTTGGCACCTGCTGCTCCTTTCAAGTCCATTAGATTAGGAAAAAAGCTGCTACTAAATAAAGTGGGTACGCCCAAAGTACCCGCATATTCTGATGCAATAATTGGCTTTTCTGTGGTAAAATAAGTTTCAACCAATTGATTTACGAGTTGAGTTGATATAAAAGGTTGATCGCACAAAGTTACAACTACTGCGTCAGGTTTTTCAGAAGCCTTATCTAGCGCTTGAATGCCGACCTGAATGGAGGAACTCATTCCCTCATTCCATCGGGTATTTTCTAATATTTGGATTGGATATTGGCTAATTACAGGTCGAATTTGTTCGGCATAAGCTCCTAAAATAACGATAATTGGATGGCAGATGGAAGCAATGGCAACTTCTACTGTATGTGATAATAAGGTATGTTCCCCATAGGGTAATAGTTGTTTGGGTGTACCCATGCGAGTTGACGCTCCCGCAGCAAGAATTACAATACCAACAGTCATTGTATTTTAGATTTTAGATTGAAAGGAAATCGCTAAAATTTTGCTTGTTTGCTCATTCTGCTTTTCTACATAAATAGGTGCTTTCCGGTTGCGTAAAAAACCACCGTAACGCTCTGCCATCACGGCTTTAATCTCTGCTATAATTGCTAAGGCAATTTCTTGTGGGGTTTCAGCACCAATATCGAGTCCCACTGGAGCATACAGACGGTTAAGTTGTTCTGAATCTAGCACACATCCTATTTGCTGTAAGTCTTGAAGTAATTTTTTGGTTCTGTTTCTCGCACCGAGAATGCCGATGTAAGGTAAGGGAAAGGGAATCAGGGTTTGTAAGATGTCGCGATCGCACAAATAATTATGGGTCATCACCACAGCGGCGGTGTGGTAGTCTAGAGTAAGGTGCGATCGCATCTCTTCTGGATGGGAGATCGCGATCGCATCTGCTAAAGGAAAGCGAGTGGATGTCGCATAAGCAGCTCGACGATCGATTACCGTTACATACCAACCTAACTCTTTTGCCAAACGCACAACGGGGATAGCATCGTCACCTGCACCAAAAACCACCAGCGATACAGGGGGTTGAATTACTTCAATCAACACTTCCGCTTCGCTGTTACCCAATGGGTAGGATTTGATTTGCGATGTTCTCCCATGCTTAAGTACTTCTCTGGCATTTTCAATTATTTTTTTAGCTAGTTCGGCATCTTCAACTTGATTGATTAGCGTATCGCTTTCATTTAAGAAGATGCGAGAGGTAATGCTGGCAAGAGGATCGCCAGAAGCGCGAAATACAGTTGCCATAACTCCCCGTTGTCGCCAGCGGAAACAACTGGATAAAAATGCTATTTGTTCTATGTTGAACTGGGATTTAAGCGGTTCAATTAATACCTGGATGATGCCATTGCAACCCATTCCCAAACCCCAGAAAATATCATCATCTGAGGTGGTGTCGTAGGTAACGACTGTGGCTATACCAGTAGCGATGACTTCCTTGGCCCGATCGCAAACATCATCTTCCAGACATCCGCCGCTAATTGCACCTACTCTACAACCATCTTCGGTAATCAGCATTCTGGCACCGGGACGGCGATAAGCTGAACCTTTGACTTTTACAACCGTGGCAAGTACGGCATTTTTATGATTTTGCTGTACGTCTGCAAATGCCTCGATAATTGCCTGTAATTCATTCATGATTCTCTCATTGATAAATGTGGAAATCACCGTATTCTTTAAAGCCTAGTCGTGAATAAAGATTTTTACCGTCTTCTGATGCTTGTAAAGTAGCAGTCTGATAACCTTGATTTTTGGCATCCCAAAGTGCAGTTAAAGTCATCGTGGTGCCACGACACACATAGTTGAAAGTATCCGATGGTAGTCCTGAATCGATCGGTAATATCTTGTTCGGTTGCATCGTTAGTACATGAGTGAGATCGTCAAATTGTCTGTTGTTATCGTTGGTTAAATTTTTACCGCAGATGTAGGCGCTTCGCCTTCCCGTAGGGTAGACAGATGAACGCAGATAAACGCAGATAAGAATAATCACACGATTTTTTTAGGGAACCGATGTGTAAGGACATGATATAACATATCCTGTGTATCGATCGCTTCCATCGTGGATAGATGACGGGCAAAGTATGACTTATGTCCAAACATATTGAATTCGATCGCTCTAATTACTTCTGCTTCGGTATTTTGTCCAAGTTCGATTCTTGTCAAACTATTACCCTTCCTACCTTACAGTAATTTATCGGGTGTAATTGGCAGATCGCGAATGCGTTTGCCAGTGGCGTGATAAACAGCATTTGCTATTGCTGCGATCATTCCCGTTAAGCCAACTTCGCCCACACCTTTTACGCCAATAGGATTTACGTGGGTGTCTACTTCATCTATAAAATAGACATCAATTGGCGGAATATCGGCGTTGACGGGAAGGTGATACTCGGCTAAATTGTCATTCACAATTCGTCCCGTGTGCGGATCGGTGATCGTTTCCTCGTGCAATGCCATACCGATGCCCATGATCGTGGCACCACTTATTTGCGATCGGGCCGTCTTTTCGTTTAAAATCCGTCCAGCAGCAAACGCCCCCACAATGCGGGTAACGCGCACCTCACCCAACTCAGGATCGACCCGCACCTCGACAAAATGCGCCCCGAAAGAACACTTGGCAAATTCCTCTTCTTCTTGCGGTTTGGCGTCAAAGTTAGCATCAATTTGCTGGAGGTTGTGGCGTGCCAAAACTGCCTGATAAGTTTCCCCTTTAGCTGAATTGTTCTTAACAAAAATGCGTTCTTGTGATGTTTCGATATTCGGTTCGGGAACTCCGTAGAGGGGGGAATTGGGGTCTTTTTGCGCCAACTCCAGCACCTTGGCCCGGACTGCCTTTGCCGCGCCATGTACCGCAGTCCCGACACTAGCAGCAGTACCCGAACCGACAGTACCCGGCGATCGCGCTAATTCCGTATCCCCAAACTCAAACCGCACCTTCTCCACCGGCACACCCAACACATCTGCCGTCACTTGTGCCATTACCGTTGCCGTTCCCGTGCCGATCTCCTGGGAACCGCTTTGCACAACAACGCTGCCATCTGCGGAGATGCTTGCAATGGCAGAAGCAGGAAAATGTTCCATCGGGAAACAAGCACTCGCCATACCCATACCAATCAGATAACGATCGTCTCGCATAGAACCCGGTTCTGGGGTACGGCGCGACCAACCAAATTTTTCTGCCGCCAATGCGTAACACTCTTTAAGCGATTTACTCGACCAGGGAACTTGTCGTGCGGGATGTACTTCAGCGTAATTGCGAAGTCGCAGCTCGATCGGATCGAGCTTGAGGGCCCAGGCAAGTTCATCCATTGCCGATTCTAGGGCAAATGTCCCCACACTTTCTCCCGGTGCCCGCATAATAGTTGGCGTTCCCTTATTTAGCGGCACCACACTTTGCGCTGTCCGCAGATTGGGAACTGCGTACATCGTGCGGGAAGTTGTGGTAAAGGTTTCCACAAATTCGTCAAATATGGAAGTTTGGGAGATGCCTTGATGAATCAGCGCTGTGAGATGACCGTCTGGAGTTGCACCTAATTTTATCTGCTGTTCCGTTTCGCTACGATGTCCGACTAATCCGAACATTTGTTGGCGAGTGAGGACAATTTTCACCGGACGGCGAAACTGCCGGGCAGCGATCGCAGCTAAGGGAGTATGGGCCCACATCCCGTACTTACAACCAAACGCACCACCGATAAACTTGCATAGCACGCGCACATTTGCTTCCGGGAGGCCCAACATCTTTGCCAATCCCTGACGCATACCGAAGATATACTGGGTGGAATCGTAAACGGTGAGGCAATCTCCCTCCCAAACCGCTGCTGTGGCGTGGGGTTCCATTGGATTGTGATGTTCGGTAGGGGTGGTGTAGGTCGCTTCTATTTTCACCGCTGCTTTGGCAAATTCCCCTTCTGCATCGCCTAGCGCGAAATCTACAGTGAATTCTACGAATTTTTTGATCGGATATGCCCGGTCTCTTTCTTTTCCCATCTCGGTTAGAGGTGTTTCCACTTCGTAATCGACTTTGACGAGAGAAGCAGCGTAGGTAGCGCGTTCTAGAGTATCGGCGATCGCAACGCCAATTGCTTGACCGCTGTAGTAAATTGTGGAATTTTGCAAAGGTGCAAGTTTTTCTCCCGCCGCACCTTCGTGACCGAAGTTCGGACGGGCGTAGAGTTTGGGCGCATTCAGGTGGGTGATGATGCCAATTACGCCGGGAGATTTTTCGGCAACGCTGGTATCGATGTGTTTGATGCGACCGCGTGCGATCGTGCTGGTAATTATGACGCCATAAGCGATATTTTCTAGTGGAATTTCGCCGGAGTATTTGGCGTCACCTGTGACTTTTAGGCGACCGTCTACTCGATTTATGGGTTTGCCAATTGCTTGATTCATATCATCTCCTTACACATCGGTTACCTAAAAAATTATTGTCATTATTCTGCATCTGCGTTCATCTGCGTTCATCTGTCTACCCTACGGGAAGGCGAAGCGCCTACATCTGCGGTAAAAATGTAACCAACGATGACAACAGACAATTTGACGATCTCACTCATGTACTAACGATGCAACCGAACTTGATATCATATGTTTTTTTAACGAACCGCGATAGCGAATTAGACGCGAAGAGAAGAGAAAAGATTTTATGAATCTTTTAGGATTGTTCTGTGGCATTCATCAATGCCCGAACGATCGCACGTTTTGCCATTTCGACTTTAAATTGATTGTGTCGGTATGGTTTGGCGTCGCTGACGGTTGCTGTAGCAGCAGCTGTGAAGGTTTCTTCGGTGGGTTTGGCACCGACTAAAATATCTTCTGCGACGAATGCCCGCCAAGGTTTATGGGCAACGCCACCTAATGCTATTCGTGCTGCTTTGATTGTGCCATTCTGGATATCGAGGGCAGCAGCAACGGAAACTAGGGCAAAAGCATAGGAAGCGCGGTCTCTAACTTTGAGATAGTGATAGTTTTTGGCAAAGGGTGAGTTTGGTAAATCGACGGCGATGATTAGTTCATCTTGTTCTAGTACGGTATCTCTTTCTGGTATGTCTCCAGGTAAACGGTGAAAGTCTGCGATGGGAATAATGCGATCGCCATTTGAACTGGAAACGCGCACTCTAGCATCTAGCGCCGCCAGTCCGACGCACATATCAGAAGGATGGGTAGCAATGCACTTGTCGCTTGCGCCAAAGATAGCGTGAATGCGGTTATATCCATCAATTGCGGCACAACCGGAATCCGGATCGCGTTTATTGCAAGGCGCTGCAATATCCATAAAATAGTAGCAGCGCGTTCTCTGCATCAAATTGCCGCCGACTGTGGCCATATTGCGGAGTTGCGGCGATGCACCTGCCAGGATAGCTTGGGAAAGGAGGGGGTAATGCGATCGCACTTCTGGATGATATGCTAAATCGCTATTTCGGACTAACGCCCCTATTCGCAAACCATCAGAATTTATTTCAATTTCCGATAACGGTAATTGGGTAATATCAACAAGTCGATCGGGTTGCGCTACTTCTACTTTCATCAAATCGATTAAGTTAGTGCCACCCGCAATAAATTTGGCGCTTTGACGATCGGCAACCCCCTGAATAGCTGTGTTTTGACTCGTGGCACGAACGTAACTGAATGGTTTCATATTTTACCTCATATTTTTACGCCTAACACTTGCTTAGGCTGCGTTAGCGATAGCGTCATACCATTTTTTTGATACTTGCATAGTTTGATATCATCTCCTTACACATCGGTTACCTAAAAAATTCTTGTCATTATTCTTATCTGCGTTCATCTGCGTTCATCTGCGTTCATCTGTCTACCCTACGGGAAGGCGAAGCGCCTACATCTGCGGTAAAAATGTAACCAACGATGACAACAGACAATTTGAAGATATCACTCATGTACTAACGATGCAACCGGACACGATATGACTTAACTTCAAGAATTCCTTCAATCTAAAATGGTATGTACCCTACAGATTTGGTGACAAATTTGGCGGCATTTGGCGAACCTCTTGAATAGCGGCAACTATTCCGGGATAAGCGCTGCAACGACAAATGTTACCACTCATACACTCTTTGATGTCAGCGTCGGAACTGGGGCATCCTTCAGCTAAAAGACCTACGGCAGACATAATTTGACCGGGGGTACAATATCCACACTGAAAACCATCGTGTTTAATGAAAGCAGCTTGCATTGGATGCAGTTCATCACCTTTTGCCAGTTCTTCAATTGTGGTAATCTCGACTTCTTGATACATCACGGCAAGTGTCAGACAAGAGTTAATGCGCCGTCCATCAACTAACACTGTACAAGCGCCACATTGACCGCGATCGCAACCCTTTTTAGTCCCTGTCAATCCTATTTTTTCTCGTAGCGCATCCAGTAATGTGACACGCGGGTCAATTTGCAGGGTATGTTGGCTGCCGTTGACCTTCAAAAGCAAAGTTAAGTTGTCGGAATTGA
The DNA here is from genome assembly GCA_949128025.1 of Oscillatoriales cyanobacterium PMM_0008. Lineage (GTDB taxonomy): Bacteria > Cyanobacteriota > Cyanobacteriia > Cyanobacteriales > Aerosakkonemataceae > Argonema. The sequence goes on along the minus strand of CASBRD010000342.1, from coordinate 5,464 downwards.
GCATAATAAATGCGATCGACCTCCACATGAACAAAATAAAATTAAAATATAGGGTGTCTTGCAAACACCCTATATCTATTAGCTAAAGCTGAAGTAACTGCTGTAGTTGAATCTCCACCCTATCTGGGCGATTGTTGAGTTCGTAGCCCAAATCGTAGATAATTTTCTCCAACAGATATCCATCCAGTAACACTTTCAGTTCTTGATGATTCTTTGGTAAGAAAGTATCTTTAGCTGCAACTTCTAGATAGGAATTGAGAAAAGCAGCACTCACCCATTTGTACCAAAAGGTACTCCAAGTTTTCATCAAGGGAAGATTGTCAGGGCGAATCGTACCGCTATCTATTTCGCTGTAGAGTGCAATGCTAGTAGCATAATAGAAAGATTGCAGCATTCCTGCTACATCTCGTAGGGCCGATCGCTTCATGCGCCGTTCGCTAAAAGTGCGAGTCGGATCTCCTTCAAAATCAATGATAATGAAGTCATTACCCGTGTAAAGCACTTGTCCTAGATGATAATCCTCATGATAGCGGGTACGCATTGCCGTAATCTTTTCGTTGAGGATTAACTGGAAGCGTCCCAGAAATTCCTCTTGGCGATTGAGGACAAGATGCCCCAATTGTTGGGTGTCAGGTGGCAAAGACTTCAATTGTTTTTTCAACAACAAAAATACTTGTCCGGTCAAATTGCGTGCATATTGGTAGATAGAACGCTGGTAAAAAGTTGAGAATGGTTCTGGCGCAAAGTTGGGATTTTCTCGATCGGAAGCTAGGGCGACATGAAGTTCGGCAGTAGACTGACCCAAAAGTTGCGCTAAAGCTAGGTAGGGACCGATCGTTTGGGTTGCCAATTCGGGAATATCCATTGCCTGTAAATCTAACAGGGAATTTGCAGGAATGGGTACTTCGGCAATTTCTGTTTGGTGGGTAGCAATGCGATCGAAGTAGTCGCGCAAGCTATCCAGAGTATAATCCCAGCTATTGCGGGCGTCTTGGATATATTCTTGCAATATCGCCACTGTAATTGCTTCGGTTTTTGAGCGGCGGTATTCCACAAATCCGGTGATGGGGGCAAGGTGTTTCAAGAGTTTTTTCTCACCCAGAAAGCGCCGAATCTCCAGATCGGGGTTAACGCCTTCCTCAACTTTGCGGAAGAGTTTGAGGATAAAGCGATCGCCATAAACTACAGAAGTATTCCTGTGTTCTCCTCGGAAAAGATTTGGTTCGAGGTGAGTATTTAACGCTTCTGGAGGGAATAGATCGGTTGTAGTTGCCACAAGTTCTCCTGCGATTCCCTTGTAGGAACTATTGTCTGCAATTCCTGCCAGTAGCGAGGTAAGAAAATTCTTGTCCGATATAGCATCGAATAATACCCCAACTTCATCTTTTCCTTGCACTTGAAGACGTGCGATCGCACACGCGCTGCTTTCCGTCAAAAAATGTATTGCTGATTCGCCTTCTGCGTAGGATAGGAAGAGTTGATAAGTTTGGGGTTCTCCCTGGATATACTCGACTCGCAACAGAATTATCCTAGCTTCTTTATCTTTGTAGGATATCGGGATCGCTTCCACGATATGTGCAGCAGAAATAGTTCTATCTTTGTGGGCGAACCAGGAAGAAGTATACAAGTAATCAGACAGAATAGACTCCAGAGTCGCTTTCGATTCTGCTTGAGAAAAAACATTCTGCCACTTGCCACTGACAGCTAAAGTCGGTAACTGTGTTTGCGGTTTCGGCAGTTGGGTGAAGCTGGGTTGAGGTTTGAGAGTAAACCAATAAAATGCGTAGGGGCTAATACTGATAAAGTAGGGCGAACCGCCAATGGGTGGAAACTGAGTGCGACCAAAAATTTCTACTGGCATTACGCCTTTGAAGGGTGATAAATCTAATTCCACCGTTTGCACAAAGCGCGACAAATTCGCTACGACCAAAATGCGATCGTCACCGTAGGTGCGCGTAAAGGCAAGCACTTTGCGATTTTCCGGATGCAGGAATTCAAAAGTCCCTTTACCCAATGCCTGGAAACGCTTGCGGGTAGCAAGCAGGCGTCTCATAAAATGCCAGAGGGAATTGGGGTTACCCCGTTGCGCCTCTACGTTGATTGCTTCGTAGTGATATTCAGATTCAACAATGATGGGTAAGTATAATTTCTGGGGATTGGCGCGACTGAAACCGGCGTTGCGATCGCCTGTCCACTGCATGGGGGTGCGGACGCCGTTGCGATCGCCTACGTAAACGTTATCTCCCATGCCAATTTCATCGCCGTAGTAAAGGACGGGAGTTCCAGGGAGTGACAGCAGCAAACTATTGAGTAATTCGATCTGACGGCGATCGTTACTCAGCAGGGGCGCTAGTCGGCGACGAATGCCCAAATTTATTCTCATTTCGGTATCTTGGGCATAAACCCGATACATATAGTCCCGATCCTCGTCTGTCACCATTTCCAGGGTGAGTTCGTCGTGGTTGCGGAGGAACAATCCCCACTGACAGTTATCGGGAATCGCAGGAGTTTGTTTGAGGATATCGATAATCGGGAAACTATCTTCCATCCGCAGCGACATGAACAAGCGCGGCATGAGGGGAAAATGGAAGTTCATGTGACACTCATCGCCATCCCCATAATACTGTGCCGCATCTTCAGGCCATTGATTCGCCTCAGCTAGCAGCATCCGGTTTGGGTATTTGGCGTCTGTGCGCGATCGCAGTTGCTTCAGAAAATGATGAGTTTCTGCCAGATTCTCGCAGTTAGTTCCCTCCCGTTCGTACAGATAAGGAACCGCATCCATACGTAACCCATCTACCCCCATATCCAACCAGAAATCGAGGACTTCAAATACAGCCTCACGCACAGCTGGATTGTCATAATTTAGGTCTGGCTGATGGGAGTAGAAGCGATGCCAGTAATAAGCTTTAGCAACCGCATCCCAAGCCCAATTAGATGTTTCAAAATCTTTGAAAATTATCCTCGCTTCCTCGTATTTTTCGGGTGTATCGCTCCAAACGTAAAAATCTCGTTCTTTACTGCCCTTGGGTGATCTACGCGCCCGCTGAAACCAAGGATGCTGGTCAGAAGTATGGTTAATAATTAACTCAATAATTACGCGAATATCCCGCTGATGGGCTGCTGACAAAAACTCTTTAAAATCTGACAACGTTCCATAAATCGGGTTGACATTGGTGTAATCGGCAATGTCATAGCCATCATCCCGCAAAGGAGAAGGAAAGAAAGGCAACAACCAGACTGCGGTGATTCCTAAATCTTGTAGGTAATCTAGTTTTTCTGTCAACCCCCGAAAGTCGCCAATCCCATCACCGTTGCTATCGGCAAAGGCGCGAACAGGCACTTCATAAATAATGGCGTTCTTAAACCACAGGGGGTCGTCATTTAAGGTTAAGTTCTGCATTTTCTCCACAGTCAATTTTGGATTTTGGATTTTAGATTTTGGATTTTGGATTTGAGTCTGTCACGCAAGCTGGCTTAACTTTTATAGCCATAATTTACCATGATCCTGACCTTTTGACCTATTCTAAGCTGCGATCGCGTCGGGCACATCTCACCAACGGTGGAAATTTTCTTTCCAAGTCCCGTAGTAGAACCAACATCGGCTCTTGGGTTTTAACTATGCGTGCAGCGTTGCGGGAGAGTGGGGGAGCGGGAGAGTGGGGGAAAGCTCCTTTTAGCTGCTGCCAGAGTCGCCGCTAAAATGTTATCTAACATAACATTTGCATAATAATTCTCAAACATCCGTTCATCTATGTTCATCTGTGGTTAGAAACTTCTTCGATTTCACGGATATCTATCTAAAGTATTATTGAAATACTTTGATTCAAGCGCTAATGTTAATTTTTGGAGAATCTAAAAAATTGCCATGACTTTTCAACGCTCCAGTGGAATTTTGTTACACCCGACCAGTCTGCCAAGCCGATTTGGGATTGGCGATCTAGGAAAATCCGCTTACGAATTCGTAGATTTCTTAGAGAGAAGCGGTCAAAAGTTGTGGCAAGTTCTGCCTTTGGGGCCGACCGGGTACGAACATTCTCCCTATACGATGAACTTTAGCGCCTTTGCAGGAAATCCTTTACTTATTAGTCTTGACATATTAGCAGAGTCAGGCTTATTAAGCGCCGCCGATCTGACACCGCTACCGTCAAGTCCAGACCAAAATCCTCATAAGGTTGATTTCGATAAAGTCATAACCCACAAATCTAAATTTCTCAGACTTGCTTACGATCGGTTCCGGCAATCTTTAAGCAACAAACGCCATACAGAATTTGAACAGTTTTGTCAAGAGCAGTCTGATTGGCTGGATGATTACGTTCTGTTTATGGCGTTATCGGAAGCGAACTTAGGCAAGAGTTGGAATTATTGGGAAAGAGCGATCGCCAGACGGGAACCAGACGCCCTGAAAGCCCAAGCTGAGGTTTTGCAGGACGGCATCATGTTCCACAAGTTCTTGCAGTTTAAATTTTTTGAACAATGGAGAAAACTGCGGGAATATACCAATAATAAAAATATTAAAATCGTTGGTGATGTTTCTATTTATGTTTGTCATAACAGTGCCGAGGTTTGGGGAAATCCAGAAATTTTCAAACTAGACCCGGAAACGTTAGAACCGGCATTTATAGCAGGTGTTCCCCCAGATTATTTCAGCGCCACCGGACAATTGTGGGGAAATCCAGTCTATAACTGGGATGAATTGCAAAAAACTAACTATGCTTGGTGGATAAAGCGATTTAAGGCAACGCTGCAATATGTAGACATAGTTCGTATTGACCACTTCCGAGGATTTGAAGCTTACTGGCAAGTTCCGGCTGGGGAAGAAAATGCTATTAATGGTGAGTGGATAAAAGCACCGGGAGCAGAATTCTTTGAAACTCTGGGCACTACTTTAGGAAGTCTGCCGGTGATGGCAGAGGATTTGGGTATTATCACACCGGAAGTAGAAGAATTACGCGATCGCTTTGACTTTCCCGGAATGCGTATCTTGATGTTTGCTTTCAGCGAAGGTTCTGACAACGCTTACTTGCCGCACAACTATGTAAAAAACTGCGTAGTTTACACTGGCACCCACGACAACGATACAACATTGGGTTGGTGGAAGCAAGCCAGTTCAGCCGAAAAGGAATTAGTCGCTAAATACCTTGGTTATTCAGATCCTGAAGAAATTAAGGAAATTAATTGGGTTATGATTCGTGTAGCTTTGGCTTCAGTAGCTGACTTAGCGATCGTTCCACTCCAAGATATTTTAAGTTTGGATAATACTGGGAGAATGAACGACCCCAGTAAAATTCCCGGTAACTGGCGCTGGCGCTACGAAACATCTGAAGTTATTACCAAGGAATTGAGCGATCGTCTTTTAGAGCTTACCCAACTTTACAGTCGATAATTGTTGTCAGTTGTCAGTTGTCAGTTGTCAGTTGTCAGTTGTCAGTTGTCAGTTGTCAGTTGTCAGTTGTCAGTTGTC
>CASBRD010000341.1 GCA_949128025.1 Oscillatoriales cyanobacterium PMM_0008 | reverse complement strand
TAAGTAGGGGCGAAGCATTCCGGCAGATGATTTATTGGTAATCAGCAAAGATAAAATACGGTCATGCTTCGCCCTTCCCCTTCGCATACTGTACCTCTTAACAGCGGGAACCGCTGTAAATAATTTTTCACCACAGATGAACACAGATGAAGATAACTTTATCTGTGTTCATCTGCGGTTTTTTAAATCAAGGAATATGCCTAACGCACGCCAAGCGATCGCAACCGATTAATAGCAGCAGCTAACTCGAATTGGCGGAAAATCGCTAAATCGCATTGAGGGAAAGGTGTCAAAATATCTAATCCTTGGGATTCGATATCCGCCATGACAAGAGTCAGAATTTCTGCTAATGTGCGTTTGCTATCTATGTATCGCCGCACTGCATAAACCATAGCAGCTGCGATCGCTCTCGATTGCGCTGTATCCACAATTTGTTCAACTGCTGATAAGTCGATATCTTCTGTACCAAAAACTACCTCATCTACATCCCGAACTTTGAGGCGCACTTGTTTGTGACGATAGCTGGGATCTATGCTTTCTGGTAGAGGTATTCGGGGAGTAATTCGTCCGAAGTTTTCGCCACCTTCGGGGGTGCGTAGGTAGGTGTATTGTTGCGCGATCGCTTTTGCTTTTGCTGTCACATCTTCAGGTTGGAAATTCTGCATCGCGATGACTGTATCCGCCACTTCAAAGTAATCGCCACTACCACCCATCACCAAAATAGTAGATACGCCATAATCTGTATATAACTGTCGCACTTTATCAATAAATGGCGTAATCGGTTCTTGATCTTTGGCAATCAGTGCTTGCATTCTTTTGTCGCGGATCATAAAATTGGTAGCAGCGGTATCTTCATCCACCAACAGCACTTTGGCACCAGCTTCCAAGGCTTCCATAATGTTGGCAGCTTGTGATGTGCTACCGCTAGCATTAGTCGTCGAGAAGTTGGTTGTAGATTTGCCTTGGGGAAGATGATTAATAAAAGGAGAAATATCTACACCAACAATATTACGTCCATCTTCCGCTCGAATTTTCACGGCTGCTGGATGCGTTACCGCAAACTCTCGTCCATCGTTAGGAATATGGTTGTAAACTCCTAATTCAATTGCTCTCAGCAATGTGGATTTACCGTGATATCCGCCGCCGACAATCAAAGTTATTCCTGCTGGTACACCCATACCAACAATTAAACCTTGATTGGGACAATTGAATTCAACTTGCAAAGATATGGGAGATTGAAATGCGATCGCTTCACTTTGCAAAGGTTGGTCATCGACGCCGCTGCGTCGTGGTAAAATGGCACCATTGGGAATGAAAGCAACTAAACGCCGTTCTGCTAATTGCTGCCTCAACCAATCTGCATCTTCGACAATTTCAACATGACGTTGAATTTTTTGAGGATCTAGGTGATAATATTTAAGGGTTCGGTCAACAAGTTGCGGTATTTGTTCGCACAGCATTTCGACAGCTTGCTGCCCTAAGATGCGTCGCCCACCTGCGGGTAAACCGACAACAAACCGCACTTCAATTAATTCATCGTCGATTAAAACAGAACTGCGTTCTAAAACTTCTTGTCCTGTGCGGACAATTCCAATTAAACCGCTGTTTCCGGTGCCGCGTCTCTTGCTGATACTATGGGCATAGCTATCAAACTGACGAGTTAGGTAATCGCGCAGTGCGATCGCGCGGCTTTTGGTTTGATATAGTTGATGGGGAAAGCCAGCGATTTCCCCCGAAACCTTTACCCGCACGTGACTGGGGGAGGCGAATGGATCTCCCTGAGTGCGATCGATTATTAAAGTGAAGTCGGGAAATTCGTAGCTTCCTTCAATATCTCGGTAAGCTTTATAACCACGACCATCTAATTGTAGTAGCTGCTGACGCAATTTTTCTTGATTAGCCATAAATAAAGCGATCGCTCTCTAGATGAATCGGTAGGTAGCGCCTCCCTTCCCTCGTGACCAGGTTGAACTTGGTCACGAGAAGATCGAGAATAACGAGGTTCTGCCTCTTGTTGAGAAAGGTGCAAGATCTCAGTTTTAAGATTCACGCTATGCTAATTGCAGTATGCGTATGCGCCTATCCATAGCGTACCGTAGCCATATTATGTTGAATATGTCATACTACAAAAATACTTATGTTTGTATTACGCAGGAGCGGCGTGCGGGGTCAACTAGCGCGTGAAGGGAAGATAAGATGAGCAAAAATCCGCAACAACCAGAAGCATCTGCTGCCGTATTAGGCGGACAAAATGCTCCCCATGCAGCATTAATACAACAGCTGGATTTAATGATTCGAGCGCGTTACCCGCTGCTGTACATTGTCGCCGCCGAAGAAGAACCAGTTGAAGAAGTGCTGCACCAAGTAGCCGCACAGCAAAATCAGCGTAAACTTTTGTTTTGGGATATCGTGCGCGGTTGGGATGACAATGGTGCCGATAAAGGCTCTGTCATAGCGGCGTTAGCTAGAATTGGCAAAGCAACCGGACAGGAAGCGACTATTTTTGTGCTGCGGGATTTGCACCCGGTTTTGAGAATTCCCTACACAGATAAAAACGCGCCAATAGTCAGGGAGTTGCGAAATTTGACGCGCACCTTAAAGCGCAATCGCCAAACTTTAATTCTGACTTCTCACACCCTGGAATTACCATCTGAGTTGAGGGAAGAAACAACGGTGATAGACTTCCCTTTACCAGACGTGAAAGAAATTAATTATCTGATTAGCCAGCTAGTGGTGCCAGAAAAGCTGAAGGTGAGCGGGTTAGCTAAAGAACAGCTAATTAAAGCTTGTCAGGGGTTGAGTCGAGCCAGAATTGGGCGGGTATTAGCTAAAGCTTTAGCCGCCAAACAACAAGTAGATGATACGGATATCGTCGGAGTACTGGAGGAGAAAAAACAAGCAATTCGCCAAACCGAAATATTAGAGTTTTTCACAACAACAGAATCGCTTAAAAATGTCGGGGGATTGGAAAATCTCAAGCAGTGGGTGCGGATGCGGCAAGATGCTTTTACTGAAGAAGCAAGACGTTACGGCATTCCCAATCCGAAAGGCGTTTTACTTGTTGGTATCCAAGGTACTGGTAAATCGCTTTCAGCTAAAACGATCGCAAACGAGTGGCGACTGCCTTTGTTGCGTTTAGATACCGGGCGTTTGTTTGGTGGAATTGTCGGGGAAAGCGAAAGTCGCGTGCGACAGTTGATTCAAATATCTGAAGCTATTGCACCCTGCGTTTTGTGGATTGATGAAATTGATAAGGCGTTTGGCAATATCTCTGCTGGCGTGGATGGAGATTCGGGTACTTCGCGACGGGTATTCGGTAGTTTGATTACTTGGATGCAGGAGAAAACGACGCCCGTGTTTATTGTGGCGACGGCAAATAATGTGCGAATTTTGCCTGCGGAATTGTTGAGAAAGGGGAGATTTGATGAAATTTTCTTTTTAAATTTGCCTACGGAAGTTGAGCGTCAGGAAATATTTAAAGTGCATTTGCAGCGGTTGCGTCCCAGTCGGATGCGCGAGTTCGATTTGTCAATGTTGGCTAGAAGCGGGAAGGATTTCAGCGGGGCAGAAATCGAGCAAGTAATTGTGGATGCTATGTACCGGGCGTTTGGCAGAGAAAGGCAAGATTTTACTACTATAGATATTTTGCGATCGATTGAGGAGACAGTGCCACTGGCTGCGATCGCACGTCACCAAATTGAGGAATTGAAGCGCTGGGCTGCTGAAGCGGGTGCCAGAACTGCTTCTAATGATACTCGTTTAATGGAGGAATTGAAGCAATTTACCATCCAAAAAGGTATCGGGCCACTTGAAGTAGATTGAACCCCACCCCCGTCCCCTCCCCGTCTACAGGGAGGGGTGGAAATCAGAGAAAAACTATTTTCCCAAAAATTACTACTAAGGAGAGTTAAAACAATGTCCCATTTCACTTCCATCAAAACAGAGATAAGAGATGTCAACGCGCTGGTGAAGGCGTTAGAAGATGTGGGTTTCAAAGATAAGGTTGAAGTTCACGAAGAAGCCCAACGTCTTTATGGTTTTCAGGGCGATTTACGGGAGGAAACGGCAGAAGTGGTGATCCGCCGCCAATACTTGGGATCGGCAAGCAACGATATCGGCTTTAAGAAGCAGGAGGATGAGTGCTATGAAGCTGTGATTTCTTCATACGATCGTGCCTACAAGTATTCCCAACAATGGTTGAACCAATTAACTCAGCGCTATGGCTATCACGTACTGATGGCGACAGTACCGGAACAAGGCTTTACTATTGAAGAGGAAGAAACTTTAGCAGATGGTACGATTCGGGTATTGGTAGGACGCTGGGTTTAAGGGAATTGCAGATTGCAAATTGCAGATTTCAAATTTGAAATTAAATGGAGAAAATTTCATGTCTCATTTCACCACAATCAAAGTCCAAATCAAAAACGCCGAAATTCTGCATGAGTCTTTGCAGGAGTTGGGATATCAAGTGGAACGCAATACTTTTGTGCGGGGATATCAAGGCGATCAGACTGAGGCTGATTATGTAATTCGCCAGCAGAACGGTTACGATTTGGGCTTTCGCCGCGATGGTGAAAATTATGAGTTGGTGGCAGATTTTTGGGGGGCGAGGATTAATCAGCAACAGTTTGTTAATTCAATTACCCAAAAGTACGCTCACAAAACTTTGATGGCGACAGTACAAGCGGAAGGTTTTAATGTTGAGGAGGAACAAACTCTGGAAGATGGAACGGTGCGGGTAGTTGTGGCGAGGTGGGTGTAGCGATCGGGCTGACCAACCAATTATGCTATCAAAAGTATTTAGTTGGTCAGCCTACGTTCAAAAATGTTGAAAACCCATAAGTAACTTCACATGGCTCTATCATATAAAGCAACAATGTTTATCATTGATGCGATCGAATATCAGATGAAGGCATACAAAGAACGTCTCGCTGTTATCGAAGATGTGGATGAAGATGAGGCTTCTGAAATAGGCAATGATTATTATTTTTTAGAGGCTCTCCGTAAAGACTTAGTAAAAAGTCTGGATAAATGGAAGCCGCCCAAAGCATTACACTCCGAGCGACAAATTTCCGACAAAGCTGTGGAGAATGGTGCCAAAAGAACGATGCAGATTCCCACAGAGCTAGTTCCTGCTGTACGGGAATTAATTGCCAAACATCAAGCCTAACTCTTATGCTGCCAAGATTTGCTCAACAGTTAACGTTAATTCTGGGAAAGTCTCCGACAAAATTGTTTGATTTCCTGTAAACTCTGTTCGCTCGTAAAATCCTTCAACTAGCAACAATATAGAAATTTTGGACTTAATCGGATCGACAATCCAATATTCAGGAATTCCTCGCACCGCATATTCAGAGCGTTTGTAGCGGTAATCATCTTGGGGATTTCCTTCACTCACAATTTCCACGGCTAGTATAGGAGAAGATTCTAAGACAGCAGACGACATCGTTCTGATTGATTCTCGTTGAATTTCTGAGAGAATTACTAAATCTGGAATTCTGGATTTTCTTTCAGCAGTGCGAACGCCTACGCTATTCGGTATGGCGAGCCAATTTAAACCTAAGCGTTGGATTTCTGCCTTAAAAATATCGTACAGAAATACCATAATCAGAGCGTGTATTCCGCTGGCTGGGGGCATGGGTATTAACTCTCCATTAAACAGTTCATACTTGAGGTCAGTGTCGTCGTGATAGGCAAGATATTCTTCAAAGCTGTATGTTTTTTTCTGGGTTACAATCATTGTTACCGTCTCCTTGTTTCACTTAGAAAATGCCTGAACTCGATCGATCCTACGGTGTTTTACAGCTTCGGTTAAGACTTCTGTATCTTTAATCCGCTTGAAGTAAAGTGCTGCATAATTCCGTTGGATTGATGTCCCGTCAAACAGATAGCGCTTAATCCTGTTTTTTCGGTAAGAGTTTCTAACGAGACTAAGAGCGTAGTCAACCAGTTTTATGGTATCAACATCTTGGTCTGGTTGTAAAGATTTAGGATCGATCGCATTATTACTGGAATTTATAGAGCGCTTTTTCATAATCCTCGCACTCCCCAAACTCTAATTGTTTTATCCCAACTGCTGCTAACAATTTTGTCGCCATCGGGATTGATTGCAACTGTAGCAACGGCATTATTATGTCCTTCTAAAATGTGCATTTGCGTTCCCGTCCGCAAATGCCACAATCTAATTCTGTTTAAGCGCCGCTTCACGCCTGCTATTCCTCCCAAAACGGCTGCACCGACAGGAGTAGGGGTTTGACTGCCTAAGACGACATCATAGGCTCTGGGCCGATCGAAATTGTGTGCCATTGCACTTTAAGTGTTGTAGTACCTTTTGTATTATGGCGTGGGGAAGGAGGAATGGGTATGGGGTGGGAGTGCGATCGCTCTTTGACCCCAACCTTACCCAGTAAAAGTAGAAAAAAAGATTACAGCGGCTTGCAGCCGCGTGAGGTACAATCAAACGATTTTTTTCATAGCGGGTTCGTAGGGGCGGGTTTGGCAGATAATTTTTGGCTAACCGGCAAGAATTATGGCAAAACCCGCCCCTACAATTTACTTGTACCTCACCCACTTGCAAGCCGCTGTAAGTTTTCTTCTTTTTTCTCCTCAAAGTAGTAAAAGTAGGAGTAAGCTTACGACTCTTGCATCTTCAAAGTAGGAAAAGTAGGAATAGGTTTAATTACTCTTCGTATCTATGGCAATTTTAAGTTATTTGTGACACCATAATGAAAGCTAAAACAAGGAGAAACCTTTACATGAACGAAAAGATTTATGACGTTGTAATTTGCGGTGGAGGTCTAGCAGGCTCGACTCTGGCACGACAACTAAAGCTAACTATGCCTGAGCTTTCGGTTGTAGTACTAGACAAAGATGCTTATCCCCTACCAGAAGCAGCGTTTAAAGTTGGAGAATCATCAGTTTACGATGGCGCTTACTACTTCGGTCAAATTCTCCAATTAGAAGAGTACTTCGAGAGAGAGCATTTACCTAAACTCGGACTTCGATATTTCTACGGAAACACAAAAGGCGAACTTCACAAGCGACCAGAATTTGGTATTTCCGATTTTCCTCCCAAGCCCGGAAGTTATCAAATAGATCGCGGTAAACTTGAGAACGATCTGCGTCTCTTCAACAAAGAGATGGGCATAGAAGTCCTAGAAAATTGTTTAGTTAAAGACATTGATATTTCCGAAAATCGCGAAGAACCGCACCAAATTGTTTACATCCAGCAAGATAGCAAAGAATATAAAACGATTAGCGCTCGTTGGGTAGTTGACGCAATGGGGCGTCGCCGTTATATCCAAAAGAAACTCGGTTTAGCAAAACCCAACGATCCCAAATTTAATGCGGCGTGGTTCCGCGTAAAAGGTCGTGTTGATATCAGCGATTTTGTGCCAAGCACAGAAAAAGAATGGCACGATCGCGTTCCCAATAATAACCGCTATTACTCCACAAATCATTTGTGCGGTCGTGGCTACTGGGTCTGGCTAATTCCCCTAGCTACAAACCACACCAGCCTTGGGATTGTGGCAAGTGAAGAATTTCAGCCTTTTAGTGAATTTCATACACAAGAACTAGCATTCGAGTGGTTAGAAAAGAACGAACCAGTAGTGGCAGATAACCTCAAGGGCAGAGAGGTTATAGACTTTAAGAAAATGCCAAGATACAGCTACTCATCGACTAAGGTATTCTCGATAAATCGCTGGGGTTGTGTAGGGGAAGCAGCCGTTTTTGCCGATCCATTATATTCTCCTGGTTCCGATTTAATTTCCTACGCAAATACCTTACAAACTCACATGATTAGACTTGACCGTGAGGGCAAGCTAACTGAGGAAATGGTAGAAGAGGCTAGTAATTTTTACATCGGCCAAAATGATGGTTTGAGCGAAAGCATTCACAATAACTATTCCTATACAGACCACGGCGTCGTGATGGGAATGAAAAACATCTGGAATATTGCGGTAGGATCGTCTTTCGTTTCGCCGCTGGTATTTAATCCTGACTTTCTCGATCCAGGAAAAACACCCAAAACTTACGTCGGTGTCGATCATCCAGCAATACAGCTAGACAAACGTATGGAGGCGTTGCTTCTGGAGTGGCGAGCTAAGTCCTTGCGGCGGCTGGACTTTGGGTTTTTAGATTATTGGAAGGGGCTGCCCTTTTTGATGGAAATCCGTCAGCGTAATTTAAAATCTAACACAACTGAGCAAGAGCTGATTGACGATCGCATACCAAACTTAGACGATTGCGAGGCATTGGCTATCTCAATCTTCTTGTTAGCAGTCGAGGATACAATGCCCGAAATGCTATCCAAGTTTCCAAAGTCGATGTGGGTGAATGCTTGGGCTATGGGTTTAGACCCCAAAAAATGGGAGTCAGAAGGACTGTTTGAACCCAAAACACAACCCCGCGATTTCAGTCACATCAGGGAACCGCTCAGGAAATGTGTCCAGGTTAAGGAACCAATGTTAGCTCTAGCTCGTTAGAGCTTATCCGATCCGAAATACGCAACGATTACCCCCTTTATGTCTCTAGGCTGTAGAGACGTTTCATGAAACGTCTCTACAATGTTTAGGCCAAAAATTCTCATGGGGTAACCAACCCGGATTTAGTATCAAAAATTAAGAAGAGCGATCGCTTGCGAACAGGCGATCGCTCTTTTTGGGAGTGCGATCGACAACTGTGGCTTTACGTCAAAGCACAAGGTTGCCATGAAATTCAAGGCTACTATTTTAGTCCGCCTATTCCTACCCTTGCCATGACTGCGCTATTAAAGAAAGGTGAAAGATTTGCTGAGTCGGAAGGTTTGAGGAATTTAAGTTTTTCCATCGGGGCTGATGACTAGGCAATGGCTGAATCCCCTTTTAGAGTGTGAAGGCAGGTTATATGCAGCTAGGGATTGTAATCTTGTAATGCCTGTTTCACTCTCGGTTCTTCCCTTACCCTAAGTAGCGAATAAGCAGCCCACTTTAGTTGCCCTAATTCATCTTTCCAAACCTGAATCACCAAGTCCAAGCCTGCTTCACCGTAATTGAGCGCCTCTTTTAGCGCTGCTACCCCTTGCTCTACATCTGCACTTGCCAAACGCCACTTAACGCCTTCCAAGCCTCCCAATACTACGGCGTTCGCAGGAGGTGGATTTTGACCGCCAAGCACGGCATCATATTCTCTTGGTTGATGAAGATTATTATTGATAATCTCGTTTTGATTAGCGGATTTTTTACGCAATTTTGCTTTAGCAATAGCTGATTTTATTGCAGCAAATAGATGGTTCTTATCAAAGGGTTTTGGCAAAAATTCAAAATACTCAAACGGTTGGGGAGTTTTTTGAGTAACATTGTATATAAGCCCTGACATGACCACCAAGGGAATTTTCTGGAGTTCATTATCGGCCTGGATATGCTCAAAAACTTCCCAACCGCTCACTTTAGGTAATATAAAATCCAGCAAAATCAAGGATGGGGGGTGTTCTTTGTGGATTAGATTTAGTCCCTCTTGACCATTTTTGGCTTCGATCACTTCCACGTTATCCGCAGGTAACATACATCGAAGTAGTCTGCGAACGTCTAGGCTGTCATCGATAACCAGAACTTTGTAAGTAGCCATAACTAATTCCTCTGGCGATCTCAATAATATTACCCGTTACGGAACTTCTCCCATCATCAATATTTTAATTACTGAAGTTTGGCGATCGCACCTTTTTCCACCAACACTCGCCCCGTCACCAAATCTTTTACCGTCGCCAACAAAACCCGCCCTTGATTCACTTCAAAAAATACTTCAACTCTGTCTATTCCTGTTTGTCCCGGCGGGTCGAGATGCGCCACGCAAACTTGTTCGTGATGACTTTCCAAAGAGCGATATTGCGATTGGTGCTGCAACTGACTACTCGTCATTCTCCCTTGGGAATCAAAGGTAACTTCTGCTTGCGATATTTCTGCCACTTCCCCAATATCCAGACGAATTTCTCGCTGTCCATCTAATGCTACTTGTAATGTTAATAATTCATCCCGTTGGCAGGGATATTTGCTTCCCTTTTCAAACAATGGAAAATAAGAATAAGTTTTCATTTGCGGTTCCCACAGACGAATTGCATAGCCATGTCGCAGATAATCTTCGACTTCAACGAGATCGGGAAGCATCAAAGCACCGTGGGCGATCGCTTCAAATGGCCTACCTAATTTCACCCGCGACTTTCCAAAATATGATATAATTAACTGCTGCACTGCCGGAATTAAACAACTACCTCCCACCAGCGCCACCAGTTCGATATCTGTCTTGCCCACGCCTTTAGTGTAGGCGACTGCTACCACTTCATCTAAAGCTTGCCGCAGTTGTTCTAGTAACTGCTGATTTTCCAGAATATCCTCTAATTCTTCTCGATTTAACTTCAGTTCGTGGGCGATAAAATTTTCATCATCAAACCAACTTTCTTTTGCCTCTTGTGCTGTTGAAAGTTGAATCTTCAGCCGTTCCGCTACTTCTAATAAATTCTGCCAACCAATCTCTTTTACTTCTTCCCGTGAAGAATTAATTTGCCGCAAGTAATTATCGACAATCCAAACATCGATATCAACACCGCCGACATAAGCATCAGACTTTGCTATCACTTCGGCTTTTAATACCTTTTGTCCCCCCTTAGCTGCTACGGTGCGAACTAAGCTTAAATCCAGAGTTCCGCCGCCAAAATCTACGACCAGGACTACAGAACCCGGTCTTTTCACAGCATAACCAATGGCGGCGGCTGTAGACTCATCCACAATCTGGACTTCGGAGACACCCAAATTTTGGGCAATGTCGCGAAACCAGTCCAAATAACGCTCAAATGCACCCACAGGAACGGTAAAAATTACCTGACTTGGTTGCAATTTTTCTTGGGCTAGCTGTTGCCAAATTTCCTGGAGAAAGAGTTGCGAAACTGATTCTGCGGAGTAACTGTTGCCATCAATTTGACGGGGTGGGGGTTGAAAATCTGCTGCCAAATCGCGTTTGAAGGCTTGAAAAAATCGCTCTGGTTGGGAAAAGCCGAGACGTTGCGATCGCACTTGTTCCCCAAACACAAGACTGTTGTCCTTTTGGACGTATACTAGCGTCGGTACTACAAATACTTGACCGCCAGGTGTTTCAAACCCCCGCGAAATGGCATTAAATCTCAGCGTCCGTGGCGTCTGCGTAACTGGATCTACAGTACAGACGACGGTGTTGCTTGTTCCAAAATCGATCGCAATAATAGTCATTTGTCATTGGTGATTTGTCATTGGTCATTGGTCATTGGTGATTGGTGATTGGTGATTGGTCAGCGGTCAAGAAAATTTCTCCCCCACTCTCCCACTCCCCC
>CASBRD010000340.1 GCA_949128025.1 Oscillatoriales cyanobacterium PMM_0008 | reverse complement strand
GTATTTGCAAGCTTTGGAATTGAGAAAACGCTTGTTGGGAGATGAACATCCCGATGTCGCCACAAGTCTAAACAATCTGGCAAGTCTCTACTATTCCCAAGGAAGATACAGCGAAGCAGAACCGCTGTTATTGCAAGCTTTGGAATTGACAAAACGCACTTTAGGCTCCAACCATCCCCAAACTATCACTATTCGCGAAAACCTCGAAAAGATGCGTGCTGAGATAAGCCCTACTAATAACTCTGAATCTACTGACTCAACTCAGTCTAAAGAAGGATAAACTGTGCCTAAAGAAGGATAATTTCAGTGATCCCCCCAAAGAAAGATTAGCTGATTTCGAGTGTCTTGTTACATTTCAGGTGAAGTGAAAAGGGATCGAAACATGGAAAACATCCAAGACAAAGCTAAAGAAGTTAAAAATAACATTTCCGAAGGCATTCAAAAGGCTGGCGACAAGGTTTCAGA
Source organism: Oscillatoriales cyanobacterium PMM_0008 (assembly GCA_949128025.1). Taxonomy (GTDB): domain Bacteria; phylum Cyanobacteriota; class Cyanobacteriia; order Cyanobacteriales; family Aerosakkonemataceae; genus Argonema. Next base: position 7,340 of record CASBRD010000340.1, on the reverse strand, counting down.
CGCCGGTAAAACGGTTAAAGAAAAGCTATCAGAGGACATTAAATACTCTGGTGACAAGGTTTCTGAGGCTATTCTAAGCGCTAAAGAGAAGATGCCGAACATTACTCCTACCCCGCCGGGATTCAAGGCGCAATCCTCTGCACATGACCTCAAATCTCGTCTGGAATGGGGAGAACCAGCTTTTACAATTCTGGATGTGCGCGATCGCGAAATCTACAACGACGGTCATATCATGGGAGCTATGCCTATGCCGATCGATGAATTGGTAGAACGCGCCAAACCCAGTATAGATCTCAACCGCGATATCTACGTCTACGCTGACAGCGACGAGCAAACCGCTCAAGCTGCGAATCAGCTTCGCAGTGCTGGGTTTGAGAAGGTAGCCGAACTGCAAGGCGGTTTGGCTGCATGGAAAGCGGTCGGTGGCCCCACAGAAGGCGTTTCCGAATCGAAAACTCCTGCCGGTGCTGATGACTACAACGTCGTTGCTCGCATAGAAAATCATAAATCAACGCAGAGCAAGTAGACAAATAGTATTGTAGGGTGCGTTGCAACGCACCATATAGCTAACTCAAGTTGCTAGTTACTTGCACTTTAGGTATGTAGTTGCGCTTTAGCGCTCTTATACCAACTTGGATAAGAGCGCTAAAGCGCAACAACGTACCTAATACCAGCCTCAATTATATAACTAGCAACTTGCGTTAGCTATAACATTGGGGCAATCTTCCTGATTTTGCCCCAATGTTATTTTAGCTCTGCCGCTCATAAGCATAAATGCTTAGATATGTAAATAATTTATCAATAAAAGTTTGCAAATCGTAAAAGAAGTTGTTAAATTGCAGGTAACGTGACACAAAATTGCCAACACTATGAGCGGATTTGCAAACTTGATTCCCACGCCTCCACCTATGAAGGCGCGATCGCTGGTTTATGACTTGAAAGCTAGGCTAGACTGGGGCGAACCAGCACTGACAATTATCGATGTGCGCGATCGCAACCTGTTCAACACCAGTCACATCATGGGCGCTATCTCCATGCCCATGAACGAATTGATCGATCGCGTCCGACCCAGCCTTGAACTCAGCCGCGACTTATATATCTACGGCGAAATTGATGAAGAAACAGCCGAAGCAGCAACCAAACTGCGTGCAGCTGGATTTGAGAACGTCTCCGAACTCAGAGGCGGTCTGGCGGCATGGAAAGCAGTAGGTTTTCCCGTGGAAGCTATTCCATATGCTGTCAGTGATAATTAGTCATTAGTCAGTGGTCAATTGTTAGTAGAAACCATCAACAAACAACTGATAACTGATAACTGACCACTGACAACAAACAACTAACCACTGACAACTAACCACTGACAACTGACCACTGACCACTGACAATTATCAGTGTTCAAAAATATCCTTGAATTGCAGTAAATCCATTGTCACCACTGTCGGTAAGCACTGAAAGCATTGCTCGGCAAGTGAGTAACGTTCTTCGCGTTTGAGCATAGCAATTAGTTTTTGTCGCACACTCAGCAGATAACGCACATCGTTCGCGGCATAACGCAACTGTTCGTCAGATAAATTCGCCGCATTTCCCCAGTCGGAACTTTGGGCAGTTTTGTCAAGTTCGACTCGCTCTAATTCTTGCACCACATCTTTAAGTCCGTGTCTTTGAGTGTAAGTTCTGGCTAACTTGCTGGCGATTTTGGTGCAGAATATTGGTGCTACGTCGATGCCCAGATTCTGACGCAATTGGGCAACATCAAAGCGGGCAAAATGGAACACTTTAGTAACATTTGATGCTTCCATTAACTGTTTTAAATTCGGAGCTTCTGTTTGCCCTTTGGGAATGCGAATTACAGTTAAGTAACCGGGACAAGATAGTTGTACGAGACACAAGCGATCGCGCATCGGCAGCAATCCCATTGTTTCGGTATCTACAGCAACAGCTTCAGCTTGGAGATAAGCAGCTAAAAGGGAATCGGAAAGGTCGCGATCGAAAACCTGAAAATCTTCTTCAAAATCCATATCTAGAACGCTTGATAAAAATTTGCGTGAAGTAGAACTCGCCTTGAGCGTTTTTGATAACGCCCACCCCAGTTAAGTCAAAATCACCTTCAATATTTTTCAGATGACCGGGACTTTTTAACCAACCTTGCACAGCTTGAGTGGCGGGGTCACTAAAACCTTGGTTGAATGCAACATTTTCAGCAGAACTGCGATAGTTAATCGATTTAGCGATCGCTTTAACTCGCTGCTCAAATCCTTCATGGCTAAAAGGAACTTTACCGTTAGCCATTGCTTGACTGTGTATCTTTGCTTGTTCGCTGATGCGATCGTCCAGCGTCAGGGGCGGCAAATTACGGGATTTGCGATATTCGTTTACTTGTTGGTCAATTGATTTTTCCAAGGCATTTAAGGAATTAGATGGCGATGTTTGAGAACCCGAATTCGGCGAAGCAGTTGCAGTGGGTTTGCTAGATTGAATTTCGCGAATATTTGGGAGGGAATCGCAGCCCACTACGGCACTAAGTAAAAAGTAAAAAGTAAAAAGGTAAAAGAAAGAGAAATTATTTAAACTCTCTTTCTTTTGCCTTTCTATTTTTGCCTTTTGCCTTTTTTCCATCATCCTTTCGATGATTCAGTTTGATTGAAAAACTTGGCGACTGTCTGCACATCTTTATCGCCGCGACCGGAACAGTTGATGACAATGCGCGGACTGCCGGTAAGCTCTTGACAGAGAGTCTCCAGGAATGCGATCGCATGAGCCGTCTCCAACGCCGGGATAATCCCCTCCAGCTGAGATAGACGCTTAAACGCATCCAAAGCTTCTTTGTCAGTTACGCTGTAATACTCAGCACGCGCCGAATCTTTCAGATAACTATGTTCTGGGCCAACACCAGGATAGTCCAGCCCAGCGCTAATCGAGTGCGGCTCGATCACCTGACCGTCATCATCTTGCAGCAAATAGCTCATCGCCCCGTGCAATACACCAATTCTTCCTTTTGTCAATGTTGCAGCGTGTTTTCCTGTATCGACGCCTTCCCCAGCAGCTTCCACACCAATCAGCCGCACAGAAGGCTCATTGACAAACTCATGAAAAAGTCCGATCGCATTTGACCCACCACCCACACAAGCCAACAGAATATCCGGCAAACCGCCCCATTTTTCTTCAGCTTGAGCGCGAGTTTCCTGACCGATGACCGCATGGAAATCGCGCACCATCATCGGGTAGGGATGGGGGCCAGCAACCGAACCCAGGATATAGTGAGTAGTTTCCACATTCGTCACCCAGTCCCGAATCGCCTCCGAAGTCGCATCCTTCAGAGTTCCCGTTCCCGCCGCCACCGGGCGCACCTGGGCCCCCATCAGCCTCATCCTGAATACATTTAGGGCTTGTCGTTCCATATCGTGAACGCCCATATAAATAACGCAATCCAGCCCAAACCGGGCGCAAACGGTTGCTGTCGCCACGCCGTGTTGACCAGCACCAGTTTCCGCAATAATGCGTTGCTTGCCCATCCGCTTGGCCAACAATACCTGAGCCAAAGCGTTGTTGATTTTATGAGCCCCGGTGTGGTTCAAATCTTCTCGTTTGAGATAAATTTGCGGCCCAGTGCCGTCAGGTCGGGCATAGTGCGCGGTGAGGCGTTCGGCGAAGTACAGGGGGCTGGGGCGTCCCACATAGTCCCGCAGGAGTTGTTGGAGTTCTTCTTGGAAATCTGCCTCAGAGCGATATTGTACAAATGCCGCTTCTAGTTCGCTCAAAGCAGGCATCAGCGTTTCCGGCACGTATTTGCCACCAAAGCGCCCAAATCTTCCCAGGGCGTCCGGTTGCTGAGCGTGGGGGTCAGTTGCTGTTTGGGAACTATGAGAGAGAGGAGTAGTGGTCACGGGTCAGGCGAGAATACACGACAGACCTCCATTTTGACATGGACAAGCAGGAGAAGGAGGACAAGGAAGCAACGATCGCTATACAAATTTTTCCTGCCATCAGTGTGGTTTGCCAATTCCGGCCCAAACTAATTAATCACTTTTTATTATCGTATTAACAAATAAGAATATTTGATTTTATTGCTTGAGAGCAATTAAAGTCAAAGTTATGAGTCTTGCAATGATCAGGAGAAAATTATGAAATTCTTCCAAATTTTTCTTGTAGTCTTGGTATTTCTAGTTAATCTTGTAGTCGCTCAACCTTCATTTGCAGGGTCAAAATTCAGCAAAAATCCCGATTACATTGAGATAGTTCAAGAACTAGATAATCTATTAGAGGCACAAGAAGCCAAGAATATAACAGCAGACGAAAAGCAAAAGATTCAGCAACAGATTGACAAATTGGAGTTCGATAAATATAACTTACAAACTGGTATTAATTGGGGACAATGCAGCAACGAAACTGGAAAAAGTCTAGGCATCTACGGGCGGAAAACTAAGAAATATAAGTCAGACTACGATAACGCCCTTTATTTCTTAGCAAACGGTCAAACAACGGAAGAACAATGGGATTGTGAAGGAGTCTACCTACCTGGTGATGTCAAAATTGCCGGTTTTCACACAACTGATGAACAAGGACAAGCTTCAACCAGTCCCGTCGCGATTAAAATTGTAGATGGAACTCATTTGGTAGTAAAAACTAATCCAGAGACTTCGGAAATTGAATTTAATCTTCCAGGGTTTAAAGTTTTCAAGCCAGGTGAAATTAATTGGTTCATTCCTAATGTGTCGCAAGCCGATATTGATTCACACATTCCCAATGTACCGACGCCAAGTAATGACGATTAAACTTTGGATTGGGTTGGTTAATTAAATCGCTCGTGGTTCATTGTTTGCGGGAATTACCCAAAAAGCAATGAATCACAAACTTACTCAAAAGTCGCACGGATATGTTTGAGGAGTGACTTCTGATTCATCTGTTTCCCGATTCAGCAAGCGATTCAAGCCAATCGCACGATCGCCCCCGGCACACTCCTCGCCTCCGCCGTTCGATTGTGGATGCACGGCGAAATTAAACTCGGCAAAAAATGGCATCCCTTTAAGGGCGAGGAAGTGATCGACTGGAGTCGCGGCATGATCTGGCGGGCGACAACTTGGATGAATGGTTTGCCAATTTTAGGAGCCGATCGCGTAGTTGATGGTGTCGGTAATATGCAGTGGAAAATCTTGGGACTGTTTCCGGTGATGAAAGCATCAGGCTTCAATGCTGTTAAATCTTGACGGACTTGAATCAATATATTATTATCTCAGGTAGCTTAAAGCTGACTTATTCCTGGTTTTGGTGTTCCTGCAATCTATGTCTAACGCTGCTTGTGACTGTCTTCAGCAAAATGCTGAAAGAATTATGCAAATGTGGGAAAAGCGGGCGCGTGATGAAGTCAGTGCCTCAATGCATCAGGACTCTCTGGTCTTGCAAGATTCGCTACCTCAGTACTTAAACCAACTGGCAGATGCACTCTCAACCAGAATTGACAGGACACCTACCCGAATTGCGATCGACAAGATCAAGAGCGAGCGGATTGGCAAACAGCATGGACATGAGCGAGCGGGTTATGCTGACTACTCCATGAGTCAACTCATCTTCGAGTACCACATCCTCCGTCAAGTAATCTTTCAAGTTTTAGAGGAAGAAGCGCCTTTAGGAGTGCAGGAACGAGACATCATTATTGGTTCTATTGAGCAAGCCGTTAATGACGCTGCTACTCAGTTCTCACAGACGCTGCGAGATATTCAAGAGCTATTTATGGTGACGCTGACTCACGATCTTCGAGGTCCAATTAATGTTGTGAAAATGGGAACTCAACTGATTCTGCGTCGCCTTGAACGAGGAGATACTCACTTTGATGTGGCGGCGAGAATGATCAGCGCGATCAATCGGCTGGATTCGATGATTCAAAATCTGCTTGATGTAAGTCGGCTGCGGGCTGGGGAGAGCCTAAAGATTGAATTTGAAGAATGCCATTTAGACAAGCTAGTCCAGGAAGTAGTGGAGGATTTGAGCTTTTCTTATGGAGATGAAGATCGGTTTGTTGTGGTCTGTGATTCTGAGGTTAGGAGCTATTGCAGCCGTAAAGAAATAACGCGGGTGATTGAGAACTTAGTAATTAACGCTGTGAAATATGGTGACCCTAACACGCCGATTACACTCACGCTCCAGCCAATGGAAACGCAGATCAGCCTTACCATCCATAATGAAGGCAATCCGATTGCCCCAGACGCTCAATCAATCCTATTCCAACAATTTCGTCGAACCACCTCGGCTGAGGAGCAAACGGGATGGGGATTAGGATTATTTTTGGTAAAGAGTATTACTGAAGCGCATCAAGGGACGATTGAGGTTGAAAGTGCGGAGGGCACGGGGACAAGCTTTATCGTTAAGTTGCCTAAATTTCCCTGTTAGTTGGCTGAGTTAGGTAAACCTATGTTTATCCGAACGTGGCGATTCATAACACTGATGCTGACTTCGTTAAGTCTCAGCCCGTCTATGGCACATTTGCTGGAATTGCCGCAAAAAATGCAGTTTGACCAGCAACTTTGGGTTAGAGTGACGGTTGTTGAAAATCTTTATCGGTTGTTTGGCTCAGTCGGCGCATTTTTTGAAATTACAGCGATTCTGACGGCAATTGTGCTAGTTTTTCTTGTTCGTAGACGCGGGTCAACTTTTTACTGGACGTTGGGCGGAGCAATTCTATTGGTGCTGGCGTTTGTGAGTTGGATAATGTTTGTCGCACCAATGAACGCTGAATTCGCCAAATGGTTGGTGAATCCTGTTCCAGCGGATTGGATGCGGTATCGCGATCAATGGGAGTATGCACACGCAGTAAACGCTTTTATCAAAATCATTGGGCTAAGTTTTCTCGTGATTTCTGTGCTTGTTGAAACGCCAAAAAAGAAAGCGATCGATTCCGAGCGGGAGTGAGGCTTCTTTAGATGAATGATTGGAGGTTATCGTTGAGTAGCGATCGCAGCCTAACAGGTCGATGAAGCGGACGAGCGACAAGACTATCTATCGATGAAAATCGAGCGATAGAACAATCTAATCACGAGCAGCAGATCGTATCCAACTCTCCAAGTTTCCGCCCCTTAAAACCGGACTGACAAACAGAGTTGCAAGACTAAGAAACGAGTAAACAATCGTCTCTAAGGCCAAAAAGATTGAATGAAAGTTAGGTGGTTGCTTTCATCCAGTTGCCACCCGTTATTGCTCATCTGTTGACATCCGTTGCACTCAACGATGTATATCTATATCGAGCTAATGTTTCTGAACCCCATAAAAATGTGACTATCGCCGCCGCGATCGCAAGGATGATAAATGTAATAAAAGGGTCGTAACCTGAACCGTAATTGGGATATATGAAG
>CASBRD010000339.1 GCA_949128025.1 Oscillatoriales cyanobacterium PMM_0008 | reverse complement strand
GGGTTAAGAAACTTAACTCAATGGCAAGACAGTCAATGGCAGAAAGAGCCTGGTTAGCTATATCGAGATTCTTCGATAACTGCCAAAAGAAAGTACCAAGCAAAAAAGGTTATCCGAAGTTCAAAAAACTGTTGACCAGAGCATCAGTTGAGTATAAAACCTGTGGTTGGAAGCTTTCATCCGATAGAAGATATATCACTTTCACGGATAAATTCGGTGCTGGGACTTTCAAGCTTTGGGGAACTAGAGACTTACATTTTTACCAAATAGACCTTCTTAAGCGTGTTAGGATAGTTCGCCGTTCCGATGGATATTATGTACAGTTTTGCATTAATCACGAAAGGAAAGAAACTCATGAATTAACAGGTCGAATGTTAGGGCTAGATGTTGGTTTAAACCATTTCTACACCGATTCAGAGGGTAATCAAGTAGAAAACCCTCGCTTTTTGAGGAAAAGTGAAAAAGCTCTCAAGAGAGCTTCTCGTCAACTTTCACGAAAAAAGAAAGGGTCAAAAAATAGAAGGAAAGCTAAGAATCGGTTAGGTAGGAAACACCTAAAAGTTGAAAGGCAGCGTAAAGACTTTGTTATAAAATTAGCAAGGTGCGTAATCCAGTCTAGTGACTTGGTAGCCATTGAAGACTTACAGGTGCGAAACATGGTGAAAAACCACCATTTGGCTAAATCAATAAGCGATGCTTCTTGGTCGATGTTTAGGCAGTGGTTAGAATATTTTGGTCAAGTATTCGGAGTGCCGGTTGTGGCTGTCCCTCCTCAATATACATCGCAGGATTGTTCTAATTGCGGTACGACCGTTAAGAAAACCTTAAGCAATAGAACTCATCAATGCCATCACTGTGGGCATATTCAAGATCGAGATTGGAACGCGGCAATTAATATTCTAAATATTGCGCTATCCATCTTAAGTAAAATGTTAGAAAATACCGTCTGGCAGACGGAAATTAACGCCTCTAGAGAGAATGACCTCTGCTTGGTTGGGTCAACTCAATTAAGTAAGCCGACTCGTAGAAAGAGGAAGCCCAAAGAGCAATCTTTGGAATCCCGCGCTACTTGTACTGAGCGAAGCCGAAGTATATTTGGTACTCCGAATTAGCGCCGGGAGGATGTCAATCAGATTTGGGCTTATTGATAAATTTAATTAACTCTCGGATGCTTTCTGCTTGAATTTTTGCTGTTTCCTCTTGTCCTGATTTGATAGCTGGAATTTCTTCACGCAACAAAGTAACTAGGGAGTTAACCGCACCCACCAAGGCATCAACATTATTGTTGGTTTGTTCCACTTCCTCGGCAATGCGATCGACCTTTTCACCAAGGTGGTCAACCTTTTCAGCAAGGAGATCGACCTTTCCAGCAAATTTATCAAGCATTTCATCTGTCCATCTTTCTACTGCCATCTTATTACCTCTTTTATTTTGATTATCCCTTTTCGATCGTGATTTTTCGCCACAGTCCAAACTGCACCTGCAAAGCTCTCGATATAAGTATCTTACAATTGCAAAAGCCTGCTAAGTAGGTGGGCATAATTAAACGTAAAACTGCTAAGCCCTTAGAAACCCGGTAACTCCTGCGAAACCGGGTTTCTGGAAGTTCAGTTTATTTACGCTCACCTAACTTACAATAAAATGATTTTCTTCATAGCGCGAAAGTAGGGGCCCTTTTGGCAGATAATTGGTGGTTTCCAGACAAGAATCATGGCCAAACCCGCCCCTACAATTTAACAAATAGCATCAAGACCTCTTACCAGTTGGCTTTGTCAAAGTTACCGCTTGCGACACCGCCTCATCCAAGCTGTTTGCCACAGACACTCCCAACTCTGCCAGACGCAGTTTTGCAGCCTCAACCTCACCACCAGCCAGACGCACGACAAAATGAGGGTAGTGGCCGTTACCACTGGTGCTTTTGCGACGCACTCGCCCGGTAGTTGAGGGCGAAACTAGCGCCTCGCCATAGTTTCGCTGTATAAAGTTGCCAATAACGTCAGCAATTTCATCGCTGGAAGTTACGCCACCCAAAATATTCACTACCAAGACTTTGATACTATTTTCGTGTGCGATCGTTTCCAGTCCTCGTTCCAAGCGATCGCACAGCGTCTCTGTGGCATTGCTGGGCACCTCTTCCCCCACATTTAGACAGCTACCTGGCTTTCCCCCCGCTTGGTACACTGAATCCAAAATCGCCATTGCCAAACCAGTTCCATTGCAGACAATGCCGATATTGCCGTCCAATGCCCACAAATTGCCGTTGAGCGGTAAAGCTGTGTCCTCTTCAGTGGTGTGGCAGGAATGAGCTTTACCCCGCCGTACTTTTGCTGCCAGTACAGCCAAATCTGGATGGCGTTCCAAAGCACAGTCGTTGACGGTTATTTTACCATCCAGAGCCATCACTTCGCCATTGAGATTAACTCCAAGGGGATTGATTTCCACCAAATCCAAGTCTTTTTGGACAAATAGCTTGTACATAGCTTCAACGATCGCACTTACGGACTGAATCTGATTGCCCTGCAATCCCATTTTCAGCGCTAACCGTCGTGCATAGAATGGAGAAAATTCTTGCTCTACTACTACCTGCTGCATTTGCTCCATTACCGCCTCCACATCGATGCCTCCTTGTGGAGAACCCAAAAGCACAGGGCGACGAAGGGTATAATCTAGAGCTACTGCCAGATAAAACTCTTTCTCGGCGTCGTATCTCGCCTCTGCCAGCAGCACCTCTGGAAACTGACCCATAATGGGTAGGTGGAAGATTGTTTGAGCAGCTGCGATCGCATCGATCGTATTTTCCACAAACTTAATCCCACCAGCTCTCGCCCGTCCGCCTGTAGGTACCTGCGACTTCAGCACTACCGGATAGGGAATCTTCAGCGCCTTTATATCTCTGGGACTGTCAATTCTTTGAGAAGGCAAAACGGGAATACCGATTTCGCGAAATAATTCCTTTGCCTGATACTCTAATAAGTCCATATCAAAATTAATAAGTGAACTACCTGCACTAACTCGAAGCGAGTATGCAGGCTTCCAACATCAAGGGGGAATGCCTCAGAACAGACTTGCGTCCACTATGAGGTCTTACTTCCCCTCCGTCAGCAGAGACGGCTGTTCCATCCGCCTTTAGCATTCTGATGCCTTCTGCTCTAATATTCGTTGCAGCGTTGCCATCTCTATCGTGATGAGTACCACAGTGAGGGCAAGTCCACTCTCTCACCTCTAAAAGTATTTCATCAACTTGGTGATAGCAATTAGAGCAGAGCTTGGAGCTTGGGAACCATCGGTCAATCTCTACCAACTTGCCACCTTTCTTTTCTAGTTTGTAAGCAAGAAAGTTGGTGAACGTTCCCCATCCTGCATCAGATATTGCTTTGGCTAGATTGTGGTTACGAACCATACCTTTGATATGCAGATTTTCTACTACGACAACTTGGTTTTCATTGACGAGTGAGCGCGTAAGCTTATGTAGAAAATCCTGACGTGAGTTACTGACTCGTTCGTATACTCTAGCGACAACTTTTCTATATTTGTGTCTTGATTTACTTCCTTTCTGTTTTTTAGCTAATTTTTGCTGCTGACGCTTGAGATTTCTCTCGTGCTTGGCTAAATGCTTGGGATTGTCGAATTTAGACACCTTGCTACCATCACTGACAACGGCAAAGTGCTTTAATCCCAAGTCAACACCGACCACGTTGCCATTGGTTGATACTTGAGGATTGTGACCTTCAATCTCAGTCAAGACAGATGCGTAATACTTGCCCGAAGGATCTTTGCTCACTGTTACCGTTTTAATTGTTCCCTCAATGGTTCTGTGAATTTTGGCTTTCACCGTGCCTATTTTCCCTGGCAATTTTACAGCGCCATTTTCCACTTTGACGTTTTGAGGGTACTGGATTGACTGCCTACCATGCTTTGATTTTAATCGTGGAAATCTTGCCCGACTATCAAAGAAGTTTTTATACGCAGTTGTTAGATTGAGAGTAACAGCTTGCAATACCTGACTGTAGCATTCAGATAACCATACAGTGTCCTCAGCTTTTTTGAGCTTAGGAAGAAGTGCATTGAGTGCCGACCGCCCTAATCCTTTACCTGTCTCTTTATAGGTTTCAATGGATTTGTTCAGCCCATAATTCCACCACCATCTTGCACAGCCAAAGTGTTGAGCTAGTAGAATTTCTTGCTCTGGTGTTGGATATAGACGAACTTTGATAGCCTTGTGTAGCACTCAGTATCACCTCCTTGTCTTCCTATCTTATCGTCTACTGCGGTTAGAGGTAAAGCCCATCTGGAAAGATTTGGAAAACTCCGTTCCTCCATTTTCCCGCCTTTCATCCTGCCGCTAAACCCGAAAGGGGTACTCGCCTCCGGCTCGATAAATCCCCCTCGGTTATAGCGGGGGACTTCCCGGCGAATCAGTTAAAGATAAACGAGTGAATTCCCCCTTTCCTCTTCAATTTTTATTTTTGATTTTTTAATTGCTCCTGCCAGTCTTTAGCGACCATATCGATACCGTAGAACTTTTGCCAGAAGCGGTCTACAGCCCAAGTCGGCAAAACTTTTGTCATTAAAAACAGCAGCAAATCGCCACCTGTGGCCGCAGTATAGCGCGGACGGGGACGGGGGTCTGTAAGCGATCGCACAATTACCACCGCCACCCGTTCCGGAGTCCAAGCTTGACTGCTCGTTTGTTCCTGTAAACCTTTTAACTTCTCAAAACCAGCGCGATAGGGAGTTTTTTCAGATTCAACAATTGTCATATCGACCGTTGCTGCTGCGGCATCAAAAAAATCCGTACTCACCGGCCCCGGTTCAATCACGCTGACCTTAATATTAAACGGCTCTAGCTCCATGCGTAGAGCGTCGCTAAGCCCTTCCAAAGCAAATTTAGAGGCACTGTACATACCCCCAAAAGGAAACGCCAGCCTTCCTCCCAAAGAACTAACATTGATAATTCTGCCCCCGCCAGAGTCGCGCATCGTTGGAATTAAAGCTCGAATCAAAGCCAGTGGCCCCAGTAAATTAACCTCAAACTGCCGTCGAGCCGCTTGGGCCGAAATGTATTCCAACGGCCCCATTTGACCGTAGCCAGCATTATTCACCAACGCATTGACCCCACCGAACCGCAGGATAGCAGCTCTAGCCAAAGCTTCCACCTGTTCGACTTGCGACATATCTGTGGGGACAACTAAAACTTCCGCTCCAGCTTTGCTACAGTATGTGGCAGTTGTTTCCAGCTTGCTCTGGTTACGAGCAGCCAGCACCAATCGGATTCCTGGAAACTGTTTGGCTAAAACTTGTGCCAGAGCAGCGCCAATCCCAGCGGAAGCGCCAGTAATTACTACAACTTGTTCAGACAGTGGAATGTTTGGAGACATCACAATAGAGAATAGAGAATTGCCCAGAACGCGAATGGGAACGACGCCTATTTTCTACTTTAAGCCCGTAGTAAGGTAATAAGCAGGTTCGATCGCAGAAAATGTAACTTCAATTAAAATTACCAAGAAATCATCTATCCTAAGTCCGAAGTTCAAAGTCGAATCAAATCCAGAATTGAAAGGTGGTGCTAGATGGAAACAGCAGTCCAGAAGGATGATTTACAAGCACTGGGGCAACTTTTGCAGGAGCTACTAAACTCAGAGTTAGCGACCAAAACTGCCATTCAGGTCAAATGTACTTTCCAGAACGACATTTTGCTGATTTTGGCTCAAGAGGCGAATCCCCTTGTTGACCAAGCACAGCCAATCTTCAGGGTACTACAAGAAACCATTGAAGGGTTGCAACTATCATTTCCCAGTTCGGTCTGGGAACAAACTCAACAGGTACGCCTTTTCTTGAGAGCAACAGGACAAAGGCAACCTTTTGCTGTCCACGAGTTTAAGCTTGAAAAATCGGCTGACTCTGATGAGTCCTCTTTGTCGGACTCAGAGGCTGCTTTTATCCGGGGTAATTCTGATGAGAATGCGTTCAAATGGCAAGAGGAATCAGATGATATCTGGGAATCTGTACTACAAGATGAGTCGAATTTGGATGAAGCGACAGAAGACGCCGGTAAGGAGGCAGTAGCTGAATCGACCTTAAACTCGAATTTAATGGCGGATTTGCCTCTAGAGGAGCCGACCACCGATTTAGAGCCAGATCCCGATCCTATTATCCAAGAGCATATACCAGGGGCAAAAGTCGATCGCAAAAAGCCCCCATTTAAAGTCCCCCAGTCAGTATGGAAGATTGGCGCTGGCATGGTAATAGTGGGTGCTTTGGGTGGTATTTACGCTTTGAGTCGCCCTTGCGCGGTGGGGGAGTGTCCGGCGATTCAAACGGCTAAGCAGCTGAGTCAGTCGTCAGCACAAACCCTGAGAAATGCAAAAAACGATCGAGATGTCAATCAGGGAAAAGAAAAATTAACTCAAGCGATCGAACAGTTGGAAAGCATCCCCTTTTGGTCTAAACATCACTCTTCAGCTCAACGACAGTTGCCAATTTACAAGGGTGCTGTTGCTAAAGTAGACTCGCTTTTAAACGCTGTGGACAAGGCTAAAGTTGCGGCTCAAAAAAGCCAAAATCCTCCCCATCCAGTACAGGAGTGGCAAGAAATACAGACACTGTGGAATCAGGCGATCGCTTCTCTTAAACAAGTTCCCAAAAATAGTCCAGTCTATCCCATAACCCAAGAAAAATTAAAAACTTATCAAGCCAATTTAGCAGCGATTAATAACCGAGTCAAGCAAGAGCAGCAGGCTGAAACAAGACTGGCATCTGGCAAGGAAACCGCACGGTTGGCCCAAATGCGTCAAAGCGTAGCCAAGACTTTGAATCACTGGCAACAAGTTGAGTCAACTTGGCAAGCAGCAATAAATTCTCTCTCTTCCATTCCGAAAACCACAATGGCTTACGAGGAGGCACAGCAATTGATTTCTAGTTACCAGCCTAATTTTGCAACGGTGCGCGATCGCAAAAATCAGGAGGAAATTTCTGATAAGATTTACAATCAGGCGATCTCCATTGCTACTCTTGCCAAAAACCTCGAACAACAAAACCAATTGACGAAAGCTGTAGCCACTTGGCGCAGAGCATCAACCTACGCCAAGCAAGTAGTCCCTGGAACTTATTACTACGATCTATCCCAGCCACTTAGCGACAACTATACAAACTCTTTAAGGCAAGCGCAAACCAAACTGCAAACCACTTTAATTGTCCAAAAAGCAAGTACCGATCTTAATAGAATCTGTGCTGGCGTACCCAAGATTTGCGATGCGACTGTTAATCTTCAAGTAATCAAAGCATATCTAACTCCCGCTTATGTAGCCAGTGTGAGACGGACTGCTATGACTGCTGGATTACAAGGGGACGCCAATACCATTGCAGGCGTGGACGATCATTTGAAAACGTTACAAGCAGCACTAGAAGCAATTAGCGAAAACGCGGGTATAACTCTGGAAATTTACGATCACAATCGTTCGTTGATTGGGAGATATATTCCCAAGCAAATCGCTAATAGGTAACAGGGAGAGGGAGAGTGGGAGAG
>CASBRD010000338.1 GCA_949128025.1 Oscillatoriales cyanobacterium PMM_0008 | reverse complement strand
CCATCGGTACTAATTAGTTCTATTCCCCTATCTTAACATATTTAGCGGCATTGCATCTGCCACTAAATATAAAGCCGTGCTAGAAGCACGGGGTTTTAAACCCAACTTTCTGATAATTTCTTGTTCCCATTTACTAGCTGGCGATAAACTCATCCATATCGGCTTTTCGCTTGCGGAGCTTGCTTAAGGCTTCCCTTTCAATCTGGCGTACTCTTTCCCGGCTAATATTGAGGCGATCGCCAATTTTAGCCAGGGTTAAAGCTTGTCCGTCTTCCAGCCCAAAGCGCATCGCTAATACTTCCCTTTGCTGAGGAGTCAAATCTGCCATCAGCTTTTCTAGGTTTGTTTGAAGGGCTGACTGGATGGCAAATTCTTCTGGGGAAGACCCTGTATCCTCCAACAGTTCTCCTAGCTCCGTATCCTGATTATCTCCCACGCGCAAATCTAGCGACAAAGGCTGGCGTGCCCTTTCCAAATATTCGCGCACCAGCTGGGGCTCTAAATCCAGTTCCTTAGCTAGCTCCGACGCTGTGGCAGCTCGTCCCAGCTGTTGGGACAAGTAACGCTGAGCTTTTTTAATTTTGTTTAGCTTCTCCGTGATATGAATAGGCAAGCGAATCGTGCGCCCTTTCTCAGCTATAGCGCGGGTGATCGCCTGACGAATCCACCAATAGGCGTAGGTTGAAAATCGATATCCTTTGGTAGGGTCGAATTTCTCTACCCCTCGCTGCATTCCAATGCTGCCTTCCTGGATTAAATCTAGGAGGTCAACGTTGCGCTTGATGTACTTCTTGGCCACTGACACTACCAGTCGCAAGTTAGCTTCCACCATCCTGCGTTTGGCGTTTTCACCTTCTTTAATCTGCTGCTCGAGTTCTGCTTCAGACAGCCCACATAGCTGCGCCCACTCGGTTAGAGTAGGTTCGTGTCCTAACTGAGCTGCCAGCGCCTCTTTCTGAGCCTGCAATGCTGTTGAGCGCTGTACTTGTTTGCCGTACATGATCTCCTGCTCGTGAGTGAGTAGGGGAACCCTGCCTATTTCACGTAGGTAAGTGCGCACAAGATCTGTGGATGTCTGAGCGGTCTTCATGGCGCTTTCTGGGTCAAAATATTAACAATTGTAACGTTTATTAGGAGTGTTTGTACACTACCTTAGATTTATTGCTGGTGCTGTTTGGCTCTTGGAACGAAGAATCGTACTTAGAGATTAGCTATAAATGGAGTAAAATACTGCATCCAGCGACACTCTCAAGCCTTAAAGGGCATAAAATTTTTTGACGATCGCGAATACAACAGCACAGGGGGTCTAATATGTTTGGGTGCGATCGACCTAAGTGAGCCCATCGCCTCTAGCTTCTAGCCACAGTGAGTGCAAAAATAATCCATACATTTTTTGAGTGGGAATTACAGCATGAAGATTCATCCTATACTACAGCGTGCTTTTGACCAAGGCCGCGCTCTCAAAATTATCAGTGGTTTGAATAATTTCGATCGCACGCGAGTAGCCGCGACGGTGAAAGCAGCAGACCTTGGTGGTGCAACATTTGTAGACATTGCTGCTGATCGGGACTTGGTGAGGATGTGCCGCCAATTGACAAATATGCCAATTTGTGTATCGGCAGTGGAACCCGAAAAGTTTGTCTCAGCTGTGGCAGCTGGTGCCGACCTGATTGAAATTGGTAATTTCGATAGTTTCTACGCGCAAGGGCGTCGATTTGGAGCGGCTGAGGTGCTGGATATTACACGGATTACGCGATCGCTCCTGCCCGAAATTACTTTATCCGTGACTGTTCCTCATATTCTGGAACTATCCGAGCAAGTGCAATTGGCAGAAGCCTTGGTAGAAGCCGGTGCGGATATTATACAAACGGAAGGCGGCTTCTGTGCCACCCCAACTCACCCCGGAACCTTGGGAACGATCGAAAAAGCCGCACCCACCCTTGCAGCAGCATTTGAAATTTCCCGTGTAGTCTCAGTCCCAGTATTGTGCGCTTCTGGCATATCCAACGTCACAGCTGCACTAGCCATTGCCGCTGGTGCAGCCGGGGTCGGTGTTGGCTCAGCTGTTAACCAGTTGAATAGCGAAATAGCTATGGTAGCAGCTGTCCGCAGTCTGGTGGAAGCATTGGCTACAGTCAATCGTGTCCGGATTCCAGTCTAGATCACCGATTCAGCAATCAAAAACCGCTCCCCCTTGCCTACGAGGGAAGGGGGAGGAAAGCAGCCAAGGAATCTTTCAAACCATAAACCACCTGTTCTTGCTGCGCTGGAGATAATTCTGGGAAAATTGGCAGGGAAAGCACCTCAGCACAAGCCTGCTCTGCTAGAGGTAATTCACCGAGTTGGTAGCCTAAACTCTCGTAGACAGGCTGGAGATGGAGCGGCAAAGGGTAGTAAACCATTGAACTAACACCTTGCTTCTGCATCTGGTTGCGTACAAAATCCCGAAAGGAATTTTGAGTTAAAGACCTAGCTGGGTCGTCTGCTGTTTCTCTAGCTATTACCCGAATCGTGTATTGATTCCAGACACTTTCACCTCCAGCTAAAGCTTGGGGTAAAGAAATTCCTGAAATTGGCTCTAGCAGCTGGTGATAACGCGCGGCAATTTCACAGCGTTGAGTATTCCAGATATCGAGATACCGCAATTTAACTTGGAGAATGGCAGCTTGGAGAGTATCTAGGCGACTGTTGATGCCGATCGCTTCGTGGTGGTAGCGACTGCTACTGCCATGCTCTCGGAGCATCCGTATTTTAGCAGCTATGTTCCGATCGTTGGTGGTTACAGCACCGCCATCGCCACAGGCCCCTAGATTCTTAGTTGGGAAGAAACTAAAGCAACCGATATGCCCAATACTACCTACTTTGCGTCCAGCCCATACTGCCCCTATAGCTTGGGCGCAGTCTTCTATTACTGCTAAACCGCGAGATTCTGCTACATTCATCAACCGTGTCATATCGACTGGTTGTCCAAACAAATGCACTGGCAAAATTGCCTTAGTCTTGTTCGTAATCGCAGCTTCCAGGCGATCGACATTTAGATTGAAAGTTTGGGCTTCAATATCAACAAACACTGGTGTCGCGCCGACAGCACTGATTGCCTCGGCTGTGGCTATAAAGGTAAAGGGCGTCGTAATCACCTCATCGCCATGTCCAATCCCCAAAGCCCGCAATGCCAGGTACAGCGCATCGCTGCCAGAATTGCACGCCGAGCATTCTGAAACGCCCACATACTTTGCAAACTGTTGCTCAAAACTATCAACTGGGGAACCGCCGATGTATCGGCCAGAAGCCAGCACGTCTGATACAGCTGCATTTATTTCTTTCTCAAGGCTTTTGTACTGCCGCGCCAAGTCAACAGGGGGAATGTTATTCACTCGCTTACCACAAGTTTTTAGTTTTAACCGTTAGAAGTACTGGATGGCCTGTCAGCCCCGCAGTCGCGCAGTCGAGGTGAATGGCTTGTTCCGATGTATATTTTCCAACGATTATGGTAGATTATCTTAGGCCAGAAAAGGATCTTGTCAACCAGTTGACTGTTGACTGCTGTGAAATAAATTTGTGTTCCTCAATAATGCGATCGCACCTCACACCCCAAAAGCAGTGGATTTAACTAATCTCGACCCGACAAACTTTATCTGGGCATTAGGTTTGATTGCAATTGCGATCGGTTTATCTGCCACAGAAAAGCTGGGTTTGGAATGGCCTCTAGCGATCGCCGCAGGTAGAACCATCTTACAGCTTTTCGGTGTCGGATTTGTACTAGAGGTGGTTTTCGCTCGGCCAAATCCTGCACTGGTTGTGGCTGTCTTAGCGGTAATGCTGATAATTGCGACCAGAGTAGCCAAAAGCCGCATTGGCAACAAAATTCCCCAGATGTTGCCAGTCGTAGGAGGCTCGCTTTTGCTGAGTACTGCCCTGACCCTCGGCTATATAACTATTTTGGTGATAAAACCGCAGACTTGGTATGAGCCGCAGTATCTGATTCCGTTTGCTGGGATAATTCTGGGTAATGCTATGAACGGTGCTGCGATCGCAGGTGAACGTCTCACCAGTACTCTCAACACCGCACGCCTAGAAATTGAAACTCACCTCAGCTTAGGCGCTACGCCTCAACAAGCCGTAGCCAACTATCGCAAAGAAGCGATTAAAGCCGCAATGATTCCCAATTTAAACACGATGATGGTCGTCGGTGTCGTTACATTGCCAGGGACTTTCACAGGTCAGATATTGGGTGGTGCAAGTCCGTTCGTTGCCGCATTGTACCAGATGTTAATTTTGTTCATGCAGGCTTTGGCAACTTTGATTACCACTGTGTTAGTCACTCAGGGAATTTGTCAACAAGTTTTCAACTCAGACGCACAATTAAAAATTTAATTGTCAGTGGTCAGTGGTCAGTGGTCAGTGGTCAGTGGTCAGTGGTCAGTGGTCAGTTGTCAGTTGTCAGTTGTCAGTGGTCAGTTGTCAGTGGTCAGTGGTCAGTTGTCAGTTGTCAGTT
>CASBRD010000337.1 GCA_949128025.1 Oscillatoriales cyanobacterium PMM_0008 | reverse complement strand
TCTGTTGTCATCGGTGGTTAAATTTTTACCGCAGATGAAGACAGATGAACGCAGATGAACGCAGATAAGAATAATCACACGATTTTTTTAGGTAACCGATGCGTAAGGACATGATATGATTAATGATATCATGTCGGGACGAGCGCCCACGATAAAACTTCTTAGGTATGTTGTTGCGCTTCAGGACTCTTTAAGATAGCGCTAAAGCGCAACAACGTACCTAATATTTAACTATGACTAATACGAAACCATTCGGCGATCCCATCTGCGATCGCATCCGCCATTTTCTGTCGATCCTGGGCATTCATTACCGATTCAAATTCAACCGGATTGCTCATAAAACCCAGTTCTAGCAATACTGACGGGGTGCTGGATGGGCGGGTTAGCGCCAGGTTATCCCAAAAGACGCCGTAGGAAGGACGCCCCAATTTTTGCACTACATAATTATGTATAAAGATGGCAAAATTATGCGCTTGGGGATGATACCAAAAGGCGGCAAATCCCTTGGTATTCTGGGCGTCTCCATCGTCGGGTAAGGAATTGTGGTGGATGGAGATAGCGATCGCAGGTTGGAGTCGATCGATCGCCTGTACCCGGTCTTGCAGCGACAATTCCCGATCGTCCTCCCGCGTCATATACACCGTAGCGCCCAAGGCCACCAGTCGATCGCGCAGCAGCTTTGATATAACAAGATTGACATCTTTTTCCAGATAACCATTTGGCCCCGATGCGCCAGATTCTTTCCCGCCATGTCCCGGATCGAGAAGTATTTTAATCCCCGATAAAGACTTTTCTGCCCCCTCTTTAGTCCCCCCCGTAGACGGGGGGGAAACAGGGGGGGTTCCCCTTGAGGAGGTGGGCGAATGTCGCACAGAGAGAACCAAATTTGTGCGATCGTATTTCATTTGATAACCCCATTGCTGTTGGGATTTGAGGTTAAAGGTATATTGCACTTGACCGGGTGCTACCTGTTGCCAGTCTAGACGAGAAATAATGGGGTCATCATCGAGGCGAATAATATCCGTTTGCGCGGTAGTGTTGTAGAGAGTGAGAGTGAGAGTGCGATCGCTTTGTTGCACGCTTACCGGCACAGGTACTTGCAGGGGAAACACGATTTCTGTCGCACCGGGAACTTGGCGGACGCGGAGAGTGCGAATAATAGAACGGGGCGGCACAGCAGCTTGGATAATGCGAATTTCCTTATCCTCAATCCAACCGCCGTAATCGAGTCGCAACCACTTTCCCTCGCGTCCCGTTACCGTTGCTTGCGTCCCTTTGGGCAAAGGTGTCAGACGAGAATAATCGCTACTTGGGCCAGTGCGTGCGATCGCGCTATCTACAATCACTTCTGCAATCTCTAGCTGGGTCGGCGATAAAATTTCCACATTTCCCTGCGCCATCTGAGTTGTGGTTTTGCCATTCATTGTTAGCTGAAATTCGGGACGCCCTAACTTTCCTGCCGAGTTAGCTGTAGCGCAACCTTGGTATTGACCCGTAAAAGACCGGGAATTGGTTGTGTATTGTCCTGTTAACGCCGCAGAATTTGAGGGTACATCTGCAACTGGCGACTGCGATATCAGGGGAATGGTTTGATTTCCCAGTTTAACAGACACAGTGGCGTCGGGAGGTGCGATCGCGCTAAAACAAATCATTTCACCCGGCAATTTAGCAATATCCACCCCCGGTTTTAGCGAATCTTTCCCAAACGTCAACCCCACCGGCAGATTTGGTAGTGTTGACAAGCGCGTCACTTTGATCTGGCGTTGCTGATTTCCATAGCCCAACGTAAAGATATTGTCTCCCACTCGCAGCGGAAAACTAGGCGCAAAATGCCCCGCCGCACTCCTTTCAATTGCTTTGCCATTCACCAACACATTTCCCCCTGCTGGTGCGCTTCCCAGAAAAAAGATCTGGTTAGATGCGGTTTGGTAATTGGCCGGTGGAAAAGCCACATAAAGAGATTGTTCTGCCAAGGCTGAATATGCGATTAAAGTTACCAATGTAACTAATACTAATATTTTTTTCATTCTTTTGTATGTTGTCAGTTTGTTTTTTGTCACAACCAATTATTCTTGACTAATCCTCAAAAATGTTTGTTGGCAATCCATCTATGCTTTTTTGGTTCTTTTGTTGCCAATAGTCAACAATCCCTTGTTCTCCCTTTTTGTTTGCCCATTCTACCAGCGTTTTTCTTTCTTCCTTAAGTTCGTAAATGGGTACGCCATATCCGCAAGATGTTTGTACCGATTCAACATCAAGCGCAACAATTTGACGTTCTCCCGGTGTGGGAGCGAATAGAGAGTAGAATTTGTGCCATTCTTGATGTCTGGAGCTAATTACGCGCCCTTGTCCGTAGATACGCAAAATCAAGGGCCGATCGGAAAAACTGCAAAACATAATTGTCATCCGTCCATTTTCATTTAAATGCGCCGCCGTTTCGTTCCCACTCCCAGTTAAATCGAGATAAGCAACTGTTTTATTATCAATATAGCGAAAGGTATCACACCCCTTTGGCGAGAGATTAATTCGGCCTGTTATTGGTGCAGTTGCCGTGAAGAATACTTTTTGTGCTTCAATAAAATTACGTAAGTGTTCATTCAGATCCGAGTAGAACTTAGCCATTCAAAAAAACCTCCTCATTGGTCATATCATATCCGGTAACATCGGTTACAAAAAAAATCCTGTGATTATTCTTATCTGCGTTTATCTGCGTTCATCTGTCTACCCTACGGGAAGGCGAAGCGCCTACATCTGCGGTAAAATTTAACCAACGATGACAACAGACAATTTGATGATATCACCGAAAATTTAGCTAATATGGTTAAAAAAGCTGGTTACCAGCTTTAGATGCTATTCTATCTTCTAGACGGTAGCTCGGTTAATAGCTGACTGTTCGCGCAAAAAGCTAAGAGTGTGGCACAATTGACGGGGTGGTTTGCAAGAACGGTTTAATTTTAAGTATATTATGACCAAGTTTGTCTTTGTCACAGGCGGTGTAGTCTCCAGTATCGGCAAGGGAATTGTCGCCGCCAGTCTGGGGCGGTTGTTGAAATCGCGGGATTATTCCGTCTCGATTCTGAAACTTGACCCTTATATTAATGTCGATCCGGGAACGATGAGTCCCTACCAGCACGGGGAAGTATTTGTCACGGAAGATGGTGCCGAAACAGATCTGGACTTGGGACACTACGAGCGCTTCACAGATACCTCCATGTCTCGCCTCAATAGTGTGACGACAGGTTCGATTTACCAGGCGGTTATAAATAAGGAGCGTCGGGGCGACTATATGGGGGGCACAGTTCAGGTAATTCCCCATATCACGAACGAGATTAAAGATCGTATACAGAGAGTAGCTAAGAATACCAATCCCGATGTGGTAATTACGGAAATTGGCGGCACGGTTGGGGATATTGAATCGTTACCTTTCATGGAAGCTATTCGCCAGTTACGCAAGGATGTGGGGCGGCAGAACGTGCTGTACGTCCACGTAACGCTGGTGCCTTGGATTGCGTCGGCGGGGGAGATGAAAACTAAGCCGACGCAGCATTCGGTGAAGGAATTGCGATCGATTGGGATTCAACCGGATATTTTAGTTTGTAGGTGCGATCGGCCCATACCGCAAGGACTCAAAGACAAACTATCAGAATTCTGCGACGTGCCGGTGGCGTGCGTGATCGCCGCTCAAGACGCCAACAGCATCTACGAAGTACCGTTAATGATGGAACGGGAAGGACTGGCAGAGCAAGCGCTAGAGATACTGCAACTGGAGCAACGCCAACCCAACCTAAAACAGTGGCAAACCCTAGTAGATCATCTTTATTCTCCTACCAAGCGAATTGAAGTTGCGATCGTTGGTAAATACGTCAGGTTAGGCGATGCTTACCTGTCGATGGCGGAAGCCCTGCGCCATGCTGCGATCGGCCTCTCTCTAGAGCTTAACTTCAGATGGATCAGCGCCGAAGACATAGAAGCCAACGGAGCGGAAAACTATTTAGAAAGCGTGAATGGCATAGTCGTACCTGGAGGTTTCGGCAGCCGAGGTGTAGATGGTAAGATTGCCGCAGTGAAATATGCCCGCGAAAACAATATTCCCTTCTTGGGTTTATGCTTAGGGATGCAGTGTTCCGTCGTTGAGTGGGCGCGTAACCTGGCTGGTTTAGAAGATGCCAACAGCGCTGAGTTTGCCCCCGATACACTGAATCCAGTCATCAACCTGTTGCCAGAACAGCAAGATGTCGTCGATTTAGGCGGCACCATGAGGCTGGGTCTTTATCCTTGCCGTTTGGCACTCAATACCCTAGCTTACCGTCTTTATCAGCACGAAGTGATTTACGAACGCCACCGGCATAGGTACGAATTTAACAATGCCTATCGCAACCTGTTTCTGGAAAGCGGGTATGCAATTAGCGGCACCTCTCCCGACGGGCGCTTAGTAGAAATTATCGAACTCCCCAACCACCCCTTCTTCATTGCCACACAATTTCACCCAGAGTTTCAATCTAGGCCCAGCACTCCCCATCCTTTGTTTAAAGGATTTATCCAAGCCGCGTTAGCCCTACTTTCGGTTGGCGAAGTCCCCCCGCAGGATATCCCTTCTGTAAAAGAGGAGGTTCACGCCGACGCTCAAACCATCCCATCCCTGAATGCTTCGGCAATATCCTAGCTATGTTCGGCAGTTGATCCCTTTAAACAGCTATGCGCTAATGCCTCTAGTGCAGCATATTCACTTCATACTCGGCAACGGCAAACATTTGGATATGTTCTACGAAATTGTAGAATTTTGTAGATAAGGATGCGATCGATCATGTTAAAGATTCCTAGAACGCCAATTCAGTATTTGCTCTTGGGGATGAGAAACCGGGTTTATTTGTTTGTCAAAGTCGATATTTCGTTGCTCTAACCCACAGAAACCCGGTTTCTGGCATTACGGAATCGGTGTTCTAGGGCGAAACTGCGGTTGTGAGGAGAGCCTGTGGCGTATTGGATCAAAATTAATTACGAGAGGAAAGAGTATGTAATCGATCTCGACCGAGTTTGTACTTTTTCTTACGAGCTGAACGGCAGGATCACTTTTTGGTTGCCAGATAGTTCCTTTCCGATCGTCATTAACCCGCAGGGCCACCCAGAAGCTCATCAAAAAGTCCTGTCCTACATCCAAGAGGCGACGGGACACGATTTTGAGTCTTATTGGGTAAAAATTTACTACGAGAGGAATGATTATCTCATCAACCTCAAGTTTATCAGTACTTTTTCTTGCGAGCAGAACGGCAGGATCACCTTTTGGTTGCCAGATAATGCCATGCCAATTGTGATCCACCCTCAAACCAACTTGGAGGCTTATGAAAAAGTAATTAGCTATATCAAACAGATCACAGGTTACACTCTACCTTGACACTATCCACACCTGGAATCTAGAATGGATTTTAAAATTTTTCCCAAGCCAATTTAGCAGCACCAACCATCCCCGCTTGATTGCCTAATTCTGCTACCAATAGTTGCAAAAGTGCGCGGGAACTTGGCAAAACTCGACGCTCAATTTCTGCCATAGCGGTAGGGAAGAAAAATTCCGCACTAGCACTTACTCCCCCGCCAATGATAATTGCTTCCGGGGTCAGAACGTAGATTAAACTTGCCAACCCAACACCCAGATCTCGTCCGTAGCTTTGCCAGAATTCTAAAGCTACGCGATCGCCTGCTTTGGCCCGTCGCCCCAGTTCCTCTGGTTCTAAACCCGTCTGGCGTCGAATTGCCTGTACCGAGACATATTGCTCCAGAGAACCTCGATTGCCGCTATTGCATTCTGGGCCATCCGGATTCAAAGTGATTAACCCCAACTCGCCAGCTGCACCTTGATGACCTGTAAATAACTTCCCATCAAGGATAATCGCACCACCCACTCCTGTTCCCAAAGTCAGCAGAATCATGTTGCGAAAGCGGCGACCCGCGCCTAACCAAGCTTCTCCCAACCCAGCGCAGTTGGCATCGTTGGCCAGAATTGTCGGTATACCTATCTTTGCCTCTAACAAGTCAGCTAGGGGAACATCCTTCCATCCCGCCAGGTTAATCGCTACTCTGGCAATGCGTCCAGCGGCATCCGCAGGGCCTGGTGTGCCAAGGCCGATCGCTTTTACTTCACTTTTGCCGCAGGCAGTTACTGCGTCTGCGATCGCCTCTACAACTGCTTCCGGTGTCGCCGGTTGCGGCGTTGGCACAGTCAACGATTGCAAGCAAGTGCCATCCTCTTGGAACCGCCCCAGTTTAATTGCTGTTCCTCCTAAATCGATGCCCAATACTTGAGGCGCTGATTGTTGCTGAGTTAAAAGATTGGAGTCTGTTCCCATGCTGAAATTTTTGCAGATATTTGTTGCTAATTTTCTAGTTCCTAATTCCTTTTCGCAACCGGGGATTGACAAACTCGGTTAATCCTTCTCCCAGCAAAGATAATCCTACAACCATGATAGTAAGAGCTAAACCCGGAAACAAGGTTGTCCACCAAATGCCGACAGGTAAAGCTTCCAAAGCGAGTTTTAAATCGTGACCCCATTCTGGTACTTCATCGGGGAGTCCCAATCCCAAAAAGCCTAACCCTCCCAACGTTAAAATGGCATCGGCGCTGTTGAGGGTAAACAGCACGGGTACGCTTTGAATTACGTTCAGAAATAGGTAGCGAGATAAAACAGTCCAGGTGTCGGCACCCATCGCCTGCGCCGCTTCGATAAACAGTTCTGTTTTGACGCTAACGGTGTGGTTGCGAACCACGCGGTAGTATTGAGGAATGTAGGAGATGCTGAGTGCGATCGCTGCATTCAACACCCCTCGCCCCACCACAAAAGCCAGCGTCACTGACAGTAACAACCCCGGTAAAGTATAAATTGTATCCATCACAAACAGCAGCACGCGATCGAGCCTGCCGCCCAAATAACCGCTAACTAAACCCAGCGGCACACCAATTACCAAACTGAGTGCTGTTGCTAAAATCACGACTTGCAGCGCCGCTTGGCTGCCAAACAGCGTCCGCGAGAAAACATCGTAGCCTTGGCGACTGGTGCCAAACCAATGTTTCCACGAAGGCGCTTCGTGTATCGGATTACTCAAGGATTCTGTCGGGTTTTGCAGCCATCCCCAGGCTTGAAAAGCGGGAGCTAAGATAGCTACCAATACAAAAAACAAAGTAATTACTAATCCCACAGCCATCAGTTGCATTGACAGACTGGGCCGATCGAAAAAACGTAAAAATTGAGGTGACTTGGTTTTGGTGGGGGTCATTTATTTTATATAAACTGTTTATCAAACACTATCTTGCAGATGCTAATATTTGTTTAATTTCATCTGTTTTTTGATGAGCCGCCGTAAAATTAGCATCAAATGCTAGCGCCAGTTCAAAGGCCGCTAATGCTTCTTGGAGGCGTTGCATTTCCATGTAGGTACAACCTATATTATATGCAGGGTATGTAGTCAAAAAACTTTCTTCAAAAGGTTCTCCTATATAGTAATTGCCCTCTTGACCCAGTTGCAGGCATTTTTCAAAATAAGCAATAGCTCCTAACGGAAATCCTAAAGCCCTGACTATCTCACCAGCCAGATTATTTATTGGTGGATAATTAGGACACCATTCTAGACCTCGTTGGCAAATTAACCGCGCCGTTTCATAATCTTTTTGCTCCAAAAGCTGCACTCCTAAAATATGAAGTAATGTAGGAACCCAGAAAAAATCTTCAGGTGGATTTCCATCCATCAAATTCGGTGAGAGCTTATCTAAGACTTCTACATAGCATTCTTCAGCTTTCTCTCCATCCCCAATTCGCGTATATTTTCGAGCGAGACAATCTAAAAGCCATAGGCTAAGATCTTCTTTTTTTCGCATATCTTCCAGTATGGGAATATCTCGATTTGCGGCTTTTTTTATGACTTTCTCTTCCTCAAAATTGCCGTAATGAATTATTTTTATTCCCTCTAATTTACCGTAAACTAGGTTTTTATCTTGATACTTAAGCTGCTCATGAAAGCGATTTACATATCTGAGATTTGGCAAATTACGAAATAATCTACCATGAAAACCGCCAATAATATTTGTTACATTAAAGTCTTCCCTAACCAGTGCGTAGCCAAGAAGCTCCTTGTTATCAGCTAGTTGTTGTTTGAAATTTTCAGTTTCGACCACTAACTCTTCATCTGCATCCAATAGCAAAATCCAGTCACCAGATGCCAGAGAGATAGAATAATTACGAGCAGCCGAAAAATCATCGCACCACTCGAAATGGCTAACTTTTGCTCCATAGCTCAGAGCAATTTCAGGTGTTCCATCCTGCGAACCAGTATCTACTACAATCATTTCATCGACATAAGGTTTAGCACTGGCGAGACACCGAGGTAAATTCTCTTTTTCGTTTTTAACAATCATGCACAAAGATAAAATTGGCTTATTTAGCAAATTTAAAGACTTTTCCATCCTACATACCTCACCTTTTTAGGTTCTTTCGGAGTTGCTATGCTTTTGTTCACTTGAAAACATTTTTATTTCTTTTCTCTACTCCTCTACTCAAATAGCATAGTAAGTACGGAAGAGCCGTACTGATTACCATAATCTTTAAGATGAAATGTAGACGGCTGCCAAAAGAGTGGGCAGAGCAATAATGTGCCCAGGAGCGGCAATGAATTCATCAACAAATTATTCTATAAAAACAAAACCGTAAGGAGAGAGAAGGTCTGATAAAGTTTCGGCAGTGTATTTGCGAATGTGTTCGGGTTCTTCTTCAGGCCCAAGGCAATCGTTCGGTACGCCAAAAAAAGCTCTGCCACCGGGACGGAGAACTCGAACCGTCTCTTTGACACAGGTTCGATCGTCATCTAAGTGTTCTAAAACCTCTGTAGCGACTACGACATCGAAGCTGTTGTCTGGGAGGGGAATATCAGGCAAAGTAGAGACAACGCCTTTGATTTCGGGGGGCAATTGAGCGATCGCAGCTTCAGAAATATCCAATCCGGTCACCGTATTACCAAAATCCAACAACTGACGAGCTAAGACACCCGTACCGCATCCGAGTTCCAGCACTTCATTGAAATGCCCCACCGCCCAGCAAATCCTGCCGAAACACCCAGGATATCGACGCCAGGTATCGCTACCTTCTTTTTGCCAAACTTCATTCCAATAATTTGGTTGAAGATTAATGTTGGTTTCTGTCATCCTCTAAATTATTTAGCTCTTAACTCATCATAAACTTCTCCGGCTACGGAGCGGGAGAAGTTTACAAACTAAACAAGGAGCTAGTTTTCAGGCGCTCGCTCTCGTGGAAAAGTTTCCTGAGCGCATAGCCACCCTTATGGCGCGTCCCCTCTAGATCAAACTCCGAGGCTTGTTCCGCTTCAGTTTGGCACTCAGCACTTTCTGTACTCAGCACTCAAAAATACCACTCTTAGCCGGGATTTCACTTCTGTTTGGCGATCGCTGATTGCCCCCTGTTCCCCGGCTTCCCCTCTTTTTTCGGATAGAGCTAGCGAAGCGATCGCCGCTTGTTGTACTCTGAGACTATGAATGAAAATACTTCAACTAGCACAGCAGGAGTCCCCCGCTCTACCTGTACCCATAGCTTTAAAACTGAGCGACGGGTAAGTATTATTACCTTACAAGGTCGGATAGTTGTCTCGTATGATGGTTACAACAAGCACCTAGATTTGATTACCAATGGAACAAAGAAAATCCTGCAAAGGTTCTCGGAATTGCGGTGGACTTCAGATACAAGCCAACACTGTAGCGGTACTCCGCTCAGTGTTGGGTAGTTGACAGTAGAGAGTTCGTACATCTGGGCAACAATTAATTCCTAAATTTAAGTAAGAGGACTTCTAAAAATGGATACTCAAGCATCGGATTATATACAGAAAATGCGTCAGCAATTTGATGCTGCCCCTTACCCGAGAATACCATTAGATAATTCTCCTAAAAATAACATCAAACTTCTCTATATACATAGCCTAGTAACTGCTTATTACTTAAGAAACCAAAAACTTATAGAAACTGAAGGCAAGGTGATTTTAGACGCAGGCTGTGGCACTGGCTACAAAGCACTGGCACTGGCCATAGCAAATCCAGGCGCGAAAATCGTGGGAATCGACCTATCGGAAGAGTCTGTAAAATTGGCGCGACAGCGGTTGCAATATCACGGCATTGAGAATAGCGAATTTTATGCAAAATCAATTGAAGATTTACCAAACCTTGGTTTAGAATTTGATTACATAAACGCCGATGAAGTTTTGTATCTTATGCCCGATACAGCCGCAGCATTGCAGGCAATGAAGTCAGTTTTAAAACCAGAAGGAATCATCCGTACAAATCTCCATAGTTCCCTCCAGCGGTCTCAATTTTATCAAGCTCAAAAAATTTTTAAAATCATGGGTTTAATGGAAGAAGCTCCAGGAGAGTTGGAGGTTCAATTAGTTAGAGAAACTGCTAGAGCTTTGAAGCATAATGTGGGTTTTAAAGCAACTACTTGGAAGCCTGAGTTTGAAAAGGACGACGAACGAATTCTCGTAAATCTTTTACTTCAGGGTGATAAAGGCTACACCGTACCTCAAATGTTTTCAGCTTTGAGATCTGCTGACTTGGAGTTTGTCAGCATGATAAATTGGCACCAGTGGCAATTGCTGGATTTGTTCAAAAAGACAGAAAAATTGCCAGATGCTCTAGCAAAGAAATTACCAGGTTTTTCATTAGAAGAACGGCTGCATTTATTTGAACTTTTGCATTCTGTATTCCGCCTGCTTGACTTTTGGTGCGGTCATCCTAACGCGGCAAAGGCGGTTGTGCCAGTTGCCGAATGGCCGTCGTCTGATTGGCAGGGAGCGTTGGTGCATATACATCCTCAGCTAAAAACAACAGAAATTAAAGAAGAAATGCTTGCCTGCATTAACAACATTCAGTATTTTGAAATCAGCCGATATCTGCCATTTGCTAAAGACCCCGTTCTTTTTTTAGAAAATACAGCCGGAGCGTGTCTCATCCCCCTTTTTGAGAGGCCGCAGTCGGTTACTTCATTAGTAGATCGCTGGCAAAAATTGAAGCCAGTCGATCCCATAACTTTAGATCCAACTGATTCAGAAGCTGCTTTTAATAACGTCAAAAAGCAGCTAACTAGCCTGGAGCAGATAGGGTTTGTACTCCTGGAAAGGAGACATTAAATTTCTGAGTACGGCATTTGCTTCATATTTGATGGTTCATCCGAGCCAGAATTAAACAATGAACAATAAACGATGAACTATAGGAGAACCTCAAAATGAATGAGCAAGCATTGGATTCACTAGAAAAAGTACGCAAGCAATTTGACGCCGCCCCTTATCCGAGAGCCCCCTTAGATTTTTACCCCAGGAATATTCAGTATCTCTATATCCATAACTTGGTAACTCCTTATTACCTGAGAAACCAAAAAGTCGTAGAGACAGAAGGCAAAGTAATTTTGGATGCTGGCTGCGGCACTGGCTACAAAACTCTAGCATTGGCAGTAGCAAATCCCGGCGCGAAAATCGTGGGAATTGACTTGTCAGAAGAGTCGGTTAAGCTGGCACGCCAGCGCTTGCAGTATCACGGTTTTGAGGAAGCCGAATTCTATCCTCTCTCGATTGAAGATTTACCGAAACTCGATCGAGAATTTGATTACATAAATAACGACGAAGTTTTGTATCTCTTGTCCAACCCAGCGGCAGGATTGGAAGCAATGAAGTCGGTTCTAAAGCCCGATGGCATTATACGTACCAATTTGCACAGTTCGCTACAGCGAGAAAACTATTACAGGGCGCAGGAAGTCTTTAAAATGTTGGGTTTACTTGATGACAACCCAGAAGAAGCCGAAATCGAACAAGTTCGGGAAATTATGAAGACTTTGAAAGATGACGCCCTGCTCAAGGTAAATACTTGGATACCTGCTCAAGAAAACGACCAAGAATGGTTGATCGCCAATTATTTGCTTCAGGGAGATAAAGGCTACACTATCCCAGAAGTTTTTTCTGCCCTGAGAGCGGCTGATTTAGAGTTCGTTAGCGTGGTGAATTGGCCCCAGTGGGAATTGATGGATCTATTTATAGAGCCAGACAATTTGCCGGTTTTTCTAGGCATGAGCTTACCAGGTCTTTCACTAGAAGAGCAGCTGCACTTATTTGAACTTTTACATCCTATCCATAGGTTGCTTGACTTTTGGTGCGGTCATTCTAACGCTGCCAAGCCGGTTGTGCCAGTTGCCGAGTGGACTGCTCTTGACTGGCAGGGAGCCCTAGTGCATATCCATCCTCAAATGAAAGCGACACAAGTTAGAGAAGAGTTGGTTGCCTGCGCTACCCAGATCCAGTCTTTCGCCATCAGCCAGTATTTGCCATTTGCCAAAGACCCTGCTCTTCTAATGGACAGTGCGGTCGCAGCCTGCATCATACCCCTTTTGGACAGGCCACAGCGGATTAGCTCCCTGGTAGAGCAGTGGCTGCAAGTCAGACCCGTGCATCCAGTCACCCTACAGCCAACAGAGCCAGAAGTGGCCTCCCAAACTGTCAAACAGATGCTAACTACCCTGGAGGAGATAGGGTTCGTACTTCTGGAACGCAGACCTGGAGAGGATTGAACCTAATCCCCAAAAAAATTTGGCGGCAGGTGATATGAAATCGATCTGATGTGGGTAAGTTCTATATATAAGGCAGAAAACACCCACCTATATCTGAAGGATCGATTCTCATGAATACTACATTTAAAACCAAGTTCCTGTTACACATCAACCAAAAGAAACAAGAAACTGGAGAACAAGGTTTCACCCTGATTGAACTGTTGGTCGTTATCATCATTATCGGTATTCTGGCTGCTATTGCTTTACCTTCCTTCCTTAACCAAGCAAACAAAGGTAAGCAGGCAGAAGGTAAGCAGTATGTTTCTTCAATCAATAAATCTCAGCAAGCATACTACACAGAAAATGGTACCTTTGTAATTACCTCTGACCCTAATGCCTGGGCTAGCTTGGCAGTTGGTATCAGGACTCAAACCTCTAACTACAAATATACGCTGACGGGAATTGGTACTGACGGAGCAAACGCCCTTGCGGACGCTAGCGCAATATCTAAGGCTCTCAAAAACTACACAGGAGTTGTAGGCTTGATCGCCCCAGTAGCAGGTGCTGACAAAACCTCGCAGGCAGTAGTTTGTGAAACTAAAAATGCTGGCGATCCACCTGCGGCTGGTACAGTATCGGCAACTGAAGTGGTATGCCCTGGTAACGCTCAGCCCCTCAAGTAAGACAGACATTCGATCGAGAATTGTTCTCGCCTAAATTAAGTGAATTTTTTGAGAAAATGGGTAGCAAAGTGTACGCTACCCAATTTGTTTTTCAGCTAGGCCAAAACGCTCATGTCTTCTACTGACGCGACTAATTGGCAGCAGGAAGCTAATCAATGTTTGCTCCAAGGAAACTACGATCGCGCTGCCAGTCTCTACGAACAGGCGATTGCCTACGGCACGTCTGCGACGATCGCATCTCAACCGGACATCCGCTCACACTATTGGCATTTGGGATTGATGTTGCTTTTGCAAGGACAAGAGGCAGAAGCTCAAATGACTTGGATGTTAGGAATGGAGGAGGGCGATCCAGAAGAAATTGAAAATTGGACTAAACAACTGATCGAGGTTCTGCAAACGGAAGCAGAACGGCAGGAAATCCTGGCAGATAATTCAGTTGCTTGGGGAATCCGGCAGCATATTCGGGAAATTAATTCCACAGATATTAATAATTTGTTGCACTTAATTCAACTTGCCATCAAGTTGAATTCGTTTACGGGAGAGGAACTGAATTCTCTCGGTGCGATCGAAACTCTCCAGTCGCAACAACTGTTGGCATTAGATTCCGATCTACTGATGCAAGTTTTGCGCCTCGTTTTAGATACAGATCCTTTGCACCCATCCTCTCTGGAATTTGCCCAAGCGTGCATACCATATATTGGCGAACCTTATATTTTTCTTGATATTTTGATTTTGACCTCGGTTAAAATAGCGTATTCGTCCCGGCAACCGAGATTGGCCGCAAGTTTTTTGGAGCTAGGTTTGAGTTTGGCTCCTCAAAATCCAGAAGTATTAATTCAACTGACTAATTTTTATCAAGATGCGGGGGAATATTCTCAAGGGATAGAGACCGCTAAATTATGCTATTCTATTTTACAAGAATTGCCTGAAAAAGTTTTTGCCAACCATCTGATTCTAAGGGGTTTGATGGTTGCGGCTGGTGAATATTGGGCAGAAGCTAGCTCGGTATTCGCTCGACACGAATCGCTTTTGCAGTCGTTGTTTGAATCACAACAAACCAACCTCGACCCCACTACAGTTGTACGTTTGTTTTCTTCAACTTTCTTTTTACCCTATTTTCGAGACGACATTAAAACTAACAGACGATTGCAAAATAAAGTCGCTCAAATTTGCCAGTCAAATATTCAAAAATATGGCAGTGAGCAAGAGTCGCAATACCACAAAACAAAATTTAATATAAACAAAATTGATACTACCGCTAACCGTTTAAAGATAGGATACCTATCCCATTGCTTTAAAAGACATTCTGTAGGCTGGATAGCGCGATGGCTGCTCAAATATCACGATCGCGATCGCTTTCAGCTTCACGCCTATTTTATCAATGCTCAGCAAAGAAACGATCCGTTACAGGAATGGTATGTCAATCAGGTTGATAAAGCATATAAATCTGGATTAGAAGCGGCAGAAATAGTAGAGCAAATTGAGCGGGATGAGATAGATATTTTAATCGATCTTGACAGTATTACTCTAGATATTATTTGTGAGATTACGTCGCTAAAACCGGCACCTGTTCAAGTTACCTGGTTGGGCTGGGATGCTTCGGGAATACCGGCGGTTGACTACTTTATTGCCGATCCGTATGTTTTACCAGAATCTGCTCAAGATTACTATAGCGAAACAATTTGGCGACTGCCTCAAACCTATGTAGCCGTAGATGGTTTTGAGGTAGGTGTACCAACTTTACGCCGAGAAATATTGGACATTCCTAGCGATGCTGTTATATATTTCAGTTCTCAGATGGGATTCAAGCGGCATCCCGATACTGTTCGACTGCAAATGAAGATTGTTAAGGAAGTGCCGAATAGCTACTTTTTAATCAAAGGTACTGCCGATCGAGAATCAATTGAAAGCTTTTTTACTCAGATAGCAGAATCAGAGGGTGTAAGTTGCGATCGCCTGCGATTTTTACCCGATGTTACTTTTGAGGAAATTCACCGGGCTAATCTAGGCATTGCTGATGTGGTACTAGATACTTATCCTTATAATGGAGCCACCACAACTCTAGAAACGCTTTGGATGGGTATTCCTTTAGTGACGCGAGTGGGCGAGCAATTTGCCAGCCGCAACAGCTACACCATGATGATGAATGTGGGAGTAACTGAAGGAATTGCTTGGACGGATGAAGAATATGTAGAATGGGGTATACGCTTGGGTAAAGACGCAACTTTGCGGCAACAAATCGCTTGGAAATTGCGGCAGTCAAGGCAAACCTCTCCCCTTTGGAATGCTGAACAGTTTACTCGCAATATGGAAAAGGCTTACGAGCAAATGTGGGCGAAGTATATTCAGAATTAAAACAATCAACTTCCTGGCTGAGGATGAGACATTTTTGCCATGCGGGCGATCGGGCCTGCGCTCGTTCTGAAGTATCCAGGGGCGTGTCAATACAAATTAAATCGTATCCATGCTTATCTGCATATTTTTGCCAGTTGTTTTGAGCAAAGTTTTTCCAGTGATGCAAATATTTTTCACCGATTGCTAAAGTGACAAGGGCTTTAGATTGTTTCATTTCTCAGCACTCCCGGCTGCAATGTTGCTATTAAGTAAAATTCATGCCTAGCTTGTTTAATCTTCCCGAAAGAATCGCGTATTGGCAACACTATCTAGCTGACATAACCGTATACTCTCCAGTCTTGCTTGTGCGATCGCCTGTTCGTTTTCATTTTTCAAGATAATCCTAGAGTGAATGCGAGGTAACAAAACTTCCCATTGCAGTGAATCTAGCTTGCCAACGGGTGAAATTTCCAGTCCATCAGTAACATCTAAATCTTCTTCCATGAGAAGATTCATGACAACACTAGATAAAGCCAAGTTCACATCTATTTCTGACTCTTCAGAAATATTGCTAGTGTCAATGAGTAGAGTCATTTGGCTTCTATCCGGATGGGTTCCAATAACCCTAATTACTGCTTCCAATTCCAAATATAGAGATTCTTCTGGTTGCAACCAATCTGGGAGGATGATTATATTAATATCTCTTAACTTTAAAGGCAGGAGAGTAGCGCCAATTAAAGCCGATCGCACTTTACTCGCCATTGTTGACCAAGAAAACTTTTTCGCTTGTGACAAACCAGCAGCAATTAAGAAGTTACGGACATCAGGTTTTTGGACATCGCAGAGGGCATTTGCCATTGCATCAATATCATCGGAGTTGACATATAATGCTGCGTCTCCTGCCACTTCAGGAATAGAGGCGTTGGGGCAAGTAATCACCGGACAACCACAAGCGATCGCCTCCAGGACAGGTAAACCAAAACCTTCATACAGGGAGGGAAAAACTAATGCTACAGCACCCGAATAAGCTGCTTTCAATTCAACATCGCTGAGTGGCAGCATATATACGGTACTGCCAGAAGTATAAGTTCTAAACTCATCCTCGAATTCCAAGTCGAACCCCGTGCAGACAATATCAAAGCCATGTTTATTATAGAGTTTGTCAAATGCCTGAAAAAACAATTCTCCATTTTTATATCCACTTCGCGAACCTACTAAAATAAAGTATGGCTTTGATATACCGTACTTTGTTTTAAACCTCTCAACCTCCTCCTGGCTTCCTGGTGATAAAGTGCTGTTAACACCGCAATGAGCAACAGTGACAGACTCTGCGGAAATATCGGGGAAAACCCTAACCAGATCCCGTGCTGTATTTTCTGAAATCGTTATGTAGGCAGAGGCGTGGCGGATAGCAAAATGCTTTTCTTGCCACATTGGTTCATTAAGATTACCTTCCAAAACTTCCGGAATCATGTCATAACCCATGAAAACGGATGGCGTTGATATAGGTGTTGTATAGTAAGTTGAAATAAATAAGTCAGCATCTTCTTCGTCGCATATTTGCTGTAATAACTCGCGATCGAGCGCTGTTCTACTATAATTGTAAGGTTCGACAACGCGATATTTTATCCCCTGAATTTTCGGGGCAGTTCCCGCTCTGTCAAGCACAATAATATGTTCGGCAAAATTATCTTTTACCCACTCTTCAAGCAATGATTTCCAAACTCGTGATATTCCCGTTTTATATAACTGAAAAAATATCCCATCAACGATAACAGTCATCCCTTTCTTAATATTTATGGATTGGTAAGTATGTGCGATCTGTTTATTGTCATAATCGACCTTTCCAATCGCTTTAAAATAATCTCTTTGGGTTAGTGATGTCTTTTTTAATTGCGGTGCTTCACAATAGGCCAAGCTTTCAAATAAAATTGGAGCTATATTTTTTTCTGTTATCAGGTGCAGGGATGATCCATTTGTATAGAAGTTTAGTTCCAGCTTTTCGGCAATTATAGATAGTGCCTTAGTTGTGTAAATTGAAATGTGCTGACCTTCTTGAAGTGAATAGTACAACCACTCATCGGGTTTCGGATTGCTTTCTGGAAGTAATTCTGTGCTGAATAAAACGTTCCTCGAATAGCTTAATATGTTTGCTATTTGCTCAAGAGGATTTTCAAAATGCTCAAATACCTCGAAAGCTGTAACCAATTCATAAATATTACCTTCTTGTTTTTCGGCTTCAAAACCTTGACAAAAAATATTTTCACAAAATTTATCATCCCAAAAGAAATCCAAACCTGAGTCTCTCATTAGCCGCACAAATAAGCCATAGCCACCACCATAATCTAGAAACTTACCATTGGAGTTGAAAATTGTAAAAATTATATGACTGGATATTTTTGACAACATTATATTTCTGGATACCAAGCCAACATCACTACTGGCTATGGCATTAGAATATGCTTCTGACAGCCAGTAGGGTTCTTCAGTTTGAACAAAGCCACAATTTTTACATTGGAAGTAATCGATGTCATATTTATTTAGGATTTTAGCATTTGCAAAATGAATTGATTCTGATTCACAAATTTTGCATTTCATGGCTGATTTTAAAATTGAACTCGTCAGGGGGTGTCTCTGTGAGCAAAATTGGCTCAGGATATACGCACCAATTCTAGCTGTTGGTTGCCGGGGAGCGCACCCTATAGAGCTAGGGGTGTGTCTCTCTGAGCAAAACTGCTTAGGTGGTGGACATCAGGAAGGCTACAATATCTAAGATACCCAATTTCTATAGGGTGCTGCTCATCTCTAATTAAATCATTTTTAGGCTAATTTAGTACATCAGTACTATTTAGGCAGGTTTTCATCGCATATTGACCTTTAAACCATACAATATTATAAAGGTAGTGTATAAAGTGGAAAGGTGATATAAATGTTTTTACCTTTTTGGCGAAAACTGAATTCATCGCTAGTTTCTTCCGCAGTAATGCTGGTATGTGTGTTAGCAATTACAGGTCTGCAAGAGCCTCGGCTGAATCAACTATTGAATAAATCAAAAAACGCCTCAGTCGAAGAATTGAAAAAAGAGATAGAGGCAGAAAGAGTACGTATTAATGTGATTAAAAATATTCCATCTCTGGGGTTTAATAATTTAATTGCCGATTCGGTAATTCTTAAATTTTTTCAATACTTTGGCGACGATGCACGCGATCGCACGGGATACGAACTGAGTCCAGAATACTTTGACATTATAATAGAGCGCGATCCAAGATTTTTCGAGGCATATATTTTTCTGTCTACAAGCACTACTCTCTACGCAGGGAAGCCCGAAAAATCTATTGCTTTAATGGAAAAAGGATTAAAGTCGCTTTCTCCCGAAATGCCCGGAAAATATTATTACGTTTGGCGCTATAAAGGAATTGATGAATTATTATTTTTAGGCAAGGCAAAAGCAGCCCAGCAATCGTTTGAAATGGCGGCCCAGTGGGCTAGTCGTCGGAACGACCCAGAAAGTCAAAGTATTGCCGCCATCTCTGAGAGAACGGCTGGATTTCTATCTAAAAACCCCAATAGCAGGTCAGCTCAGGTCGGTGCTTGGTCTATGGTGTTAGGGAATAAAGTAGACGATCGCGTCCGCAAAATAGCCATCAGTCGCATTGAAGCGCTGGGTGGCAAAGTAATTATTACACCCCAAGGAGGAGTCCAGATTGTCCTGCCAAAAACAGACTAATCTTGGTCATTGTTAATGCCTCATTGTTCATTACTCATTGCCTCTAAACAAAAACTCAGAAAGCGATCGCTTCCTGAGTTAGCATGAGATAGTTGATGGCTACGATGTCCCCTTGTCCCCCTTTACTCTTTACTCTTGTACGGGCGGGTTGAGCTACACACATCTCATTACCAACAGAATATTTGACAAAACCCGCCCCTACTGACTTTTGACTTTTGACTTCCTATCGGAGGGGCTCACCTTGGCGGAACTGCCCTGAAAAACGCTGGCCATTGGCATATACGATGCTTCCTCTGCCGTGAGGTTTAGCCGAACGAATTTCTCCCTGGTAGCGGTTACCCTTGGCGTCTGTACAAGTTCCTCTAGCATCAAGATCGTCATTGAAGTACTCTCCTTGACAGCGCGTACCATCGTTGGCTGTGTACACTCCCAGTCCATTTGGCTGGCCTAAAATGAATTGCCCTTGGAAGCGATCGCCATTCGTATATGTTAATACCCCTCTGGCGTGGAACTGGCCATCACGGAACTGTCCCTGGTAGCGAGTGCCATCTGTGAATATGAATGTCCCCGTGCCATTAGGCACCCCATTGCGGAACTGTCCCTGGTAGCGGTTATCGTTGTCGTATATAAATTCTCCTCTGCCATTAGGCTGGCCGTTGAGGAACTGTCCCTGGTAGCGGTCTCCATTGCCGAAGACGAATACGCCAGTGCCATTAGGCACCCCATTGCGGAAGTCGCCTCTGTAGGTGGCCTTCTCATTTCCACTCCCTCCGTATACGCATACCCCTCTACCGTTAAGGGTCAGAGAGTTAGGTTGAAACGACCCTTGACAATAGGTTCCATCTGCAAATGTCACCACTTGCCCCAGGGATGGGAGCGGATTAATAATGTTACTGGCGATACCCAAAGAAGAAACAGTTAATATTATGATTCCTACTTTCTGAATTGAGCCAAGCATGGGTAAACACTCTCCAATGTTGTGCCTGCATTCAAGGTTTTGAACAGGCTACTTACTAATTTGCCGATCTCTCAAATATTAGCTAATGGTTTTTTCATACCATTATCAAGGATAAAAACCTTTTTTACAGCAATGAGCTAAGGATAAGATTCACAAAGCATATTTTAACAAAACTAAACTATTCTTAATATAACGTAATTAATTGAGTTTTTTCTTTAGCCCAAGACTTACGCAGCAAGGTTCTTGAGCCAAAAGACAAGAAGTATAGGTAAGTTCGCCTCATCCCTACAACCTTTTTGAGTTGCCAGATCTGACCCGCAGGGCCTGTAACAGTCCGGTTCGACCTTGAAATGCCCAAGTCCGTAATCCGTGGGATGTAGCGCATTTTTCTGTAAAATGCTGTATGGGATTTAGCCGAGCCAATCAAAGATCTAAGAATTCAGCCTAAACTAGGCAGCGGTTCAACGGGTCGATCATTGTGAATCGTGGCTCTCCCCGCTCAAGGTATTGAAGCCATAGCTTTCTCTTCCTGAGTCAAGTCGCCCGATTCTTTCTGGCACTGGCAGTGATTTTGACATTCGAGATTAAGTAGAAACTGAGGTTAGTATTGAGGTTAACCATGAGGTATCGCGGTTTAATCGTTGCATTCTTGGCATTGTGCTTGAGCGTGCTAACTGCTTGTAGTGAAGGTTCGGCAACTGCAACCAGCACTGAGCAATTAACTTACGACCAGATCAGGGGTACAGGGCTCGCTAATAACTGTCCGCAGTTGGAGGAAACAACTCGCGGTTTTATTCCCCTTAAAGCCGGTGAGTCGTATATCATCAAAGGTTTGTGTTTGCAACCGACCTCTTTCTTCGTCAAGGAAGAGCCCGCCAACAAACGCCAAGAGGCAGAATTTGTTCCAGGCAAGTTGTTGACGCGGTACACCTCTAGCATTGACCAAGTGCAGGGGCCACTGAAAGTGAACGACGATGGTAGCTTGACCTTCTCTGAGAAAGATGGGTTAGACTTCCAACCCATTACGGTGCAACTGCCTGGTGGCGAACGAGTACCTTTCCTATTTACCATCAAACACTTAGTAGCCACAAGCCAGCCTGGAGCGGTAAGTATTAACACCTCCACGGATTTTGAAGGCGAATTTAATGTTCCTTCCTATCGGAGTGCTGGCTTCCTCGATCCTAAAGGTCGCGGTGAAGCTACTGGGTATGACAACGCAGTGGCTTTCCCATCTTCAGCCGATGCTGAAGGTCTGACTCGCGTCAACGTCAAGCGTGCTGAAGTCAAGAAGGGTAGGATTTCTCTGCAAGTAGCGAAGGTAGATAGCAGCACGGGTGAAATTGCTGGAACTTTTGTGAGCGAACAGCCCTCGGATACGGATCTGGGAGCTGCTGACGCCAAGGAAGTGAAGATTCGCGGTCTGTTTTACGGTCGTTTGGAACCGGGAGAGGCATAAGTCAGCACATCAAGCCCTAGTGATACTGCCCTGTGTTACTTGCTGCCACATTTTCGCGTCGGGCAGATCGATCGCTGATGGTTGATTGTTCAAAGCAATGAACCATGAACTCTCATAAGTGAAAAATGTTCAAGAGCAGGCCGCGCAAAGTATATTTTCCCAGGGCTGGATGATATTGCTACTCAAAAAAGGGCGCAATGCGCCCTTTTTTCGTGCTAGGTTCTTAGACTCTACTTAGCTCACTTTGGAGAGCGCCGTGGGAGAAAATTCAGTATAAATGAGGTTGTATGTCTAGGTTGGATATAACTATTCTTAAAGTGTGACTTCAAGTATTGCGGCAGAGCAGGTAGCCTTCTTGAGAGCCATTGCCCCTATAATAAAGAGAGTGGGTTGGCACTAAAATTTGGGTGAAGCTTGATTTTAGAGCCTCCTGTAGCTCGATCTGCGCCACCCAAGAAGTGGGATTGCCGCTTACCCGGTCACAGATCACAGCTTTTTTAGTGCCAACTTGATAAGACTGATCTGGGCGTATCTTGGTTTCCTGTATCTACCCCCTAAACTCCGCCATGTCTACGACTCTATCTCATACATTGAAGAATGATAGCTTGCAGCTGTTGCGAGAGTACCAGAGATCGCGATCGGCTACTATCCGCAATCAGTTGGTTAAACTCAATTTAGGATTGATTAGAAAAGAAGCGCATTACTGGAGCAATCAATGCTCAGAAAGCTACGAGGACTTGGTTCAGGTGGGCTGCTTGGGTTTAATTCGCGCTATTGAGCGGTTTGAAATCAGCAAGGGTCATGCCTTTAGCTCTTTTGCCCTTCCCTATATTCGAGGTGAAATCCAACACTATTTACGAGATAGAGGCTCGTCTATCCGGATTCCGCGACGCTGGCTGACACTACAAGGGCAGGCTGTAACAGTAACGCGATCGCTCCACGGGCAGCTCAATCGACAGCCAACGGATGCAGAAGTGGCGGCGGCACTACAAATTTCCCCAGCCGAATGGCAGGAAATTAAGTTGGCTTGTCAAAATCGTGCGCCTCTAAGCCTAGATACACCGATGGGAGATGAAGAAGAAGGTTCTACTTCCCTCGGAGAACTCGTCCCCGACCCTCGGTATCGCAGTTTTCAGTTAGCGCAAGAAGACCAGATTCGTCTGCAACAAGCTCTCGTGCAGCTAGAAAAACGCACTCGCGAAATCTTAGAATTTGTTTTTCTACAGGATTTAACGCAAAAAGAGGTTGCCGAACGCTTGGATATCAGCGTGGTCACTGTATCTCGTCGTGTCAAAAAGGGACTGGACTCGCTCAAGCAGTTGATGGCAGGAAACAACGAGTGAACTACCCAACGCTAACTCGTTTCGGGTATAGCGTGGGCTTCCAGATTCACGGGGGTTCATCAACAGTAGTCACTTTCCTAACATTTACTTACAAACATTTACTTTTCCTCACACCCTTGCCACCCTTGCCAAACCCATAGTAAAATTTAGCTATGCTACTGGGATTATTAACCGAAATCAAGGTCAACTCTTCGCTGCGGCAATGTCTAGCCAAACACGCAGGCGTAGCACGTCACGCCTGGAATCAAGGTTTGGCTTTATGTCAAACTGTCTTAGAACACAACCGTTCTCATCCAGAATCCAAAATTAAATTCCCCACAGCCATAGACCTGCATAAATGGCTAGTAGCATCAATAAAATCCCAAAATCCTTGGTATTACGAAGTAAGCAAATGCGCCCCCCAATATGCCTTAAGGCATTTGTCAGAAGCATTTAAACAGTTCTTATTAGGTGTAAAAGGGTTACCTAAATTCAAAAAAAAAGGTCACACAGACTCATTTACTCTAGATGGTTCTATCCACATAGAACACCAGAGCATCAAAGTACCAATCTTAGGAAAGCTGAAAACTTTTGAGCGATTACCAGTAGGGACAAAACCGAAATCAGTCACCATTAGCAGAAAAGCCGACCGATGGTATATCTCATTTAAAATAGAAAAGCCAATTCAAACAACCCCAAAAAAACGGGATGTAGTGGGAGTAGACTTAGGAATAAAAACCCTAGCTACCCTATCAACAGGAGAGATATTTACTGGTGCAAAGTCTTACCAAAAAGCCAAAGATAAATTAGCCAAACTCCAACGCATTGTAGCACGTCGTCAAAAAGGTTCTGCCAACCGGGTTAAAGCAGTCAAAGCCTTAGCGCGTCTGCATCAAAAGATAGC
>CASBRD010000336.1 GCA_949128025.1 Oscillatoriales cyanobacterium PMM_0008 | reverse complement strand
TTGCCTTTTGACTTTCCCTACTTGTACTATTTATTACCAACTTCTCCCACGATCGATCGCATCCCCTCCAAAGTCGCTGGGATACTGCGCGGGT
This sequence comes from Oscillatoriales cyanobacterium PMM_0008, assembly GCA_949128025.1. GTDB lineage: Bacteria > Cyanobacteriota > Cyanobacteriia > Cyanobacteriales > Aerosakkonemataceae > Argonema. The sequence goes on along the minus strand of CASBRD010000336.1, from coordinate 3,491 downwards.
CCATGAACATCACCTTGCTGCTGTCGCTGCTGCCAATCTTTTGACCCATTTCCAGATAATTCTGCGCTAGTAAAAACTGTAGCGCTTCGTGAGCGTGGGGATCTGTGGCGAGAGTTTTGGCAACAATTTGCACCGCCTCAGCGGTAGCTTGCGCCTTCAGGACTTGCTGCTGGCGTTCTGCTTGCGCTTTTAGAACGATCGTCTTTTGTTGACCTTCCGCCTCCAGAATTGCCGCCTTCTGACGGGATTCTGCTTCCAGCACTTGCGCTTCTGCCTTACCTTTGGCAGAGTTAACAGCAGATTCCCGTTCCCCTTCAGAAGTCAGAATAGCCGCCCGCTTTTTACGTTCGGCGGACATTTGCAATTCCATCGCATCCTGTACCGCCTTGGCGGGAATAATATCCCGCAGTTCCACCCGCGTTACCTTCACACCCCAAGGATCGGTAGCGATATCCAAATCTTGTAACAAGAGTTCGCTGATTTGAGAACGGGCGGTAAAAGTTTCATCTAACTCCAGTTTGCCGATTTCAGAGCGAATCTGAGTCAGCACCAAGTTTACCATCGCCGACTGGAGATTTTGGACTTTGTAATAAGCTTTTGCCATATCCATGATGCGCCAGTAAACCACCGCATCAACCGTGATAGATACGTTGTCGCGGGTGATACTGGGTTGAGGGGGAATGTCTAAAACTTTTTCGCGAATGGTTTCTTGATAGGCGATGCGATCGATAAACGGAGTAACGAAACTAAGACCGGGCTCCAGTTTCCTCCCGTTATATTTGCCCAAACTTTCCACCAAAGCTTCATTGCCTTGATTGATAATTTTAACCGATCCGGCAATAGCAGAACCACCAAGAGCTAAAAAAACTAACAGAAATAATTGTTCCATATTGAAACTCGCGATTTTTCTCTTATTGGGAGTTGAATTTAACTAATCTGAAAGGTTTTCTGGCATCACAATCAGCGTGATGCCTTGTCGTCCCACCACGTAAACTTTCTGGTTCTGGGCTAAAGCGAGTTTTTCATCGCTACAACGCGCCCGCCAAGAATTGCCTTCGTACAGTACCCGCCCCGTCTCTCCCGGCAGAATCTCGGTAATCGTCTGCGCCTCGGTGGCATCCTGAATAGAGAATACCTTACGCTTGGGCTGCAAGCGACGGAATAAGAAAATCAAAGCTGTGGAAAGTAAGAGCCAAATCAGCACCTGCCATTGAGGACTTCGCACTACAGTAGAAAGCAAACCTACCATCAGAGCGCTCAGTCCCATCGTGAATGCCGTAAAAGCAGTTGGCAAAACTAGCTCCACCGAGCAAAGCACCGCCCCTAGCACCAACCAGAAGACGGTGGGGCTAATTCCCAAGAGGGTTGGTGCGGTAGAAACTTGACCAGCCGCCCCCGCCAAAAACCAGATTATCCTAAGACTTAATAACATAATTGATGTTCCGGTCACTAGATTGACACAAGATAGGATGAACTACCTCACCCTAGCCAGGTACGATGGAGAGGGTGTTCTACATTGCGTTCACTACAACAGTTAATACCTAAATTTCCCTGACTGTGAGTGCAATTTTTTCCATTCCCACTCCGATTTAAGATTTTTTTTATAAATTTTGCCGATTATGAGCAGTTCCGAACCGCCAATTAATCGCTACCTTTGGGCTGCTGACCCAGCATCAGCGCAGATCCCAGCAGGAGAGCTAGTAGAAGGCAGATATCAGGTTGTTGCACCCCAAATTTGGCTGGATACACAACCGGAATTGCCGCCTCATGTTCCCCAAGAATTACCTGACCAGGTTATTCCTTACCTGCGCCTATTCCCTTTGCGTCTCCATATACCCGAAGTTTACGGTTTGGCTGTGCTGGACGAGGAACCAGAAACAGCTGAGGTAATGCTTCTAGAAAACGTGCCGATCGACGAGGAAGGAAACCTTTACCCCTCCATTGTAGAGGCTTGGCATCAGGCGAGGCCAGTACGACAGGTATATTGGCTGTGGCAAATGCTCCAATTGTGGACACCTTTAGCGGAACTGGGGGTAGCTTCGACGCTGCTGGTGCCAGAAAATGTCCGAGTTCAAGGTTGGCGGGTATGGCTGTTGGAATTGTATGCCGACGCCTCAGAGTTACAAGAAAATGTGTCTTTAAAGGATCTGGGCGAGTGCTGGATTGATTGGACTGGATCGGCAAAAGACCCTGTAGCCCAGCGACTGAGAGAGATTGGTGAGGAAATGCGTAGTGGCGAGGTGGAGTTGGAGGCTCTAGCCACTCAGATCAACCGGCTATTGTTAGAACAAGCCGCTCAGCTTCCCTTACGTTTGCAAGTGTCAGGGGCAACCGATACTGGGCCGATGCGCCAAAGCAACGAAGATGCCTGCTATCCCACAAATCTAGATATCTACAATCGGGACGAGCCGCCCAACGACGAGCTGCTCCCCTACTTAACCATAGTTTGCGATGGGATTGGCGGTCATGAAGGAGGCGAGGTAGCCAGCGATATAGCACTGCAAACCCTCAAACTCCAGCTGCGGGCGTTGCTAACGGAAGTGACCGCACAAACCCAAATTGTGCCGCCGAAGTTAGTTATAGACCAACTGACGGCAATTATCCGGGTGGTCAATAACATGATTTCCAACCAGAATGACGCTCAAGGGCGGGAATTACGCCAGCGAATGGGTACAACTCTGGTAATGGCCCTCCAGTTGCCCCAAAAGATCCAGACAGCAAATGGGGAAGTGTTGGGGAATGCCCACGAACTCTATATTGCTAGTGTTGGAGATAGCCGCATCTACTGGATAACGGCTGATTACTGCCAGCAACTGACTGTGGATGATGATGTGGCTACCCGCGAAGTCCGAATGGGACGCTGCTTGCACCGGGAGGCGCTTAAGCGAGCCGATGGCGGTGCGTTGACTCAGGCGCTGGGGACGCGAGATGCCGAAGTTCTCCGTCCGACGATTCAGCGCTTTATTGTGGAAGAAGATGGCTTGCTGTTGTTGTGTTCGGACGGGCTTTCCGATCGCGGTTGGGTGGAGAAGTCCTGGAAAGATTACGCCAAGCCGGTTCTTAAAGGTAAGGTTTCTGTTGAAGCAGCTGTTCAGTCTTGGATCGACCTGGCTAACGAAAAGAATGGTCACGATAATACGTCGATCGTACTCAGCTGCTGTCTCCTCTCTCCAGAACCGCCAGTGCTGTTCGATCCCAAGAACGTAGAACCAGATACAGAAATGCCTACCGCCCCTATGGAATTGGAACTTACAGATGCTTCCAGAGCGTTGCTTTATGATGAATCAACCACGCCAGATCGGGAAGCAGCTGGCGTTGGCACTCAGCAAGGCGATCGCAGCACAACTGTGCTGGGGGTGCTGGCATTGCTGCTCATTCTCGTTTTGGCTGGATACGGGCTTTGGCGGACGTTCGGCTCTCAAAGTTCCCAGTCGCCCGCACCGACACCGCAGTCATCTCCTAACGAATAGCTTTGGGAATAGGGGCTAGGG
>CASBRD010000335.1 GCA_949128025.1 Oscillatoriales cyanobacterium PMM_0008 | reverse complement strand
CTCTCCCACTCCCCCACTCTCCCACTCTCTCACTCTCCCACTCTCCCACTCTCCCCTGCGCCTGTACATAGTTTTCAGGAATTAGGATCTCGTGAGATCAGTGTCCAAGTGGTTTTTTTGTCCTGGGGATCTGCCACAGCAACAGCACCAAAGGATTTCACGTACTCTAGGCTCAGATTTTTGATGAAATCTTCCTCAAGCAGTAAGTAGGAATGAGGTTCTTGTTCCCAAATTTTTTTGAGGTCGTCAGCAGAAGCGGGGATAATTTGGCGATCGCTATAAAAATTTAATGAAGGACGAAAATATGGGTAAGATGTATAAATCTTCTCCCCAGATGGGATATCGCTTTTCTGAATCATCTCGGCAACTGGTTTAACTGGATAAGCTTCAGCCAATTCCCAAACCCAATGCTCCGAAGTCATCAGTAATATCAGGGATACATAAGTGCCCCACAACAAAATTGGTATAAATTGAAGGTCGCGACGAATCACCAGGACGGCTGCTAGAGTCATGGTTAGCGCGGTTGCGGCCAGTATAATCTGTAAATCTAGTTCCGGTTTTGGATAAAAAAAGCCAAAGTAAATACTTCCAGCCCAAGCAACTAAAGCCAGCAGTGCTAAAATAATGCTCCAAGCACGGGGATAGGATTTTGTGCTAGGCCAATGCCAAACTTCTGCTAAATAGGCTCCCAGTGCTAATGCTAAAGCTGGGTAAATCGGCAAAACGTACCAGGGGAGTTTTGTTGTCATTGCCGATATAACTAAGAGGTAGACACCACTCCAAACCAGCACTAACTTAGCCCAGCTGAGATTGCGATTTGACCAAGCAAAGCGCAAACAGGGTGGCAAAAAAAGCAGCCACGGCCAGTTGTATTTCAAGATTTCTAAGAGATAATACCAAGGTGGCCCTGCGTGATTTTCCAGGGGTGCCCAAATGCGCTGCAAGGATTGGTTGACGAGCCCCTCATTGAGGAATCTTTGACCGTAGTGTATAAACTGGGCACCATACCAGAAAGCGACTGGGAGGCTGCCGATGATGATGCCACTCCACAAATAAATAGATGTGAGCAGTCGGGGTGTATCCCAGACAATAAATAAAAGAGCGATCGCTCCCAATAATAACCCCAAGATTCCTTTAGTCAGGCAAATCAACCCGAAACCAATGCCAACGCCCAGACAATAACGTAAGTTGCGGCGACTGCGTAACAAAGACCATACCATAAATAGAAAAAAGCACAGCACAGCCCCATCCAGCATTGCCAAGCGCCCGTGACGCACTACAGGCAGCAAGGTTAGGTAAATCAAGGCACAGAAAATAGCTTCTAGGCGGCGGGGAAAAATTTCGCGCCCGATGCCGTATAGCAGGGGTACGGAGAGAGCAGTTAAAATTGCGCCAGGAAAGCGCGTCGTCCATTCATCGATCCCCCCAACTGAGTACGCCCAAGCAATTAGCAGATGCACCAGTGGCGGCTTGTTAATATAAGGTTGACCCCCCAGCGTCGGGTAAAGCCAGCGCAACTCGCCGGTCGGTGCTAGCCAAATGTCGCGGGCTACCTGAGCGACAATTCCCTCATCCCAATCTCGCAGGGGTAAACCGCCCAGATTAATTGTATAGAGGATAATTGCCGCTATTAGCAATCCCAAGACCCATAAGCAGTCAGTTAAGGTTTCGTGGCGGCGCAACCAGTTTCCCGGTTCACCCGACCTAAAAAGTTTACCGTACATAGTGATCTAGCTCACAGTAAAAGCCACTCCGTCTCACAGACTATTGATACATAGTTTGTAATAAAAATCGGTGTTAAAGCACAGCAAAAATTTATGTTGTTAAATAATAATTTTTTGGCCTTGGCTCACAGTGTAGCAGACTCTCGAATTGAGTTGCTGGGCGGTTTGGCCAATGTGACAATTGCTTGCTGTTACTTTGCGATTAGCACACTTATCATCCTGGGTTTATGGCGTAACCGTCAAGGGGGGATTGATTTGTTTGCGGGGGTGACAGGAGGAATATTTTTCAGCTGTGCTGGTGGTCATACGTTCCATGCGATGGGGTTTTTCGGTTTTGAACACATAGGATTTTGGCAAGCCGCCATTGATTCGATCACGGTTGGCCCTGCGATCGCATTTTTGAGTTTACACAAACGCTACAGCTTATTGATTGGATCTACTCAGGTACTTCATTGTCAAAAAGAACTACAAGAACGAAATTCCGAACTGGAGAAAAAGGTAGCTCAGCGCACGCAAGAATTACAGCAACAAAATCAACGCCTCCAAGAAGCTTTTAGCGAGCTAAAAAGGATGCAGTTGCACCTAGTGCAAACAGAAAAGATGTTTATGCTGGGTCAGATGGTATCGGGCATTTCGCATGAAATAAATAATCCGATTAACTTTATCCACGGCAATATACCTTACGTTGAAGGCTATGTGCAAGATATTTTGAAAGTTTTAGAAGTATACCAGTCGAGTTACCCAGATAGCACAAATGCCGTTCTGGAAGTACTGGAAGAAGTCGATCTGGATTTTGCGGTTGAGGATTTACCTAGAATTATTAATTCCATCAAACACGGCTCTGAAATAATTCGCGAACTGGCAATCAGTTTGCGTAATTTTTACCGACTTGATGAATCTGAAATGAAAAAAACAGATTTAAATGCAGGAGTTGAAAGTACGCTATTACTGCTGAAGAGTCGTTACATACAAAAAATAGATATTATTCGGCAATACGGTGATATTCCCAGCGTGGAATGTCATGTCAATCAATTGAATCAGGTGTTTATGAATTTGATTTGTAATGCAATTGATGCGTTGCTAGAACAAAAGGACGAAAACGTGCAGCCGCTTAAGCATAAGCAGATTGCGATCGCAACTAAGCGAATCTCCGATGACCGGGTAGCCATCAGTATTTCAGACAATGGTTTTGGGATTCCTCCGGAAATTCAAGAGCGGTTATTTGAGCCTTTTTTTACTACGAAACCTATGGGAATTGGGACTGGTTTGGGGTTATCGATTTGTCATCAGCTTGTGACGGAAAACCATGATGGCAAAATTTATTGCCAGTCGGTTTTAGGTGAAGGGACAACTTTTACGATAGAGTTACCGATTAGTCGGATGAGCGACTCTAAAATGACCCTTAAAACTAAATCCAAAGAAGCAGTTTTTAGTGCTATTGATATTTAAATAATTAACTTTTATTTGTTTGCATAACAAGTCTTTCTAATCCCATAGCTTTCAAAAGGTTAACTTTTGCTTCATCAAGTTCCTTTTGACTGGGTGGGAAGTAGCCAACGTTCACAATCTCTTCATTGACATGGGTCAGGTAAAAGTTTATAAACGCAGCTACCTGCGGCTTTTTGCTAATAATATTGGCATCTGAATAAAGGAAGAGGGGACGATTCAGAGGGTATTTCCCACTTTTGGCAGATTCAGCATTTGGAGCGATGCCTTCAATTGAGAGAATTTTCAATTCTTGAGCATTTTCTGGATAGTAAGCATAACTAAAAAAACTAATGGCGTATTTATTACCAATAACCCCGTCAATTAGGTCACCGTCACTGCGACTGAATTTTGTATTTAATGAATTTAGAAGCGGTTTTATATCGTTATTGAAAACGCGCTCAACAAAAAAGTTGAAACTTACTGATTCCGTGTCGCGAACAAAGCGCTTAATCCGTTCGTTAGGCCATTTAGGGTTGACATCAGACCACTTCTCGGCGGTAAAGATTGCCGCCAATTCTTTTAAGGTAACATTAGTAAGAAAATCATTCTCTTTATTGACAGCAACAACTAGCGCATCGGTGCCAACGCGGAACTCAATGGGGATACGACCCTTGGCAGCACAAGCTTTTACTTCATCATTTTTAATCGCACGAGTTGAGTTGGCAATATCTGCCTTACCTTCTTGACAAAAGAGCTTTAAACCAGCCGTAGAACTAACACTTTCGATATTAATACTGTTGCCATAACCTTCTTCAATAAAGCGGTCGTAAATTGTCTTAAGCAGGGGAAAAACCGTGGAACTACCCGCGATATTAATGTCGCCTTCTACTTCTAGGGGGTCTACTTCTGGTAGTTTGATGCTACCTTCATCTGTTGTTTTTTTGACAGCTACAGGTGTTGTTGGGGTAGGCTGTTCTTTTGGCAATGAATTTACAGATTTGTTTTGTACAGGTGGTTGAGTTGGTGTAATTGTAGCAGCGGGTGGATTGGGTTGGCTAGAGCAACCGGCAAAGAGTAGAACAAAAAGGATAAGAACACACGCTCGTCGCTCCATTGTAGTAGACCTCTTAACTAATTTCCGTCGATCGCTAATTTGAACCGTCTCTAAGCTGGTGTATGAGTGGATGCCTTGCCTTACCGTTATATGGGGTGTCCTGGTTGGAAAGGTTTTTAGTTCCTCTTGCTAAACGTGCAGCTTTTCTTCGTTCTTCTACAAATTGGTTCATCTCCAAACTAAACTTGGGGTTTTTCTGGGCGAGGCTAAAGACTGTATCGGGTTCGATCGCAATAGCCTTCAAGTCATCGATGACTGTGACGGATGCAACGCTGGGTTCCCCTCGTAAAAGCACCATTTCGCCAAAAAAATCACCCTTGGACAAGCGAGCAATTTCTTGTTCCTGGTTATGAATATCTGTGACCGAAAGCAGAACGCTACCATCGATAATTATGTAAAATCCCGTATCAAATTCTCTAGCTTCAACAATTTTTTCGTCCGCTCCGTAATATTCCACGGTGGCATTTTGGGCAAGTGTGTTGATGACTTCCCGCTCCAGGGAAATGAAATAGGGGACTGTCCTCAAGAATTCTAAAATTTCCTGTTGGTGATCTTTCGGCTGGATATCTTTGACGTTACCATCATATTGGATGCTAACGGGGTAAGGCATCGTCAGATTGTTACGTTTGGCAACGTAATAAATGCGTGACATCACTTCATAGCGAGATGTTTCTAAGTCAATAAAGTCCTTAATGTAAAACCTGACTTCGTAGTTTATAGAAAAATCTCCATAGGCTTTAATTCCGATTTCCGGCCCAGGTTCTGTCACGATTCCTTTAGTGGAAAGTACGGCACTTCTTAGCACCCCTTTAACGCGGTTGGGCGGATCGTTATAAGAAAATGCTACCTGAATGCGTTCGGCGTGTAAGGGGTCTAACATCGTGTAGTTGTAGATCGTTTCTTTCCCCAAAACGCCATTAGGGATAATCACAATATCTTTGTCTTGCGTTTTCAAGCGGACAGCCCGCCAGTTGATTTCGATCACTTCTCCTTCAAGCTCTTGAAACCGAATCCAGTCACCCAATTTTAAAGGAGACTCGAAGATGAGCAAAAACCCAGATACTAGGTTACTGAGGGTGTCTTGTAGTGCCAGGGCAATCACGAGCGAACCAACTCCCAATGCTGTCAGCACGCTACTCAAATCTACTTTCCATACATCGCCGAGAACATAAGCACCGATGCCTACAATGATTACGGTGCGAGCAAATTGAAACAATAAATTTGGCACGTGGATCTGCCAAAAGTATTGTTTTTTCTTCGTTGTCAGCACTACGTTGAGCAGAGAAATAGAAGTGTAGACGGCGGCAAACCAGAAGAGGGTTTCGATAACCCGCAAGGCTATATCAGATTCTTTGAACCCCAGGATTTCCCGCATCACCAGCAGGATTGCTAATGGGGGCAAAGTCCATCGGCGGAAGTTACCAAAGAAGTGGATTAGTGGATTTCCGTGGCGCTGCAAGCGTTCGATCGCCTCTCCAAGGGCAACGCTTAAAAGCGGAAATCCAACTATTAAAACCAGTCCCCAAATTAGTGTCGATCGCTCCATCAGACTGTTACCTTTCTGTCGTTACACTTACCTTAAGTCTTTGATTGCTTCGTTTCAACTTCGTTAGTGCTTTCTTCGATACCCCAATCATCCATATCTAAACCGAATGAAAGGTTTTCGATCAAGTCTTGTAACCCTCCCTTTCTCAAAACCCAAGTTGTTAAGTTGCCTTTTTCTTCAAATTTGATGTTTTTATCTTTCTCGAAAGAATAGAGGTCTTGCAAGCGATCGCGCAGATCTTGGGTGACTCGAATTGTGTTGGGTTCGGCGTGAGCGTTCAACTCGTTGGCTAGCGCTAAAGTTTCACCCCAAAGATCGTAGTTAAGCTTTTTGGTGCCGATAATGCCTGCCATAACTGCACCGGAATTAATGCCAGCAGATAAACTCAGCTTAATTCCGAAACGATTGTTGAAATTATGCAACACATCCATTGCTTCCAGGGCAAAATCTACCGATCGTTTTGAGTGATCGAGACGCGGTTTTGATAGCCCGCAAACTGCAATATAGCGCTCGCCAATGGTTTTGAACATCTCTACATCGTGGTTAGCTGCGGCTTGGGCTAACAGATCGATCAGTTCGTTGAGCAAGTCGGCGACTTCCCCAACTTCCCGATTGGCACCCAGTTTTGTCAAGCCAAAGATGGTGGCAGACATCACCGTGACTTGTTCGATCCGATCGGCAATTCGCTCTTCGCCTTTTTTCAGCCGCTCTACTACTTTACTGGGCAATATACTCAACAGGAGTGCCTCATTCTCGCGGTTTTTTTGTGCCAACAAATTGGTCTGGTTGTGAACGCCGTGAGCCATTTCCTTGACAAGCTGCGCTAGATCGCCAAATTCATTCCGAGAATTCAAGACTTCCTCAAAACTTGGATCTTCCTCACCGACTTTACGAGCGCCTGCAATCATTACCTCGATCGGTCTAACAAAGCTGTGAGCGGCAACATTGGCTAAATAAACAATCAGCAGCACTAGAATTACAGTCGCGATAAAGAGGTCTCTTTGCAGCGCGTAGACTGGCTGATAGGCTTCAGACAAATCCATCTCTGCGATAATCCCCCAATCCAGACCTTCGAGTTTGAGCGGCCCGTAGGAACTCAGAACCGTTCTGCCGCGATAGTCTTTAACGATTGTAGTTCCTTCGATGCCTGCGATCGCAGCTTGTGCCGATTTAGTGTTTACGTTCTGCAAGAGAATCGAGGTGCCGAGCCGCTCAATTAATTGGATATTGTTCTCCGGCGTATTGATCGACTTCAAGGCTGCCTGATACCCTTTAGGATCTTCAATCAGAAAACGGGAAACCGAACGCATTAACATATCCGATCCTACCATGTAAGTCTCTCCCGTATTGCCCAAGCCATCCTGCTTCCAGCTTTTATTACCAGTCAGGGCGTTGTTGATTTCATCAACTGGCAATTGGATTGCTAAAATACCGACAATGTGCGGCCCGTTATAAATCGGGCCAGCGATGAAAGCGGCGGGTGCCATATAGGACGGACGATAGGGTTTGAAATCGACAATTTGGATCGCCCCACGGTCTGGACTTTTCTGCACTGCCGCTACAACTTCTGCCAGATTGCTTTCTTTATAAGGGCCTTTTGCCAGGTTGATGCCAAAATCGGTTTCCTTATAGACCGTGTACGCAACTTCCCCGGTCTTGAAATTGATGAGGAAAAAATCATAGTAGCCAAATTTCTTAATTAAATTGCGGAATATTGGGTGATACTTGCTATGTAATTTGCTGTACTCGCTGCCGTCTTGTGGGTCGAGCAGTTCGTCTTTTTTTCCGACAGGATTTGTATTTTTGGCGATGTATTGATATTGGAGATATCTGGCTGCTTGAGTGTAAGGACGATAGTTTTCAATGTTAGGAGCGCCTGGGATGGCTTTGGAGAGTCTGGGTAAAAACTCTTTTTTGTAATAATCATCGATCGCGACATTCCATTCGGGTGCAATGTACTGCTGATCCAGTTCTCTATACGCCCTGTTTAATTCCACCATCGCGGCGACAACCATGCGGTCTTCGCAAAGTGTCTCGACGTGATGGCGCATATTTTTGAAGTAGGATTCAATGTGGTATGCCTTGGATGCACGAACGCTCGTTAACTGATTGGAAATTTTATCTTCAATAGCACCCCGAACCTTGCTCCAGCCAAGGTAGCCGACCACTAGGATCGAACCCAGGCTAGCCATCAGGAGCATGATCTGAATTTTTGATTTTATACTGAAGCGATTGAATATTAGCATGATATTTTGCGCCCTTTTTTTAGAGTATAGTCTATACTTTGTAGATCGAATCACTTTATTATATCTGCCCCAAAATAGTGCGTCGGGGCTAGGGAAAAGGTAGAAAAAACCTTTAACCCAGTGCTTATTTTTATTTCAGGATTACCAAGATGATATCATTAAGCAGAGGTTCTGAAATACGGCTGGGCTGTCGGGCCTAGCCATATTTCAGAGATTACCAACGATCGACTGAATCTCCACCTTCGATCAAGTCTTTCAAGACGTGGGTTGGTTTTGCGACATTGAACAGATGCAAACCAAAGTCTTTGGAGAGGTCTTCACAAACTTTGATGCCTCTGACGCTATTTCCCTTGGCATCTAGGGGTGGGGAAAAAGTGCCTATCCCCAGGTTTCCGGGAACGACGGCGGTAATCCCGCCTCCCACGCCACTTTGAGCAGGCATCCCCACCCGGTACATCCACTCGCTAGAGTGGTGGTACATACCGCAAGTGAGCATGACGCTGATAACATCCTGAACGTAGCGCTCGTCAATGGCCCGTTCTTTGGTAACTGGATTGATGCCGCCGTTAGCAAGGGTTGCGGCCATCATTGCTAAGTCGCGGGCATTCGCTATAATTGAGGATTGCTGGAAATAGAGGTCGAGGGTTTCTTCGATGCGATCGCTCACTATGCCAAAATTAAGCATCAGATATGCGATCGCGCGGTTCCGATTTCCCGTTGCTTTCTGGGATAGAAAAACCGGGACGTTAATATCGTGCTTTCGTCCGGTGTAACGGCTGAACATATTGAGGATGCGTGTAAGGCGTTCGGTCGCCCCATCTCCTTTGATTAAATCGGTGGTTGCGATCGCACCTGCATTTACAATGGGATTGTAGGGACGATTTGTTTTTTCATCTAAAACAATCGAATTAAACGCTTCTCTTGTTGGCTCAACACTCACCTTGGTATTGACATACTCTCGACCCCAATCTTCCAGTGCCAAACCATATACAAATGCTTTGGAAATCGATTGAATTGTGAATAATTTATCACAGTCCCCTACTTCAAACACCTGACCATCAACTGTCACTACGCAGATACCAAAATACTCTGGTTTAGCTAACGCCAACTCCGGTGTGTAGTCAGCAACAGCACCTTCATTGAGAGATTCATACTTGTCATACAAATCGTTCAGATAGGAACGAAACGGCGAAGTTACCGATTGAATCGAATTGGCGAGAAATTGCAAATCACCTGTGTCAACCATAGCTACCTTTAACAATTTTTGATTTCATTTCACATTGACCTCATTCACAGACCGTGAGTTTGGCAGATTTTTGATTTCCAATTTCAGATAGTTTTTACCTTATTGAGGTATGTGATAATTACCTGAAAATCTCAAATCTAAATCGCCAATTTGGTTTTATTCCATAATTCGCTGCGCCACCTTCCTAAACTCCTGACTTATGGGATGATCCGGGTATCTCAAACAGAAGACACCCTCACTCGCCAGCTGGACGAGATCTTCTGATAGCGGAAAGATCCCCGCTACAGGTGCGTCATAACTTTCCTCAATTTTTTGCTTCAAAGCGTCAACATTCAGTTTGCTGTGGACTTTATTCACCGCTAGCAGCAGTTTGCGGACTTTTAGTTGCCGCGCCACATCTACTGTTACCGCCGTACCTTGATAGTCCTGCTTGTCGGGACGCAGAATCAAGATCAAAACATGAGAAATTGCGATCGATAAAAAGGTTTCTTTTGACAATCCTGGGTGGGTGTCAATAAACAGGTAATCTAACTGTAGATTTTTTACCAGCTTGCGAAACCCATCATTGAGCAATCTGACATCATATCCATCCTTCAAAACCCTGGCGATATCGTCTGCTCTCACACTAGAGGGAACCAGAAAAAGTTTGCTATCTCCGCTTAGTCCAACATTGGCGCTAACATCATACGCAGCTTCTTCGATTTGACTCTCGCCCCAAAGATAATTATTGAGAGTCTTGTGCATATTTTCCGGGTCTAAGCCGAAAATATTATGAATTCCAGGGGAAGGAACATCAGTATCAACCACACCCACCCGATTTCCGTGCTGAGCAATGGTTGTCGCCAGATTTGCTGTAAAATTGGACTTTCCGGTGCCACCCCGATAGGAGTGAACTGACACGACTTTCGGCACTTCAATAACCTCTCAGCAATTTCACTTAAAAGCAAATTTTATCTCAAAATACCACTTTTTTGGGAATTACAGCGGCTTGCGAGTGGGTGAGGTACAGATCAATTGTAGGGGCGGGTTTGGCCATGATTCTTGTCGGTTAGCCACAAATTATCTGCCAAACCCGCCCCTACGAACGCGCTATGAAGAAAATCATTTTATTGTACCTCACGCGGCTGCAAGCCTTGGATACACAAAAAGCCTGGTGATAACGACTACCTAACTAATACGGAGACGCGGCGATGCGGGAAAGTTTTACCATGACTGCTTAAACGGAATTGATATCAAATTAATCTCCCTCCTTAGAGTAGATGCAGAGCCACCTAGAGAGATGACAATTATATATAGCCTATTGTCCAAAGTGCCAAAAAATCTTTATCGATCCTTTATAGAGATCGCACATGAATTTACCGAAAATTCATCATACCGATCCGTAAAGGAGTTAAATTATTAATTGAGCTATACAAAAAACAAAACTTTCTATCCAAGTCGCTGATATTAAAAAGGAGTCATTCATGTCAGAAAACGTAACCCAGGCAATCAACACTGCAAATTTATCAGAGCGAGATTTACGCTTTATCAAAGCTCAACAAGCTATTGATAATGTCCGTAGGGATATTGAGCAGAATGAGGAACTAAAATCGCAATTAGAAACCGCCGAAAACCTGGCCGTTTTTTTTCAAATTGCTGCCGAGAATGGCGGAAATTTTACACTCAGAAACCTGCAAACGATCGTGGACTGGTCACTAGAGAATACAGAAGGCAACTCCGATGAACTCGACGACTATGAACTGAGTGAAGATGAGTTAGATATGGTGGCTGGCGGTGCTACCAAAGCAAGGGCAATGACAATAAACAGTTATTGGCATGATAAGGGGATTATCGTAGATGGGAAGTCTTTCCACCTCTTATACCAATCGTTGCAAATGCGATCGCAATTGGTCACGGCTGTCCAAAATATGGAGATATGGCAGTGGCTGGGGAATGGCAAGCTGAAGGTGACTGACAGCGATGGAATATATGCTTCCTACGAGATAGATAATATGTCCTATGACGGAGATGTCAACCCTCTAGATATAGATAAATTAAATACGAATATCTACCAAATTTTCTAAGAGGCTGTTTGAATTATTCTGAACTCCCAGAAACCCGGTTTCTTTGGGGCCTGGACGTTTCGCCGAGACTTACAGTGGCTTGCAGGTGACCGATCTCGACGGACAATATAATTCCTATATACTACAGCCGATCGGCACTCAAATAGCCTATGATGGATCTACTGTGGGGATGACGATCGATACCTCGAATACAACTTATTGGCAGAATTTCTAAGAGGCTGTTTGTCAAGAAAATTGGTTCTTTCGGGTCAAATATGCTGTAGTAGCTCAAGTTGCTAGTTACTTGCTTTCTGGGTATGTTGTTGCGCTTTAGCGCTCTTATCACAGTTGTAATAAAAGTGCTAAAGCGCAACAACGTACCTAATAGCAGCCTCAACTAGATAACTACCAACTTGCGTTAGTAGTAGCACAGCATCATTAAAATCTTGGGCTCACCGGCATATTGATGATGCCGTGCTACTACAAAATGTTCAGGGTGAACATTAGCATAATAACTCCGAAAGACCCGAAAAATTAAGGCGACAAAAACCGGGTTTCCTTGATGAGAAACCCAGTTTCTAGAGAGCTTGACAATCGTTTGCAAACAGGCTCTAAATCCCGCCGATATGGTAAAGGATGCAACTACTAATTGACTAAATATTTCATGCAGTTTACCAATATGAAGCAGGAGTTACTCATGTCACAACAACTGATCCAGCCTATTAATGCTGAGGATTTACCGATTGAAGAGTACAATTTTGTCAAGGCTCAACAGGCGATCTACGAACTATGTCTAGCACTTCAACAAGATGAGGCTCTCAAATCGCAACATTACTGCTAATGCAACAAATAGCTTCGGCGGTCAAGTCACTATTAATGCTTCTGGTATCTTTGGCACTCAGTTCCGCGACAAACAGAGCGATGTCACCAGCGATATTACCGCCACTTCCGATTTAGGCGCTCAGTTCAGCGGTACGGTGCAAATCAACACGCCTGATGTAGACCCCAGTGCTGGGTTAGTTGATCTTTCTACAACAGTGGTTGATGTGGAAGGTTTAGTCGCCAAAAACCTTTGTACTCGGCGTGAGGAGGCAGGTAGTTCCTTTGTCGTAACAGGAAGGGGCGGTTTACCCCCAAATCCCTACGATCCCCTGACCAACGAGATTGTAGCGGTTTCGTGGGCTAGGCCCGATCGGGCCGACTCCAAGCTCAGAGGAGGAGGAGGAGGAAGGAGTGAGCGATCGCAAATTAACAATTACCAGATTGTGGAAGCTCAAGGCTGGATAGTCGCTGCGGATGGCACCATTATCCTGACTGCCAAAGCACCCACAGCTACTCCTCACAGCCCCAGCTTAATTCACCCAGGCTGCTAGCCTCTGTCGCTAAACTTGAGCAGGTCTAACTACGCAGCGAAAGCCGATGTGACCAGTAGAGGTATCCACTGTTTCGGGATGACGGGCAGCAGGACGATAGCGGGCGCAATAATTGGCAGCGCAGAGGAACGAGCCGCCTTTGAGTACCTTGCGGGGAAACTGAGGTATATGAGGGTCATAGCTTCCTTCTCTGTTACCACCTCTAGGATTAGCGGGAATACAGCAAGGTTTGGCAGCATTTTCTGGATGACGCTCTTGATACCAGTCGCTCGTCCATTGCCAGACATTCCCTGCCATATCATACAAACCGTAGCCATTGGGAGGATAGGAACCGATCGCTTCTGGCTTGGGAATACGGGTTCTTGAGTTTTGCCAGGGAAATTTACCCAGCCAGATGTTGGCCATCAGCTGGCGATTCGGCATCAATTTATCCCCCCAGACATAGGTAGCCCCCTCTAACCCACCACGGGCTGCAAACTCCGACTCTGCTTCGGTGGGCAGCTCTTTGCCAGCCCATGTTGCATAAGCTTCGGCATCTTCGTAGGCGATATGGACAACGGGATAATTCTCGCGACCTTCAAGAGAGCTATCAGGCCCTTCGGGATGACGCCAGTTGGCTCCGGGTGAGTATTTCCACCAACAGAACGATCGCAAATCGACAGGCCGCGATGGTAGCCAGAAAACTGCCGATCCAGGCACCAAAAGCTCAGGCTTAGCATGGGGATAGTCCTTAAGTAATGGTTGGCGTTCGGCAACTGTCACATAGCCTGTTGCCTCCACAAAGCCCTGGTATTGCTGGTTTGTGACGGTGTACTTATCCATCCAGAAGCCGCTGACAGATACCTTGTGGGTGGGGCTTTCTTCGGGATAGTAAGAATCAGACCCCATGATGAAGGTGCCGCCGGAAATCCACTCCATATTGCTAGAGGGAGGATTACCGGGTGGGGAAACTTGGGGGAGTGGTTTGGATGGGTGGGAGGAAAAACCTTTGCTGGGTGTCTGCTTCATAACTGGGCTTATTAGTCGGAGAGATCGCTCTTTAGATGAATGGCGCTAAGTTTAGCTGGGACACAGGAGGCTCTGCCTCCCTTAACTTAGCGCCACGCCTCTTTAAGATCTCTATTATAAAACTCTACCTCGTCATCAACTCCAGCGAATTTAATTTCATTACCTCTGTAGTTGCTGTAGAATAAGACGCAAACTCTGACAAACCGAACACTCTCATCAGTAAGTTACGATAACTTACAAAGCTAAGTTCCATAGATTGTTTTTTGTCGAACGATAACCAATCTTCTGCCATCCTGACTTCTCTGCTGGCATTTAACATCCGCAAGCGGCCAGATTCAAATCTACTCAGCATATCCGTTGCTTTGCATTGGGGAGAAAGCAGGCTTCCTTCCTCGTTTCCATTAAATTTTTCACAAACTGATTTATGTGCCGTAGCAATCATCTTGTAGCTGAATGTAAACTGTTCGTGCTGAGGTTTTAGCTGTTCGGGTAAAGATGCAAATACGGGGTGAAGTCTCCTCCATATAGATATTAAGAAAGAGTGGTCTTGCATCATAATGCCGCTGAATTGGTTGGGCATAGTGTAACGCACCTCTGCTAGGTAAGCCGCAGTGCTAAAACTTCCTGCCATTTCCATTGCTACAGCAGAACCTAACATCAGCGCCGAGGCAGTGTCTAGTTCAATCGCAGCTTCTTTTAAGTTTCCAGCTTGCAGCTCTAATTCAAAGCGCAGACAACTGATAATTAAGCCTTGAATTAAGGAAATGAAAACCCAATGGGACTTTACCCAGCATTCCATTGCTTCTGATTGGAGAGGTGGAGTTGAGAGGTAGTGTCCAGTTATATCATCAAAAAGCTTTCTTGCTGATAAGGTACTTGCAGCAAGAACCAGGCATTTAGCAACACCTTTTTGGGGCTGAACGCGCCTGATGTTAAAGTATTCATCGTAAACTTGCTCTGGAAGCTCTCCGTTAGAGAGGATTTCTTCTGTTCCCAGGATTTCAAATAACGAGTTAATAGCCTGTTGCACTTGGCAACTTGATAAAGAATGTTGTGAAAGCAAGCTCAGCGAATTGCTCAATTTATTTTTGATCGATTCGCTTAAGTTGTAGCTGGTAGGCAGCTCTTCAGGCAGCAACAAATAAAAGTTTTCGGTCATATCCCTTGCCACTTCTTGAGGTGAACTAATTTGGAACAGGTTTAGCAGTTTTAAGTGTTTGCTTCCACTGAATCGGCTACTTGGCAAATTAATTTCCAAGCTTGCTCGACGTTGCTTTTTTCAGTTGTTGCTTGCCCAATTGACATCCGTAAAGTTACTTTCTGGTCAAGCTTGGTCGGAGTTAAGTAGACTTTCCCTGAAGAATTAAGACTGTTAACAATTGCCTGGTTAATTTCATCGCCGCCTTTGTGTCGAAAACAGACTAAGTTGAGGGGTGGATTGCCAACTAATTCAAACTGCGGGTGGGATTTTACCCATTCGGTAAACTCTTGTGCTAAGGCGATATGTTTGCGGATGTAATGTTGTAAGCCTTCGATGCCGTAATGCCGAATTACAAACCAGAGTTTGAGACTTCTGAATCTGCGTCCCAGGGAAATTTGCCAGTCGCGATAGTCAATTACTTTGCCGGATTCGGTAGCCTGATTTTTGAGGTATTCTGGCATGATGGAGAGTGCCTGATTCAGCTTTGTTCTATCCCGCACGTAGAAGCTGGTGCAGTCAAAGTTAGTCAGCATCCATTTATGAGGGTTGAAGCAATAGCTATCGGCTAGTTCCAGTCCTTGATGAATCCACCTGAATTCTGGACATAAGGCGGCTGTACCGCTCATTGCGCCGTCAACGTGGAACCAAATGTTGTACTTTTGCGCGATCGCACCTAATTCTGGGATAGGATCGATCGCATTGGATGAAGTTGTCCCTACAGTGGCCGCCAAATAACAAGGGGTTAACCCAGCTTTGATATCGGCTTCGATGCACTGCTGTAGCGCATCCGGACTCATGGCGTAGTTGCCATCAACTTCAATCAGGCGCAGGTTTTCCCGGCGCAGTCCCGCAATTTTTACCCCTTTTTCTATTGAGGAGTGCGCCTGGGTGGAAATGTAAGTTACGAGGTTGTTAATATCTGCTTTTGCTTGTTCTCTAGCTGCTAGCAATGCTACTAAAGAGGCGCTGCTGGCTGAATCTTGGATAACTCCTCCCCCAGCAGAAGAAGATTTGAATTGTTCTGGTAGGGCTAGCATATCTACCAGCCAGTCTAAAACGTGGGTTTCCAACTCGGTACAAGCAGGAGAAGTTGCCCACAACATTCCCTGTATTCCCAGTCCTGCACTGATTAATTCGCCTAAAATGGAGGGTGCTGAGATGCCGGTGGGAAAGAAGGCAAAGAAGTTGGGTGATTGCCAGTGAGTTATTCCTGGTATGATAATGCGATCGAGATCTTTCAATATTTCCTCGAAAGATTCTCCCTTTTGCGGTGCTGTTTCCGGCAGCTTGGCCCTGATTTCCCCTGGCTCTACTTGAGAAAGAACGGGCAGATTCTCGACGTTCTCTAAGTAGTTGGCTATCCAATCGATTGTTTTATATCCCCAGCGGCGAAACTCCTCTGAAGACATATGGTAGTCTTTTTCTGGTATCATTTAAGTGAAAGTTGGGTAGTTAAAGTAACTAGGAAATTAACCTTTTTTCCATGTCAAAACTGATATTATGTCCGGTCACATTGGCTTTGTCTGTGGGAATCATTGGTTAAATTTTTACCGCAGATGTAGGCGAAGCCTTCCCGTAGGGTAGACAGATGAACGCAGATGAACGCAGATGCTGAAAAGAGATTTTTTAGCGTCACGATACTATCGGAAATGATATGACCTGGGAATTTAGGTTTAATCAGTTCGATTCAGGTAGAATATTGTGTGCGGTATGTGTTTGCGAGAGTGTTCTCTTGTTCGGCCACCTACTTTTTAGGACTTTGTATTGGGTTGGAGCGTTTGAATTGTCATCAAATTTGAGTTTGTTTTAAATCTTACAAAACCAGCATACTACAAAATTTATTATGTTTAATTTTTAATCAGTAGGAAAGGTAGGACTTTGAAATTTAGATGAAGTAGTGTATTTTAGGTAGCAAAAGTAGGAAAGGTAGAGAAGTAAAAAATATTTAGATTTTGCGCTTTACAAAAGTCAGGGATTCAGCTACGGTTCAACGGTGGTGGGACTGTGAGCGACGGTGAAAAAAGGCCGATCGAGCTTGTGACTGCGACGTTTCCCTCAGAGAGTCACGAAAAAGCGAAAAACCTATATTAACAACTCCTAGCCCAAATTCTAGAAGCTCAAGGGCTTTTACAATTATCTGTCGGTCAGTCCGAACAAGCGCTGGAAACTTGGAAACAAGCCGCCGACAGATCCCAAAAAATAGGAGATATAACGGGAGTAACCAGAAGTAAGATTAACCAGGTTCAAGCACGTGGCAGCTAGGAAGGATTCTCAAGCAGCAGGGAGATCGAGAAGGTGCGATCGCAGCTTATACTGAAGCAGTTAATATCATCCAGTCTATCCGCAGCGATTTAGTAGCAATTAGCTCAGAAGCGCAGTTTTCTTTTCGAGAAAGTGTAGAACCAGTTTACCGAGAACTAATTGGGTTACTGTTACCACCTGGAGAAAAAGTAGAGCAATCAGCACTGAAGAAAGCTAGGCAAGCAATCGACTTTCTTCAGCTGGCTGAACTAGATAACTTTTTTCGGGATGCCTGTTTAAATACTCAGCCCTTACAAATAGATAATATTGACCCAAAAGCGGCAGTATTCTCGACGATAATTTTGAGCGATCGCTTAGAAGTAACTGTGGCACTACCCGGACAACCATTGCGCCGCTACACCACCCTTCTATCCCAAGAAGAAATAGAGGCAACAGTCCTGCAAGCGCGGAATTCTATAACATTTCCAAGACTGCGAATTTCCCTGAGAAACTTTTTGGTTCCCTCGCAAAAGATTTACAACTGGTTAATTCGCCCAATGGAAACAGAACTAGCAGATAGCGGCGTCCAAACTCTAGTGTTTGTATTAGACGGTGCGATCCGAAATATCCCCATGAGTTCCCTTTATGATGGTGAAAAGTATTTAGTCCAAAAATACAGTATTGCCGTTGCACCCGGTTTGCAATTGATAGATGCCAAACCTTTACAACGAGGTAAGATAAGGGTTCTCACTGCCGGACTGAGCGAAGCACGTCAAGGGTTTTCATCACTTCCGGGCGTGAAGTTTGAATTGGACAGCATCGGGAGTGAAGTTTTCACAGAAAAACTGCTGGATCGATCGTTTACCGCATCAAATTTTAAAACGAAAGTTCAATCTTCTTCCTTTCCAATAATTCATTTAGCAACTCACGGTCAATTCAGTTCTCAAGCAAATGACACATTTATTCTCACCTGGGACGATCGAATTAACGCTAAAGATCTAGATAGCCTTTTGCGTGCCGATACAAGAATAGGCCCAGTAGAATTACTTGTCCTCAGTGCTTGTCAGACTGCTGCGGGAGATAATCGAGCAACTTTGGGATTGACGGGGGTAGCTGTGCGGGCAGGGGCACGCAGTACGGTGGCATCTCTGTGGAGTGTCAGCGATGAAGCCACGGCTTTACTGATGACTCGATTCTATGAAGAGTTAGCCCATTCCCAGGCAAATCAGGGTAATGAGGTGACAAAAGCTGAAGCTTTGCGCCGTGCCGAACAGGCGGTTTTGCAGGACGAGAGATTTTCTCACCCCTATTTTTGGTCAGCGTTTGTTCTCGTAGGAAATTGGTTGTAGGTAATTGTTGGTTGTTTGTTGCTAAAATTTATCATTCATAATCGAATGGCGCTAAGTTAAGGGAGGCAGAGCCTCCAAAACCTTGCTCCCAAATTGAACCTGGGAGCGAGAATTGAAAATTTACACATAAATTGGAAATCTGCCATCTAAAATTTGAAATTTCGTAATGACTAATGACAAAAAGAAAGATTTATTCAGAAAAGCATCGTTAGATCGTTTATCTTCTCCTGAACGTCTAGATGAGCTGATCCAAGTAGTCAGTCCTAAAGATTGGCTACCTTTGCTTGCATTAGGTGGATTGGTGTTTGTTGGTTTGGTTTGGAGTATTTTTGGACGTATCCCGATCGCAGTTAGCGGTCAAGGAGTTTTACTGCGATCGGGCCAGGTTATAGAACTTCAATCTCCCAAATCTGGACAATTACAGCAGCTAAAAGTCAAAGTTGGGGATTGCGTTAAGAAGAACAACGGCGATGAGAAAGACGATCCAGAAGAGATCTTAGCAGTAATTGACCCACTTGAGCTTAAGCAAAAACGTCAGTTAGAAGCCTTGAAACTTCAGGAACTACAAAAACAGGAGCGGGACGCCACTGCGATCGCACTGCAAAGAAACCAACTGGAAAAAGCAAGTTTGCAACAGCAGCGAACCAGCTTGCGACAACGCTTACAAGACACTCAAACTTTAACGCCATTGTTGAAAAACCAAAGCAGCATCTCTATCCAACAGCAGCGAGAAAATTTACTAAACCGCCTCCAGAATACTCAAGCATAACTTGACCAACAAATTCAAGCCAACAGCACTATTAAAAGTCAGTACAGCGGCTGCATTCTAGAACTTACTGTTAGTGGCGGGCAATTTGTTAATCCTGGAACTCGCATAGGCTCAATCCAGATCCAAGAACCATCCCAGCCGATATTGGCAGTTACTTATTTTCCCGTGAGAGATGGTAAGCAAATAAAACCGGGAATGTCGATCCAAATTACACCAACTACAGTGAAGCGGGAACGATTTGGGGGAATTGTCGGTACTGTGATTTCTGTCTCCGAATTTCCCGTTACTAAACAAGGTGCTGCGAGTACGATTGGTAATGCAGAAGTGGTAGAAAGTTTGATGTCTCAATCCAAAGAATCTCAGATAGAAGTTTGGGCGCAATTGAAGCCGAATTCTGCAAGTTACAGCGGCTATGAGTGGTCTTCTTCCAAAGGGCCGCCGGATTTTAAAATATCTGCTGGAACTACCACTACTGTGCAAGTTACAGTAGAACAACGGGCACTTATTCAATTTGTATTACCGTTTTTGCGAGAGTGGAGCGGCATAAATTGATTTTAGATTTTAGATTGAATGAAAAGATATCCGTTACTAAGAAGATATCCAAAAAATCCTCCTTCTTATATCTGCGTTCATCTGCGTTCATCTGTCTTCATCTGCGGTAAAATTTAACCAACGATGAAAACAAAAGATTTTAGTAACGCAAGTTGCTAGTTATATAGTTGAGGCTGGTATTAGGTACGTTGTTGCGCTTTAGCGCTCTTATTCCAACTGAGATAAGAGCGCTAAAGCGCAACAACATACCCAGAAAGCAAGTAAATAGCAACTATTGATACAAAAGAACAGAATAATAGAATATTTTTAAACTACTTTTTGAAGAATTACCAATGAGCATCCAAAAATTAAAATCGAAAATCGAAAATCCAAAATCCAAAATCGTCAAAACTCCTACGGTACTGCAAATGGAGGCGGTGGAATGTGGTGCTGCTGCTTTGGGGATGATTCTGGGTTACTACGATCGCATTGTACCCTTAGCAGAACTCCGTGAAGAGTGCGGCGTTTCTCGCGATGGGAGTAAGGCTACCAATCTCGTCAAAGCGGCCCAACGTTATGGGATGCAGGCAAAAGGCTTTAAAAAAGGGCTAGAGGCGCTGGCTGAAGTACCAGTACCCTATATCGTGTTTTGGAACTTCGACCATTTTCTGGTGGTAGAGGGGTTTAAAAGCGATCGCGTTTATCTCAACGACCCAGCTAGCGGACGACGCCGCATATCCAGACAAGAATTCTCTCAAGCTTATACTGGCATCGTACTGGTGATGGAACCAGGGCCAGAGTTTAAAAAAGGCGGTAAAAAGCGAAACACGCTTTTAGCTTTACACTCCCGCCTGAAAAACTCCTACGATATAATTCTGTTTTCTATATTGGCGGGTTTCCTTCTCACCCTCCCCCGCTTAGCAGTACCAGCATTTAGCCAAGTTTTTACAGATGAAATTCTCATTCAAGGTCGCGAGAATTGGCTGCGACCTTTATTATTAGGAATGGTAATAACAGCTGTAGTTCAAAGTCTTTTAGCGCGATTGCGGCTAATTTATCTGCGACGGCTGACAATCAAATTGTCCGTCGCGTCGTTATGACAGGCGTTTGCCAGTGGGATTTTATGCCCATCGTTTCGCTGGTGAAATCGGCAACCGTACCGCACTAAACGGCAAAGTCGTAACCGTACTCAATAGTATTTCTACCACAGCGATCGATACAGTCATGCTAGTTTTTTACTTCCTACTCATGATTATGTACGATCGGGTACTGACATTGATGACAGTTAGTTTCGCCACCATTAATTTGATCGCTTTGCAGCTGCTACGCCGTCTCCGCCTCGATGCCAACTTAAAGATCAGTCAGGAAAGCGGTAAACTTTCTGGTGCTGCAATCGACAGTCTTCAATCCTTAGAAACTGTGAAAGCTTCCGGGCTTGAATCGGATTTATTTGCTAAATTTGCAGGTGAGTGTAGATGTCAAACCGATGGCTGCAATAGCCTTATACAAGAGTATTTTAGGCATACATGATAAACCAAGTCTTTAAAGCTGAGTATAAACCTGTAATCAAGGCAATGACTTCGGTAAAACTACCTATATTTGTTTTATTGCCAACATATCAGTCTTAAGACTTAAAAATTTAAAAATTGTTTAAGTTTCAAAGGTGGGAAAAGTGGGTTGAAATTATATTTAAAGATTTCATAAATAAACATTAAGAAATTGCTAAGACTTACTCTGGAAAGCTTACTCTAAGTTAGAGTAGCTTAATTTTTTTCCCACTTTAGATAGATGAACTTTTCCCACTTTGATTTTACAAGACCAAAGCCTTCATGGCAAGAAACTTGGATCGGTGTGCAAAAATAGTATAAGTCGCCTGCCCTTTTTTAAAGCTATGTTTAGTAGTAATTAATGCTCCACCTTTATGACGGCTAAGCTTTTTTGGAAAAATAATTGGCTGTTGCCTGCAATGACAAAGACAAACCAGCGTGCTAGAGCCAAAATCTGCCAGATAGCAGCCCTCGTCTTGCAACAACCAGTTTTGATTAGCAGCATACTGGTTGCGGGTTTGGTGCTAGGAGTTAGGCAAGTTGAAGTTTTGCAACCTCTGGAACTGATGGAATTCGATCGCATGACCCAGTTAAAACCGGAAGACCCGCCAGATCCGCGAATTTTGGTAGTCGAAGTTACAGAAGCAGATATCCAAGCCCAAAAACAATGGCCTCTTTCCGATCGCACTGTCGCTAGACTGCTATCAAAGCTACAATCTTATCAACCTAAAGTCATTGGTTTAGATATACATCGCGATTTGCCGCGCCCACCAGGTCATGCAGAACTGGTTAAGCAACTTCAAGCGCCAAATGCGATCGCAATCTACCAGCTGGGCGATACCGATAGCACAGGTGTCCCGCCACCTCCCGGCGTTCCAAAAGAACAAACTGGTTTTAATGACTTTGTTCTCGATCCGGATGGAGTAATACGCCGGAATTTTATGTATACTTCTACACAAACTGAGAAACTTTATTCATTTTCTCTAAGGGTGAGCCTCAGCTATTTGAAAGATGCCAAGATTGCCTTGAAAGCTAATCGTAACGCTCTCCGATTGGGCAAAACAGCTTTTATAGCCTTGGATGTCAATTCAGGCGGGTATCAAAATATTGACGCCCAAGGTTACCAAATACTGGTAAACTATCGGCGGAGGAAAGTAGCGCCCCAGGTCACGCTGACACAAGTTTTGAACGGCGAGATCGATCGCAATTTAGTGAAAGACAAAGTAGTGCTGATAGCCACAGGTAAGATAGCAGGTTTTGAAGCACTGATGCGCTGGCAGTCCCCCGAAGGAAAATTCATTTCTCCAGCAGAGTTTATTCCCGTGGCGGAAGAAACTGGATCGATCGTACCTCTCGGTAAGTGGATATTGCAGGAGTCTTGCCGTCAGTTGCATATTTGGCAAAAACAATTTCCCATACACCCACCTCTAATGATGAGCGTTAACCTTTCCGGTCAACAGTTTTCCCAACCGGATTTAGTCGAACAAATTGAAAAAATTCTCAAGGAAACAGGAGTGGACGGTCATAGTGTAAAACTAGAAATCACAGAAAGTATGGCAATGAACGATGTTGAATCCACCATTGCGATTATCTTGCGCCTCAAAGCATTAAACCTGCGATTTAGCATCGACGATTTTGGTACTGGTTATTCATCTTTGAGTTATCTACACCGCTTTCCTGTAGATACATTGAAAGTAGATCGTTCCTTTGTCAGCCGCATGGATAATACTAGCGAAGATGCTGCGATCGTTCAAACTATTGTCATGCTCAGTCATAACTTAAGCATGGACGTAGTTGCCGAAGGTGTAGAAACAGCACCACAAATGGAAAGGCTTCGCGCACTGCAATGCGAATACGGACAGGGCTATTTCTTTTCTAAACCAATGAATAGCGAAGCAGCAACAGCGTTTCTGGCTGCACAACCGCAGTGGTGATGACAGTGGCTTGTAGGCGAATGAGGTACAATAAGATGATTTTCTTCATAGCGAAAGTAGGGGCGGGTTTAGCAGATAATTTGTGGCTAACCGATCGGAATCATGACAAAACCCGCCGCTACAATTTATAGCTAGGGAGTAGAGGCTAGAGTGCCAGTCCAGTAAAAGAGATTAACAAAAAGCACAAAGTCTAAAATCATGAATTATTTACAACGAGGAAGCTCAGTTTTAGGAATTGCAATATTAGTGGGCGGAATTACTACCGCACCTTATGCCCAACAAGTAGCCCAAACTAGGGCAGAAGACTTTTATAACCAAGGTGTAAGCAAGACCCAGAGAGAAGATTACCGAGGGGCGATCGCAGATTTGCAAAGAGCTGCTAATTTATTTACCCAACAGAGAAATCCCGCAAATGCTTATAAAAGTAAAGCCCTTGCTATCTACTTGCAATTAGTCGAACAAAGACTTCAGCCTACTTCCAGTTCTCAATCCCTGCCAAGTTGGTACAAAACAGGTAAATGTTTGGGCGAACCTACTTGTAAATACGGAATTACTTGGATCGATCCAGAAGCAGAAAAAACTGCTTTTGGGGGTATATTAATCTTAGAAAAACACTTGCGAATGCAGGAAAAGCCCGATGGTTCTGGCCAACCTGTTGAGGCAATTTTAGATGTTCGGGTATTACCAAAACTTCGCCCAGAAGAAATATTACAAAGTAACTGCGAGTTAAGAAGGAAAGCAGACCCGCAAATTTTGGCTATTGTCCAAATTCAGGGATTTGAAGATCGGGATTTGTACACAAAAGTGAGGCAAGCGTGGCGGGCGAATTTAAGCACTGAAAAAATTGACCCACTTCCTACTACAAATATTACCTGCATTAATCCCTGTCCTGGCGGTTGTTGAAAAGCTTTTTTTATTTACGACAATATCCAAGGGTTTCACTAAAATGTTTTTGGCAATATTGTCGATCTCTATTCCCATAACAATAGAGAAGGTAGCACTTCTGAATGCGCCAACCGAAGCAATTCATAACCAATACCAGAAGTTCCTTGAAAGAAACTGGGACTAAATACAGAATTAGGTAAATTGGGAAACTGATATCCACCTACTTGTTCTGCACGTAGCACTCCCCAAGCCGCTCTTTTTTCCGCAGCTTCTCGTAATTCGGAACGAGATAATTTTTCGGCAGCTACTAACAGCATCTCTATGCGGCCAAAGTTACCACAGCATACACAGTCCGCATCTTGCAAACTATGCTTTTGCGTAGTCTGCAAAGCAACTTCCACATCTTGATATATTTCATCTGTTGCTAAAATTGACAAGCCACCCAATCGGGCCAAACCAATCCCCGTAGCTCCATGACACCAACTAACCATAAACCCAGGTTGACCGTTTTGTTGAGCAAAATCTCGTAAATCCGGCCAGTTGGCGGCCACAGGAGAAAAAACGCTCTGCTCATAAGCAATGCCTTCACAAGCTGCTTCTAAATAAGCTTTGTTTTGCGTCACAGCATAGAGTCGCAACAGCGCATAAGCAATACCCGCCGCACCGTGAGAGAAACCGTTCGGCATTAGGAATATAGGCAAAGCTAATCCATTTGACACTACCATCATTACCCCAGATTGCTCGTTTCTGAATTTCTGTGCCAATGCGCGTGGCTTCTTCTAGTAATTGTTGACTGCTGAGGGGCTGAATTTGTCCGAAGTCAGCTATATTGGTAATGCGATCGCTTTTCGGATTCTGCACTACCCTGGCATAAAAAGAGCCTTTGATAATCTCTATTTGTTGAGCTAAATCTGTTTCATTCAGGTTTTGTATCTGAGTCAAAACTTGCTGATAACTGGGTTCCTGAAAGTAATGTTCGATTGGTTTTTCTAAACCAACACTGAGGGTATCGCTGTTAGGATATGCGGCAAAGTAGGGAATATCTAATTGTTCCATTGCCTTAAGTTCTGCATGGAAAATCGGCCAAGCATCGGGCTTTTTGGCCGCGACGAGAAAAGCACGGGAGAGGATGTCTAGTTCGATGCTGCGATCGACTCCATCCCGGAGAAATTTGGGGGATTGAAGCTTTTGGAGAATTGTCCAATAAATCCTTGTGGCACGAAAAATAAAGCGCGATCGCAGATTTATTAGTTCCGCTAAAGGACTATCTGGTGCTAGGAGAACTTCTCGTGTATCGATTAAGAATCGATACATTTGTTCAAAACCAGACAAGATCTTATCGAGATAGTCATTGGGGGAGAGGGGAATCCCATTTAACGTCGGAACATTTGCAGGTATCGGTAATTGGTAATTCTCCTCTGCTCCCCTGCTCCTCTGCTCCTCTGCTCCCCTGATTTTGCTCTTTTGCTATTAACTGTTCGTCAATACCGCCCAAAGCGCTAACATCGTAGGCGAGGCGATTATCTTTGCTGAATTCCCAACGCGGTAACAATCCCGTGCGTAATACGGATTCGGAAAGCTGTAATGTTACAGATGCTTCTGCTGCTGTTGCTTCTGGTAATTCAGCAATAAGATTTACCTCTTGGTGCATCAAAGTTTCCATGTCAATTAGCACCAAATGTTCGCCGTTGGCAATTAAATTTTCCCTATGACAGTCAACTACTCTCAGTGCATATAGCAAGCACAAAAGCATTCCGGCTCGTTGATAAAAACGTTGTGCGGCTGCTTCATCTTCACAGGGTAGATGTTCTACATATTCAACCCAACCATAAGTTTTGCGATCGCATACTTTTAAAACTTTGAATGGTAAAGGTATATCCTGCCGATCGCACCAGTCTAAAAACTGAGTATAAGCAGCTTCTGCACCTAAGTCTTTGGGTTTGTAAACAAGCTTCAGTCCGCACTCGAAGGTAATGGCAATCACGGTTGTCCCACCATTATGAGGATCGGAGAGAGAGGATTGAATTTCAATCACTTTTCCCAAACCATCATTAGTAATTCCTAATTCTCTTTCGCTACTCTGTTCTGGTTTAAATATTTGCTTAATTTCCAAGAGGTCAGCTTTTAGGCTTTGCAAAAACGCGGCTGTTGCTTCTACCCAAAAATCAATGGCAACTGCCATTAATCGACCGAGTACTGGATAAGTTTGGAAAAAAGTCAATAATCCATCTTGCAAAAGTTTCTGCACGAAAGCGTCATACTGAACTTTGATTTGAGCCTTATCTGTTGAGGATTGTCCCAAAACATTAAGAATAGTTTGCCCTAGCGGACGAGAACGGGTGAATTCATATTCAAGGGTTTTGCCGCTGAGATTGAGAAGTTTATCGAGTAAGCTGCGTTCTAGAGTTAGGTAGGCTGATTCGGAAAGCAGTTCTAAGGGGAGATTGTCTGGAGATAATGAGGTAAAACCGAGATGAGTTAATAGTTTTTGCCGCGCAACAAAGATGGCGGGTAGCAAAATTTCTGCAAATAGTATAGGGTTGTTTTTGTCAATGGGTAATGGCTGATTTGTTTTTTGTAGTTGGTGATTGACAAACGAGTGGGCGGTTTGTATAATTTCTTTTAAGGTTTCTGCCCATGTTGGCAAAGTGCGATCGCCTACAGTAGGATGCGATCGCAAAACCCGACTTACTCGATCCAGTTCCAAACCATCCCACAGCAACCGTTTCTGAAATTTTTCCCAGTTTCCTTGGGCTACCACCTCACACCATCGCGTCAGAATGCGATCGGCCCTCTGCGGTTCGTTAACTTGTGTAACATCAGGGGTCAGTGATTCGATCCTCAGACGTTCTGATAGAGAGCTAGCTTGGGCGACTATTTGTGCTAGATCGATCTGAGTTATAACCATAATTTTAATCCCTGAAAGGGATTTTAGTCGATTTCAACTCTTATTTCTTGTCTTGATCTTAGGAATAGATAATTAGTTTCAATCCCTGAAAGGGATTTTAGTCGATTTCCAGACAATCCCGATATAGCACAGAAAATCTTGGGAATGTTTCAATCCCTGAAAGGG